>JAHFQI010000224.1 GCA_023259355.1 Comamonadaceae bacterium
GGCCGTTCCGCAAGTGGCCTTCTGAACCGGCGCAGGTTCGTTGCTAACATGCGCCCATCAAACAGGAGATGCCCCCCATGAAACGCCGCGACTTCGCCCTCACCTCCATGGCTACCGCCTCGCTGGCCGGCTTGCCGCTCGCGGCGCTGGCCCAGCGGCGCAAGGACGCCGTCGTGCTGGCCATGACGCTGGAGCCGCCGGGGCTGGACCCGACCGCGGGCGCGGCCTCGGCGATTGCCGAGATCGTCCAGTACAACATTTTCGAGACGCTCACCAAGATCAACGCCGACGGCAGCATCACGCCGCTGCTGGCCGAGAACTGGGAAATCTCGCCCGATCTCAAGACCTGCACCTTCAAGCTGCGCCGCGGCGTGAAGTTCCACAACGGCGAGCCCTTCAACGCCGCCGCGGTGAAGTTCTCCTTCGAGCGCGCCGCCACCGAGAAAAGCACCAACAAGGACAAACGCACCTTCGCGGCCATGGAAAAAGTGGCGGCCCTGGACGACCACACCCTCGTCATCATCAACAAGGAGCTCAACCCCGACTTCCTGTTCCTGCTGGGCCAGGCCACCGCGATCATCGTCGAGCCCAAGAGCGCCGACACCAACGCGACCAAGCCAGTGGGCACCGGTCCGTACAAGCTCGAAAGCTGGAGCAAGGGCTCGTCCGTGACCCTGGCCAAATGGGCGGACTACCGCCACGCCGCGTCCATCAAGATGAAGAAGGCGACCTTCCGCTTCATCTCCGATCCGGCCGCGCAGGTCGCGGCGCTGCTGTCCGGCGATGTGGACGTGTTCCCGCGGGTGGCGGCCGGCCGAAGCCTGGAGCAGTTCAAGCGCGATCCCCGCTTTCAGATCGTGATCAGCGGCTCGCGCGCCAAGACCATCCTGGCGATCAACAACAAGAAAAAGCCGTTCGACGATGTGCGCGTGCGCCGCGCCATCTCCGCCGCCATCGACCGCAGGGCCGTGATCGAGGGCGCCGCCGACGGCTTTGGCGTGCCCATCGGCAGCCACTACGTGCCCGGCGCCTTCGGCTACGTGGACACCACCGGCATCAACCCGTTCAACCCGGACAAGGCCAAGGCGCTGCTGGCCGAGGCGGGCGTCAAGACACCGCTGGAGGTCAGCCTGATCCTGCCGCCCCCGCCCTATGCGCGCCAGGGCGGCGAGGTGATTGCCGCGCAGCTGGCCAAGATCGGCATCACGGCCAAGCTGCAGAACGTCGAATGGGCCCAATGGCTCAGCGGTGTGTACGGCAACAGGAACTACGACCTGACGCTCATCTCGCACGTCGAACCCTTCGATCTGGGCAACTTCGCCAAGCCCGGCTACTACTGGGGCTACGAATCGCCCAAGTTCAACGAGATCTACAACAAGATCAACAACGCCCCGCGCGCCGCCGACCGGGCCAAGCTGCTGGCCGAGGCCCAGCGCCTGCTGGCCAACGACGCGGTTCACGCCTTCCTTTTCCAGCCGCAGTGGATCACGGTCGCCCAGAAAGGCGTGCGCGGCCTCTGGAAAGACATGCCGGTGTTCGTGAATGACATCGGCGCACTGTCCTGGTCCTGAGGCCCTCCCCATGACCGGGCTGCACGCGCTTTCGGCCGCCGAATTGACAGCGGCCTACGGGCGCCGGGATCTGTCGCCCGTGGAGGTCACGCAGGCGGTGCTGGACCGCATCGCCCAATGGGAGCCGCATCTGCGGGCCAGCTACCTGCTGCGCCCGGACCTGGCGCTGGCGCAGGCGGCGGCCTCACAGGCGCGCTGGCGCGAGGGCCGGCCGCTCGGTCCGCTTGACGGCGTGCCCGTCACGATCAAGGAAAACATCGCCACCCGGGGCGACCCCGTGCCGCTGGGCACCGCCGCCACGCACCTCGCGCCAGCGGCCGACGATGCACCGCCCGCGGCGCGCCTGCGCGAGGCCGGCGCCGTGCTGGTCTGCAAGACCACCATGCCCGACTACGGAATGCTGTCGTCCGGGCTGTCGAGCTTCCACCCGCTCAGCCGCAACCCCTGGGATTTGAGCAAGACCCCCGGCGGCTCCAGCGCGGGCGGCGCGGCCGCGGCGGCGGCCGGCTACGGGCCCCTGCACGTGGGCACCGACATCGGCGGCTCGCTGCGGCTGCCTGCGGGATGGTGCGGCATCTTCAGCCTCAAGCCCAGCCTGGGCCGCATTCCCATCGACCCGCCCTACACCGGCCGCGCCGCCGGCCCGATGACCCGCACCGTGGCCGACGCCGCCGCGATGATGCAGGTGCTGAGCCAGCCCGACGCGCGCGACAGCATGAGCCTGCCCGTTCAGGACATCGCCTGGGCGTCGTTCGATCAGGGTCCGGAAAAGCTGCGCGGCCTCAGGATCGGCCTGCTGCTGGACGCCGGCTGCGGCCTGCCCGTGGAGCCAGAGGTGCGGGCTGCCGTGGAGGCGACCGCGCGGCGCTTCGAGGCGGCGGGCGCCATCGTCGAGCCCCTGCGGCCCTTCATGACGCAGGCCATGCTCGACGGCATGGACCACTTCTGGCGCATGCGCTCGCGCATCGACCTCGCGGCACTGGCGCCGGCCGATAAGGCCAAGGTGCTGCCCTACATCCGGGACTGGGCCGACAGCGTGGCCGGCATGGACGGCGAGGCCGCCTTCCGGGCCGCGAGCCAGTTCCACGCCGTGCGCGTGGCCAGCGTCAAGGCCTGCGCGGCGTTCGACTATGTGATCTCTCCCACCGCGCCCATGCCCGCCTTCGCGGCCGAGTTGCCGTCACCCACCAACGACCCCTTGCGCCCGCTGGAGCACATCGCCTTCACCGTGCCCTTCAACATGTCGGAGCAGCCCGCCGCGTCCATCAACTGCGGCCACACGCGCGGCGGCCTGCCCATCGGCCTGCAGATTGCCGGCGCACGCTTCGACGACTTGGGCGTGCTGCAGGTCGCCCGGGCGTTCGAGTTGATCCGGGAAACACAGCGCCCCTGGCCCGAGCCGCCCGCGACCTGAAACGGCGAGGCGAGGCCCGAGACCGCCTATGCCGGCCTGGGCTTGACCAGCCGGGTCTGGTCGTACACCGGCTGGGGCGGCATATCGGCCAGGTGGCGGGTGTCCGCCCAGCTGACAATTTCCAGGACACTCCCATCGGTGCGCACCCGATTGATCCCGGCGTTGGGAATGTCGCATTGCCGGGGGCCGCCGAGGGGCAGGCCGCGCGCGGCACGGTAAATCAGGTCCAGCACGCCGCCGTGCGTCACGATCACCAGTTTTTGCCCGCGGTGGTGCTGCACCAGCCGCCCGACGGCCCCCATCACCCGCGCCTGGAACTGCCGCTGGCTCTCGCCGCCGGGCGGCGCGTAGTCGGGGTCAAACGCCAGCCAGCGCGCCCAGATGTCCGGGTGTTGCTGCTTAATGTCGGGCACACGCATGCCGTCGATCACGCCGAACGCCTGCTCGCGCAGGGCGGCATCGCCGATGCTGGGCAGCTTCATGCGGTCCGCCGCCGGTCCGGCCGTCTGCAGGGTGCGCGTCAGATCGCTGCTGAAGAACTGGTGCGCCGGCTCGTCGGCCAGCCGCCCGGCGAGCCGGCGCGCCTGTTCGTGGCCGGTCGCGTTGAGCGGCACATCCACCTGCCCCTGAAAGCGCAATTCCCGATTCCAGTCGGTTTCACCGTGACGTATCAGCACCAGTTCAAGCATGGCCCGATTATCCGGCGGCGGCGCCCAAAGCAAGGGCTTGGGTTAAACCCTAGAATCAATCCGTGACTTCCATCCTCAACGCCGATCTCCACTGCCACTCCGTCGTTTCCGACGGCACGCTCACCCCCGAGGCGCTGGCGGCGCGCGCCAAGGCCAATGGCGTGGAATTGTGGGCGCTCACGGACCATGACGAGATTGGCGGACAGCACCGGGCGCTGGCCGCCGCGCGGGCCGAGGGCATGAAATACCTCACCGGCACGGAGATCTCCGTCACCTTCGCCGGCAAGACCGTGCACATCGTCGGGCTGGGCTTTGACGCCGACGACCCGCGCATCAGGCAGGGCCTGTTGCAGACCCGTGGCGGACGTGGCGCGCGGGCCATGGAAATGTCGGACGGGCTGGCGCAGGTGGGCATCCAGGGCGCCTACGAGGGCGCGCTCAAGTACGTGGGAAACCCCGAGCTGATTTCGCGCACGCATTTCGCGCGGTTCCTGGTGGACTCGGGCGTGTGCAAGGACACCTACGAGGTGTTCCGCAAGTACCTGACCGAGGGCAAGCCCGGCTTCGTGCCGCACCGCTGGGCAACCCTTGGCGAAGCCGTCAGATGGATCACCGAAGCGGGCGGCGTGGCCGTGATCGCGCACCCGGCGCGCTACGACTTCACGCCCAACGAGGAATACGCGCTGTTCACCGAATTCAAGACCCACGGCGGCCGGGCCGTGGAAGTGGTCACGGGCAGCCATTCGGCGGCGGAAGCCGTGCAGTACGCGGGCACGGCCAAGGAGTTCGGTCTTGCGGCCTCGCGCGGCAGCGATTTTCACAGCCCCGATGAAAGC
>JAHFQI010000080.1 GCA_023259355.1 Comamonadaceae bacterium
CGAAGTGCCGCTGCTCGGCGTGTTGCCAGGCACCGGCGGCCTGACCCGCGTGACCGACAAGCGCCATGTGCGCCACGACCTGGCCGACATCTTCTGCACCACGTCCGAAGGTGTGCGCGGCCAGCGCGCCGTGGACTGGCGCCTGGTGGACGCCATCGCCAAGCCCCAGCAGTTCCAGCAGGTGGTGCGCGAGCGCGCTGACAAGCTCGCCGCCCAGAGCGACCGCCCTGCCAACGGCAAGGGCGTGGCACTGACCCCGCTGGTCCGCACGCTGGACGCCGACCGTCTGGCCTACGAGCACGTCACCGTCGAGATCGACCGCGCCCGCCGCGCCGCCACCTTCACCGTCAAGGCCCCCACGGGTGCCCAGCCGGCCGACATTGCCGCCATCGAAGCCGCCGGCGTGGCCTGGTGGCCGCTGCAGATGGCCCGCGAACTCGACGACGCCATCTTGCACATGCGCACCAACGAACTGGAAATGGGCACCTGGGTGCTGAAAACCAGTGGGGACGCCGCCGCCGTGCTGGCCGCCGACGCCGTGCTGCTCGCGAACAAGGACCACTGGCTGGTGCGCGAAACCATCGGCCTGCTGCGCCGCACGCTGGCCCGCCTGGACGTGTCCTCGCGCAGCCTGTTCGCGCTGATCGAGGAAGGCTCCGCCTTTGCCGGCACGTTGGCCGAGCTGGCCTTCTGCGCCGACCGCGCCTACATGCTGGCCCTGCCCGACGACGCCGACAAGGCGCCGAAGCTGACGCTCAGTGAAATGAACTTCGGCTTCTTCCCGATGGTCAACGACCAGTCGCGCCTGCAGCGCCGCTTCTACGAGGAAGTCGCGCCGATGGAAGCCGCCCGCGGCGCCGTGGGCCAGGCGCTGGACGCCGACTCCGCCTTCGCCCTGGGCCTGGTGACCGCCGCGCCGGACGACATCGACTGGGCCGACGAAGTGCGCCTGGCGATGGAAGAGCGCGCCGCCATGTCGCCCGATGCGCTGACCGGCCTGGAGGCCAACCTGCGCTTCAGCCAGAAGGAAAACATGGCCACGCGCATCTTCGGCCGCCTGACCGCCTGGCAGAACTGGATCTTCCAGCGCCCCAACGCCGTCGGCGAAAAGGGTGCGCTCAAGGTCTATGGCAAGGGCGAGAAAGTCGCCTTCGACCTGAATCGCGTCTGAGTCTGAACTGTTGTGTCGCAGGTTTCCCGGTGGGGCCTGCGGCAACCTAAATTGAGTCCACCGTAGATTTGTCTCAGGAGACTTCCATGTCGAGCATTAACTACAGCGAAAAAATCCCCAACAACATCAACCTGGCCGAAGACCGCACGCTGCAACGCGCGCTGGAGCAGTGGCAGCCCAACTTCCTCAAATGGTGGGATGACATGGGCCCGGAGGGCTCGCAGAATTTCGACGTCTACCTGCGCACCGCCGTCAGCGTGGACCCGCAGGGCTGGGCGCAGTTCGGCCACGTCAAGATGCCCGACTACCGCTGGGGCATCTTCCTGAACCCGGGCGAAGCCGACCGCAAGATCCACTTCGGCGACCACAAGGGCGAAGCCGCCTGGCAGGACGTGCCCGGCGAACACCGCGCCAACCTGCGCCGCATCATCGTGACGCAGGGCGACACCGAGCCGGCCTCCGTCGAGCAGCAGCGCCACCTGGGCCTGACCTGCCCGAGCCAGTACGACCTGCGCAACCTGTTCCAGGTGAACGTGGAAGAAGGCCGCCACCTGTGGGCCATGGTCTATCTGCTGCACAAGTATTTCGGCAAGGACGGCCGTGAAGAAGCCGAAGGCCTGCTCGAGCGCAACAGCGGCAACGCTGACAACCCGCGCATCCTGCAGGCGTTCAACGAGAAGACGCCCGACTGGCTCTCCTTCTTCATGTTCACCTACTTCACCGACCGCGATGGCAAGTTCCAGCTCTGCGCGCTGGCCGAATCGAGCTTCGACCCGCTGGCCCGCACGACCAAGTTCATGCTGACCGAGGAAGCGCACCACATGTTCGTGGGCGAGTCCGGCGTGGGCCGCGTGATCGCCCGCACCTGCGCGGCGATGAACGAACTCAAGACCGATGACGTCAACAAGCTGCGCGCCGCCGGCGTGATCGACCTGCCGACCATCCAGCGCTACATCAACTTCCACTTCAGCGTCACCATCGACCTGTTCGGCGCCGACCAGTCGAGCAACGCCGCCGCCTTCTACAGCTCGGGCCTGAAGGGCCGCTACGAGGAAGGCAAGCGCACCGACGACCACGTGCTCAAGGGCAGCACCTACAAGATCCTCGACGTGGTGAACGGCCAGCTGGTCGAAAAAGACGTGCCGATGCTCAACGCGCTCAACGAAGTGCTGCGCGACGACTACATCAAGGATTCCGTCGGCGGCGTGGACCGCTGGAACCGCATCATCGAGAAGGCCGGCATTCCGTTCAAGCTCACCGTGCCGCACAAGGCCTTCCACCGCAGCATCGGCACGCTGGCCGGCGTCAAGGTGGCGCCGGACGGCCGCGTGGTGTCCGACGCCGAGTGGAACGCCAAGGTCAACGACTGGCTGCCCAGCGCCGAAGACCGCGCCTACGTGGCCAGCCTGATGGGCCGCGTGGTCGAGCCCGGCAAGTTCGCCAACTGGATCGCGCCGCCCGTCATGGGCATCAACCGCCAGCCGGTGGATTTCGACTACGTGCGATTCAACTAAGTGCCTTCACGGTCAGGGTCATCCGGGGTGCGCTCCGGGTGGCCCTGATGCATACTGAAAGCCAATTTTTCCTTCGGAGACCGCCATGGACATGGCCGCTGACGCCGCTGTCATCAAGCAGCACCTGATCGACCCCGAAATCTGCATTCGCTGCAACACCTGCGAGGCGATCTGCCCGGTCAACGCGATCACGCACGACTCGCGCAACTACGTGGTCAAGGCCGACCTCTGCAACCTCTGCATGGACTGCATTTCGCCATGCCCGACGGGGTCCATCGACAACTGGCGCATGATGCCGCGCGCCAAGGCCTACTCCATCGAGGAGCAGTTGACCTGGGACGAACTGCCGGCTGAACTTTCGGCGGAGGAACTCGCCGCCTTCGGCGTGTCCGAGGGCGAGGTCGAGCAGGCGGCGCAGGCTTCGCCGCAGCCGGCCGTGGACGCCACCGGCCAGGCGCCGTTCAACTCCGCCGCGTATGGCGCCACGCAGCCGCCCTGGTCGGCGGCGCATGCCTACACCAACCTCTACGGCCCCAAGGCCGCGGAGAAGTCGATCACCGCCACGGTGGTGGGCAATGTGCGCGTCACCGAGGTGGGCAAGGACTACGACACCCACCACGTCGTGCTCGACTTCGGTGCCATGCCGTTCCCGGTGCTCGAGGGTCAATCCATCGGCATCATCCCGCCTGGCCTGGACGCGGCCGGCAAGCCGCACTACGCGCGCCAGTACTCCATTGCCAGCCCGCGCAACGGCGAGCGGCCCGGCTACAACAACGTGTCGCTGACCATCAAACGTGTGCTGGAAGACCACCAGGGCAATCCGGTTCGCGGCGTTGGCTCCAACTACATGTGCGACCTGCAGGTCGGCGACAAGGTGCAGGTGATCGGCCCGTTTGGCGCCAGCTTCCTGATGCCCAACCACCCGCGGTCCAACATCATCATGATCTGCACCGGCACCGGCTCGGCGCCGATGCGCGCGATGACCGAGTGGCGCCGCCGGTTGCGCGCCTCGGGCAAGTTCGAAGGCGGCAAGCTGATGCTGTTCTTCGGCGCCCGCACGAAAGAGGAACTGCCGTACTTCGGCCCGTTGCAGAACCTGCCCAAGGACTTCATCGACATCAACTTCGCGTTTTCGCGCACGCCGGGCCAGCCCAAGCGTTATGTGCAGGACGTGCTGCGCGAGCGCGCGGCCGATCTGGCGCCCCTGTTGCAGGATGCCAGCACCTGCATCTACGTCTGTGGCTTGAAGAGCATGGAGGAGGGCGTGGTGCTGGCCCTGCGCGACGTGGTGCAGAACGCCGGCCTGAGCTGGGACGCCATCGGCCCCTCGCTCAAGCGCGAAGGGCGCCTGCACCTCGAAACCTATTGAAATGACCCCCACGTTCGACACTCCGTGTCCTCGCTGCCTCCCGAGGGGGCCCAGCCCTGCTTGGGGCGGCCCGGCGCTGGGCTGACCTGTCGAACCGGCCGGCGGCCCCTGAATTGCCTGATTGCCGCAAATGGAAAAGCTCTCAAACCCCACGGTCCATCCCCTGCGCGATTTGCGGGGTGCCGCGTCCGGCCGCCCGCGCTTCGGTCTCAAGGGCCGCCAGCCCGACGAGGATTCAGTGCGCGAGGTGCGCGCCCTCATCGGCGAAGCGCCACTTGAAGGCCATCGCCGCGACCTGCTGATCGAGCACCTGCACGCGCTCAATGACGCGCACCGCGGCTTGTTCGAGCGCCATCTCGTGGCCTTGGCGGCCGAGATGCGGCTGCCCATGGTGGAGGTGTTCGAGGTGGCGAGCTTCTACCACCACTTCGAGGTGCTGCAGGGCGATGCGCGGCCGGCGCGCCTCACGGTACGTGTCTGCGACGGCCTCTCCTGCGCCATGGCGGGCGCGGGCGAACTGCTTGCGCGCCTGCCCGAGCTGCTCGGCACCGATGTGCGCGTGATCGCGGCGCCCTGCGTGGGCCGCTGCGAACAGGCGCCCGCCGTGTTGGTGGGCCAGCGCGCCGTGGCGCCGGCCGCGGCCGACGCGGTGGTGGCCGCAGCGCATCAAATTCCGGCCTCGGATGCCGTGCAGGATGCGCCCGAGGCCCTGACCTACGACGCCTACCGCGCAGCCGGCGGCTACGGCCTGGCCGCCGCCGTGGTCAACGGCGAAACCCCGGCCGAGGACGTGTTGCGTGCCATGGAAGATTCGGGCCTGCGTGGCCTGGGTGGCGCGGGTTTTCCGGCTGGCCGCAAGTGGCGCATCGTGCGCGAGCAAGCCGCGCCGCGCCTGATGGCCGTCAACATCGACGAGGGCGAACCCGGCACCTTCAAGGACCGGCATTACCTGGAGCGCGACCCGCACCGCTTTCTGGAAGGCCTGCTGATCGCCGCCCAGGTGGTCGGCACCGAGGCGGTCTACATCTACCTGCGCGACGAGTACCACGACGCCCGCAAGCTGCTGCAGCGTGAACTGGCCGCGCTTCAGGCCAACCCGCCTTGCCCCCTGCCGCGCATCGAATTGCGCCGCGGCGCGGGCGCCTACATCTGCGGCGAAGAGTCCGCCATGATCGAAAGCATCGAGGGCAAACGTGGCGAGCCGCGCATGCGCCCGCCCTACATCGCGCAGGTCGGCCTGTTCGGCCGGCCCACGCTGGAGCACAACTTCGAAACGCTGTACTGGGTGCGCGACATCGTCGAAAAAGGCCCGGACTGGTTCGCCAGCCAGGGCCGGCACGGCCGCAAGGGCCTGCGCAGTTTCAGCGTGAGTGGCCGCGTGAAGCACCCTGGCGTCAAGCTCGCGCCCGCCGGCATCACGCTGCGCGAACTGGTGGACGAATACTGCGGCGGCATGGCCGAGGGCCACACGCTCTACGCCTACCTGCCTGGCGGCGCCAGCGGCGGCATCCTGCCAGCCAGCCTGGCCGATGTGCCGCTGGATTTCGACACGCTGCAGCCGCATGGCTGCTTCATCGGCTCCGCTGCCGTCATCGTGCTGGGTCACCAGGACAAGGCGCGCGACGCGGCGCTCAACATGATGCGTTTCTTCGCCGACGAAAGTTGCGGCCAGTGCACGCCCTGCCGCGTCGGCACCGTCAAGGCGGCGAAACTCATGGCGGCGCCGGTGTGGGACAACGCCACGTTGGCGGACCTGGGCCAGGTCATGGGCGACGCCTCGATCTGTGGCCTGGGCCAGGCCGCGCCGAACCCGATCCGCTGCATCCAGCAGTATTTCCCGCACGAAATCGGCGTGCAGCCGTCAGGAGCCGCCGCATGAACGCGCCCAACCAGCCGCAAGACCTGGCGCCGGCCACCGTGGCGTTCACGCTCGACGGCCAGCCCGTCCAGGCCTTCGAAGGCGAATCCATCCTCAAGGCCGCCGAACGCCACGGCGTGGTGATCCCCCGGCTTTGCTACAGCGAGGGCCTGCGCCCCGACGGCAACTGCCGCGCCTGCGTGGTCGAGATCGACGG
Organism: Comamonadaceae bacterium; assembly: GCA_023259355.1. Classification (GTDB taxonomy): domain Bacteria; phylum Pseudomonadota; class Gammaproteobacteria; order Burkholderiales; family Burkholderiaceae_C; genus JAHFQI01. The sequence continues at coordinate 6,130 of JAHFQI010000080.1, forward strand.
CGAGCGCACGCTGGCGCCGAGCTGCTGCCGCAATGTGACGGCCGGCATGAAGGTCCAGGCGCAAAGTGAGCGCGCCGTGAAGAGCCAGAAGCTGGTGCTGGAGATGCTGCTGGCCGACATGCCGGACGCGGGCTACAAGTGGAACGACGGTGGCATCGGCCAACATGGCGAACTCAGCCAATGGGCCGCCCGCCTGGGCGTCGCCGCGCGCCCCGAACTCAACGCCCTGCGTCGCGAGCAACCCGCAGCGGACCTTTCCCACCCGGCGATGGCGGTGAACCTCGACGCCTGCATCCAGTGCACCCGCTGCCTGCGCGCCTGCCGCGAGGAACAGGTCAACGACGTGATCGGCCTGGCTTTCCGCGGCGCGCACGCGCAAGTCGTTTTCGATATTGCCGACCCCATGGGCGCAAGCACCTGCGTGGCCTGCGGCGAATGTGTGCAGGCCTGCCCCACGGGCGCGCTCATGCCCAAGACCCACATCGGCTCGCAAGAGGTCGATCGCAAAGTCGATTCCGTCTGCCCGTTCTGCGGCGTCGGCTGCCTCATCACCTACCAGGTGCGCGATGAAAAAATCATCAGCGTCGAAGGCCGGAACGGCCCGGCCAACGAAGGGCGCCTGTGCGTGAAAGGCCGCTTTGGCTTCGACTACGTGCACAACCCCGAACGCCTGACGAAACCGCTGATCCGCAAACCCGGCGTGCCCAAGGACCCCGACCACCTGACGCGCGAGCTGCACTGGTCCGAGGTGTTCCGCGAGGCGAGCTGGGACGAGGCGCTGGACCTGGCCGCAGGCCAGCTGAAGGCACTGCGCGACACGCACGGCAAAAAGGCCCTCGCCGGCTTCGGTTCGGCCAAGGGCAGCAACGAAGAGGCCTACCTGTTCCAGAAGCTGGTGCGCACCGGTTTCGGCAGCAACAACGTGGACCATTGCACGCGCCTGTGCCATGCCTCCAGCGTGGCGGCGCTGCTCGAAGGCGTGGGCTCGGGCGCGGTGAGCAACCCGGTCAAGGACGTGGAACATTCCGAGCTGATCCTCGTGATCGGCTCCAACCCCACGAGCAACCACCCCGTGGCCGCGACCTGGATGAAAAACGCCGCCCAGCGCGGCGCGAAGATCGTGCTGGCCGACCCGCGCAAGACCGACCTGGCCCGCCACACCTGGCGCACCCTGCAGTTCAAGGCCGACACCGATGTGGCCCTGCTCAACGCCATGCTGCACGTCATCGTCAACGAAGGCCTGGCCGACGAGGCCTTCATCCGCGAGCGCGTTGACAACTTCGAGGCCCTCAAGGCCAACGTGCAGGGTTACAGCCCCGAGGCCATGGCGCCGATCTGCGGCATTGCGGCCGGGACGATCCGTGAAGTGGCGCGCGCCTACGCCACCAGCAAAGCCTCGATGATCCTCTGGGGCATGGGCGTGAGCCAGCACGTGCACGGCACCGACAACGCGCGCTGCCTGATCGCGCTGGCCAGCGTCACCGGCCAGATCGGCCGCCCCGGCACCGGCCTGCATCCGCTGCGCGGGCAGAACAACGTGCAGGGCGCGAGCGACGCGGGCCTGATCCCCATGATGTACCCCAACTACCAGCGCGTGAGCGACCCGGCGGTGCACGACTGGTTCGAGGATTTCTGGGGCACGAAGCTGGACCCCGAGCCCGGCTACACCGTGGTCGAGATCATGCACAAGTGCCTGGCGCCTGACAGCGACCCGCACAAGGTGCGCGGCATGTACATCATGGGCGAGAACCCGGCCATGAGCGACCCCGACCTGAACCACGCGCGCCATGCGCTGGCCAGCCTCGATCACCTGGTGGTGCAGGACATCTTCCTGACCGAAACCGCGTGGCTCGCCGACGTGGTGCTGCCCGCCAGTGCCTGGCCCGAGAAGACCGGCACCGTCAGCAACACCGACCGCATGGTCCAACTCGGCCAGCAGGCCCTCACGCCGCCCGGCGAGGCCCAACCCGACCTCTGGATCATCCAGCAGATCGCGAAGCGCATCGGCCTGGACTGGCCCTACGCAGGCGAGTACCACGGCGTCGCCGCCGTCTACGACGAAATGCGCCAGGCCATGCACGCCGCCATCGGCGGCATTACCTGGGAGCGCCTGCAGCGCGAATCCAGCGTCACCTACCCGTGTCTGACCGAAGACGACCCCGGCCAGCCCATCGTCTTCCACGACCACTTCCCCACGCCCGACGGCCGCGTGCGGCTGGTGCCGGCCGACATCATCCCCGCCAACGAACGGCCCGACGCCGCGTACCCGTTCGTGCTGATCACCGGCCGCCAGCTCGAACACTGGCACACCGGCAGCATGACGCGCCGCTCCGAGGTGCTGGACGCGCTGGAGCCCGCCGCCACCGCTTCGCTGTGTGGCGACGACCTGACCCGCCTGGGCCTGCAGCCCGGCGATGCGATCCGCGTGGCTTCACGGCGTGGCGAGGTGGTGCTGCAAACCCGGCGCGACGACGGCACGCCGCCCGGCGCGGTGTTCATCCCGTTCGCCTTCGTGGAGGCGGCGGCGAACCTGCTGACCAATGCGGCGCTGGATCCGTTTGGGAAGATTCCGGAGTTCAAGTATTGCGCGGTGAGGGTGATGAGGGTGTGAGGGGGCGGGCGACGGGTGTCGGCTCAAAGCGGAAGGCCAGATCTCCAACCCAAACCAGTCCGTCAAACCCCAAATCAATAGCGCGCTTACCATCTACCGCGCGTCACGCCAATTCAAAAAAGCCCCGGGTTCCGGGGCCACGCTGGTATGAAGCCACATCCAGCTCAGGGGGTATCGGTAGATCAGTCCAGCTTGATCTTGCCGGCTCGAATCACGTCACCCCAGCGCTTGATTTCAGAGACGAGCAGAGCCTGGCCTTCCGCAGGCGTGCTTGCTTGCATCCGCACACCGAGCGGCTCGAGCTTCGAGTGCACCGCCGGGGACGCGACTGCCTCTCGCACGGCCTGGTTCAGGCGACTCACCACCGCTGCCGGTGTGCCCGCCGGAACAGCGATCGCGTTCCACGACGCCACGTTGTATCTGGCCAGGCCCGCCTGCTGCACAGTGGGTGTGGAGGGCAGTGCCGGGTTGGCCTTCTCGCCGGTGACCGCCAGCGCCCGGACATCGCCTGAGCTCACGTGAGGCACCATCGGTGCCAGGATTTCGAGCGCGACATCCACCTCTCCAGAGCGCAGAGCGACCAATACGCCGGAGGACGCCTTGAACGGAACGGTGACCGCATCAATACCCGCTGTCGACTTGAGCAGCTCCGCAGCCAGGTGCTGCGTGCTGCCTACCGCGATGGTGGCGATGTTGAGCTTGCCGGGGTTCTTCTTGGCGAACTCGAGCAGGTCGCGCAGCGAATTGAAGCGCGAGTTGCGGGGAACGAACATCCCGAGATCGAAGTAGCCGAGTGTCGAAACCGGAGTGAAATCCTTTACCGGGTCGTAGGGCAGCTTCTTGAACAGGCCCACGCTCACCGCGTTGGCATTGCTCATGAGTAGCAGCGTGTGGCCATCCGGCTTTGCACCCGCCACCGCCTGCGACGCGGCGATGCTGCCGGCACCCGGGCGGTTGTCCACCACGATGGGCTGCCCTAGCGTCTTGCCCATCGCGTCTGCGATGACGCGTGCGGTGACATCGGCAACACCGCCGGCCGCGAAAGGAACGATCAGGGTGATCGGTCGCTCCGGGTAGCGGGTTTGAGCACCTGCTGTGATCGGCAGCAGCGCCGACATCAATCCCGCTGCCAGAAGGGCGCGCCGCGAGTTGGCAGGCAAGGTGAATTCGTTTGGCATGGACATGTCTCCTATGAGGGGGTTGAGCACTGGGCTGTTCAGGGTTGCCCGTTGCGCGATGGCCCATCGGCTCACCGGTCAGAAGCGGCTTGGACGGGGTTGGCATCGAACGAATCAATGCTGGCCCCGATTCTGGGGGGGCAATCCCCTACAAACAAGATCTAGCAGACCCCTAGCAGCTATGCACAATCAGCATGGCTTGTGAGAAGATCCGGCCATGAACCTGAACCAACTCGAGACGTTCGTGCATGTCGCTGAACACGGAAGCTTCAGCAAGGCGGCACTGGTGCTCGGCGCGGCGCAGCCGGCCCTGAGTCGGCAGGTGCGTGCGCTGGAGATTGAATTGCGCGAGCCATTGCTGCTGCGCCACGGCCGGGGGGTGGAGGTCACCGAGGCCGGTCGCCGACTGCTCGATCATTGCTACAACATCCTCCATCTGGTCAAGCAGGCAAAAGAGAACGCGGTCACGCAACGCGATGAGCCAACCGGTAGCATCGTGATCGCGATGCCGCCCACTCTGGCGCGCCTGCACACCTTGCCCTTGATTTTGGCCTTCCGTGATGAGATGCCCAAGGCCCATCTGGCGATCATCGAGGGCTTCTCGACCCACATCACCGAATGGCTCGTTTCAGGGCGCTGCGACCTGGGGCTGGTTCACAGCCCGGAGCCGATGCCTTCGCTCGAGATCCAGCCTCTGCGAGAAGAACGACTTTGCCTTGTCAGTCCGGCAAACCAGGCGCCCACCGGCCCGGTTACCTTGCGGGACCTGCCGAAGTACTCTCTGATCATGCCCGAGAGAGGGCAAACCTATCGCAGGTTGATGGAGTCTGCAGCGGCGATGGCGGGCGTGCCGATGCATGTCGTGTGGGAGGTTTCCAGCGTATCGGTGATCCTCGATCTCGTGAGTGCCGGCATCGGGCACGCCACTCTGAGTGAGGACGCCATCCGCGTGTTCGCACATCCCAAGCGGCTGGTCGTGTCACCGTTCGAACGACCCGAGATCAAGACCACGCTCTGCCTTGTCACGCCCGCGCAGAGACGGGAAACACCGCTTAGGCGACGGACGGCAGCGCTGATGACGAAGCTGATTCGTGGTCATTGATGCTCAAATCTGGCGCGCCTCACCCCATCCGCCCAAACCGACCACTGCTGAAATCCACGATCGCCTGCCGGATCTCCGCCTGGTTGTTCATCACGAAGGGCCCGTGGCCCACCACCGGCTCGGCGATCGGTTCGCCGGCGAGCAGCAGCAGCTTGGCGTCGCTGTTGGCTTCGATGCGGATGCCCGTGCCTTCGGTGGACAGCGTGGCCATCTGCGCCGCGCGCAGCAGTTGCTCGCCCTGCAGCTGCACCGTGCCGTCCAGCACCACCAGCAGGGCCGTCCAGCCTTCGGTCTGCGGCAGGTCCACGGCGTGGCCGGCCTTGAGGCGCAGGTCCCACACGTTCATGGGCGTGAAGGTGCGGGCCGGCCCGGCCGTGCCTTCGTAGTGACCGGCGATCACGCGCAGCTGGCCGGCGCCGCCCTGCAGCGGCACGGCGGGGATCTGCGCGTTCGTGATCGCCTGGTAGCCGGGCGCGGTCATCTTGTCGCGCGCCGGCAGGTTCACCCACAGCTGCACCATCTCGAACGGGCCGCCGGTCCTGGCGTACTGCGTGGAATGGAATTCCTCGTGCAGGATGCCGCCGCCAGCCGTCATCCACTGCACGTCGCCGGGGCCGATCACGCCGCCCTGGCCGGTGGAATCGCGGTGTTCCACCTCGCCGTCGTAGACGATGGTCACGGTCTCGAAGCCGCGGTGCGGGTGCTGGCCCACGCCGCGCCGCGCGGTGGTGGGCGCAAAGGTGGTCGGCGCGGCATAGTCCAGCAGCAGGAAGGGGCTGCGCTCGCGCGCGCCAGCGCCGTAGTCGAACAGGCCATGGACGGGAAAGCCGTCACCGACCCAGTGGCGGTCGGGTGCGCTGCGGGTGGACAGGACTGTTTTCAGCATGAGGGGTCTCCTGAAGTTCACGGCGCGTCAGCCGCGCCCTGCATGACATGAATGATGGGGGCGAACCCGCGCCGCGAAAAGAGGGGAAAGCGGCAACGCAGCGTCCTATGGGCGGGACGGTGGTGAGTGGGCGCGCAGAATCCGGCCACGCTCAGAGGCCGTGATCGGCAACCAGCGCTTGCGTTCTTGGGACCATGGTGATCACATCGAACGGGCACCTGACTTCGCACTTCCTGCAGCCGGTGCAGGCGTCGAGGTCGCTGATCACCGAGGACTTCTTCCAGCCTTTCGACTCCAGACTCAGCAGATGCCAGGGACAGGCGGCCACGCACCATCCGCATCCCGTGCAGCGCGAGGCGTCGATCCTTGGCAAAAGAATTTCAGGACGAGGGGTGGCCATCTCAAAGTGGGGTCCGTCAACATCGGCAAGCGGGAAAACGGATCCACTTTACATCTGATCGCCGGCACGGATGCCCGTGCCGGTGATCAGCCGGAGCGCCAGCCCGAGGCCGGGCCTGGCCCGGCCCGCGCGGCATCACCCGGCGACCACGATGTCCGTCACGTGCAGTTGCGCCGGATGGGTGCCGATCAGGGTCAGCTCCACCGCGCTGGCGCTGCCGGCGCCGTCCGCGTCGAAGCTCACCATGCCGGTCGCCGCGTTGTAGACGAACTGCGCGTGGGCCGAGTCGGCGGTGCCGTCGGTGTGGGTCGAAAGCCAGGCCTCCGACAGCGTGGCGTAGTGGCCGGCTTCCGGTTGCGTGAAGCCGCCGAGCACCAGGTCGTGCATGCCCGCCAGCATGGCGTACGAGACGAGCAGCACGTCGCCGTTGAGAGCGTGGGTGTCGGCCGCGTTGGCCAGCACGGCCGTGTTGCCGCTGAAATCGGTGAGGGTGTCGCGGTCCTGGTCGGCCCAGTCCTTCGGCGCGCGGTAGTCGAACTGGTCGTTGCCGGCGCCGCCCTTGAGCGTGTCGCGGCCGTAGCCGCCGACGAGGGTGTCGTTGCCGCTGCCGCCGATGATGACGTCGTCGCCCCGGCCGCCGTCGACCACGCAGCCCACGGTGGAGTTGTGCAGGTCGATCAGGTCGTCGCCGTCGCCGCCCGTGGTGCCGGGCTGCTCGATCAGCATGCCGTCGCCGGGCAGCGTGCCGGCCTGGAAGTTGGCCAGGAACACGCCGCTGTCGTAGATGTGGTCACCCGTGTCGCCGATGGCGATCTTGATGGTGTTTGTGCCGGCATGGATCGGGGCGACGATTTTCAGGTGGGCGCTGACCCCGTCGTACTCGATGGGCAGATGGCCGTCGGCGTTGTCGATGAAGTAGTTGCCCGCGAGGTTGGAGCCGATGACCGACAGCGGGTGCAGCGGGTCGTGGTTGAACAGGGCCACGTTCTGGCCGTTGACGAGCACGATGGCGGCGTCGACGAACTGGTCGACCCATTCCGGGTACTCGTCGGAGCCGAACACCAGGTCGAAGCTGATCGACGTGGCGTTGGGATCGGTGACCGTGAAGTCGAAGGACAGCGTGGTGGCGTCATACGACACCGTGTTGAACACGGTGTTCACGACCGCGTCGAGGTCGGCGTCGCCATTGCTGTAGCCGTTGAGGTCGTCGGGGTTGGTGTTGTCCGTCCCGAACCAGGCCATGGTGTTCGCGGGGGCGGGCGTGGTGCCCGAGGTCAGCAGCAGGCCGGCGCCGATGCCCAGCGCGGCCAGGCTGCCGTCATAGAGGTTGGTGGAGCCGGCGCCCGATGCGTGCCAGGCGATCGAGCCGGCGTCGATCTCAATGCCGGCGCCCGGCGCCAGCAGGGCGTTGGTCAACACGGTGGCGTTGGTCACGCTCGCCGGATCGAGGGCGGTGAAGGGCGAGGCGCTGGAAACGAAGGTCGCCAAGGTCAGTGTGGTCGCAAATCCGTCGGACACGCCATAGTTGACCGTGACGGTGGTCGGCGCGCCGTAGGCGGTGGGGTCGAAGGTGAAGCTCTGGGTTGCCACGTCGAAGCTCACGCCGGCCGGCAGCGAGGCGGGCAGGTTGACCACGGTGAGCGCGTCGCCGTCCGCGTCCCAGGCGTTTTGCAGCGCATTCAACGTAAGCGGTTGATTCATGGGCGTCCACACGTCCAGCGCGGCGTCCACGGTCGGCGCGGAATTGCCCACGGGGGGCGGCGGGGGCGCAATGACCTCGTTGACCGTCAGCTGCACCGTGGCGCTGCTGCTCAGGCCGGCCGCGTCAGTGGCGGTGTAGGTGAAGCTGTCGCTGCCGAAGTAACCGGCGTTCGGCGTGTAGGTCAATGTGCCGTCGCCGTTGAGGCTGACCGATCCGTGCGCGGCGGTGCCGATGCTGCCAATGGCCACGCCGTGGGCGTCCGTGTCGTTGGCCAGCACGTCGATCAGGACCGGCGTGTCCTGGTCCGTGGTGGTGCTGTCATTCAGCGCGGTGGGCGCCGTGGTGTCGAGCGTGAACGAGAACGCCGTGGACGCCGACACATTGCCCGCCTTGTCGGACTGGCGCACCAGCACGTTGTTCAGGCCCTCCGTGGCGCTGAAGCTGCTCTGCCAGGTGGCGCCGGCGTCGTGGCTGTATTGCACGGTCGCGCCCGTCTCGACGCCGCCGACCTGCAGGGCGCCCTGCGTTGTGATGTGGTCGCCCGCCACGCCGGTGTCGCTGACGAGGGTCAGGCTGGGGGCCGCGGCGGTGGTGTCCAGGGTGAACGTCAGCGAGGTGCTGGCCTTGAGCTTGCCGCCCGAGGTTTTCTCCTGGACCTGGATGAGCCAGGTGCCGTCATGCGAGGGCGCGGCGATGGTGCCGGTCGTGGCGGTCCATGCGGTCCAGCTGCTGCCGCCGTCCGAACTGAGCCGGTAGGTGACGATGTCACCGCTCGCGGCGCCGGACACCACGCTGGTTCCCAGGCTGGTGATCAGGTCGGTGGATGAGATGCCGGTGTCCGCCGTCAGTTTGATTTTCAGGCCGGTTGCCGCAGGTTTCGATGCCATGTTGAGCGTCCCTTGATGATTGAGTTGGCGGGACTTTAAAAAGATTGGTTAAATTGAAGCTGAACGGCGGCAGTAAATACAAAGTGTTACCCGTATCGCCGGTTTTTGCCCGAGGGAGACCCTTTCTTGCGCTTGCTTCTTGTTGAAGATGACATCCACCTCAGCGAAACGCTGCGGCGCGATCTCTCGCGCGCGGGCTTTGCCGTCGATGTGGCCCGCAACGGCGTCGATGCCGCCCATCTGGGCGAGGTCGAACCCTACGATCTGGTGGTGCTGGACCTGGGCCTGCCCGACAAGTCCGGGCTGGACGTGCTGCGGGGCTGGCGTGCCGCAGGGAACACGGTGCCGGTGCTGGTGCTGACGGCGCGCGATGCCTGGCATGAGCGCGTGGACGGCTTCAAGGCCGGCGCCGACGACTACGTGGGCAAGCCGTTCCACTTCGAGGAACTCGCCGCACGGCTGGCGGCCCTGTCCAGGCGCAGCCGCGGACGTTTGCCGCAGCGGCTGGCGGTGGACGGCTGGGTGCTCGACGAGGCCCGGCAGATGCTGGTGCACGACGATGGCCGGGAGGAGGCGCTGACCGCCATCGAGTTCCGCATGCTGCGCTGCTTTCTGCAGCGTCCCGGCGACGTCCTGTCCAAGACCTGGCTCATGGAGCACATCTATGACGGCGCGCACGATGCCGACAGCAATGTGATCGAGGTCTATGTCAATCGCCTGCGCCGCAAGATGGGCAGCGAGCTGATCACCACCCGGCGCGGCCAGGGCTATGTGCTGGAAGGCACCAGGGCGGCCTGACATGAAGATGAAAACCCTTCGCGGCCGGCTCACAAAGACGCTCACGCTGATGCTGGTGCTGATTTTTGTCGCGCAGTGGATTCTGTTGAGCGTGGCGATCCGCAAGGTCAGTCAGGGGCAGATGTTGACCCATATGGACCATGACGGCAGCGCCCTGCTGGAGACCCTTGACTTTGACAGCGGGCCCCGGCCCCGGCTGGATGCACGGGGCATTGAGCCGATTTACCTGAAGCTGCAGTCCGGTCACTATTACCTGGTCCAGATCGACGGCGAAGATGCGTTCAGGTCCCCGTCACTCGGGGACTTTGCGCTGGCCACCGAGGCCGACAACGCTGGACAGAAATGGCACTACCACACGGCGGGTCCGGCGAACCAGCCCCTGCTGGTGCTGGCGCGCCACGAGATGCTGAAGAACCATCGTGTGACGCTGTTCGTCGGCGAAGACCTGAGCGAGACCAACCAGGAAATAGGGGAGCTCAGCCTGGCCTCGCTGGTGGTGTTTGTGCCCCTGCTGTTGGCCGCACTGTTGCTGCAAGGCGTGGTGGTGCGGCGCGCGCTGCAGCCCCTGGCCGGCGTGCGCGACCAGTTGCGCGAGGTGGGCGCCGGCAAACACGCGCAGATCGTTGGCGAGGTGCCGCAGGAGATCAAGCCGCTGGTCGATGAACTCAACCGCCTGCTGGTCCTGATGCAGCGGCGGCTGAATCAGTCGCGCACGGCGATCGGCAATCTCGCGCATGCGCTGAAGACGCCGCTGGCGGTGCTGTTCCGCAGCGCGGACGAGCCGGGCGTGCCCCCGGCGGTGCGGCAGGACCTGCGCACGCAGACCGGTGCGATCCGCGAGCGCATCGAACGCGAACTGCGCCGCGCGCGGCTGGCGGGCGCATCGGCTTTTGGCGCGGGCGCCTACTTCAATCCGGCGGAGGAGTTGCCCGTGCTGATTCGTGTGCTGGACGGCGTCTACCGCGAAAAGCAGATCGACTTCAGGCTGGCGGTGCCCAATGCCTTGCTGCCGTTCGATCGCGAGGACCTGCTGGAACTGCTCGGCAACCTGGCGGACAACGCCTGCAAGTGGGCCGCGGCGCGGGTGGCCATCACGATGGATGACAGCCCGGCCGCCAGTGGCCTGAAGATCACCGTGGCCGACGACGGCCCGGGTTGCGCCGACGAAGAGATGCAGCAGATTCTCCAGCGCGGCGTGCGGCTCGACGAATCGAAAAGCGGCCACGGGCTGGGTCTGGCCATCACCGGCGACATCGTCGATTTTTACGGCGGACGCATGGACATGGACCGCGATCCCCATCTGGGCGGCCTGCGCGTGCGCATCGAACTGCCGCGGCCCGTGCAAGCGGACGACCTGCAGGCAGGCTGACGCGGTCTCCGCTACATTGCAGCCATGAGCCCGCACCCCAGCATCGAAGTCGCCGTGATCATGCGCCGCGAGCGCCTGGACAACCGCTGGCAACCCTGGCGCTGGGCGCTGGCCGAGGTGGTGCCCAACGAGGCGGCGTTTGGCGCCCTGCCGCGCCTGCTGTTCAAGAGCGCGGACGAGGAACGCTGGCTGCATCCGGGTTTCGCCGTGGCGCTTTTCAAGGACGATGCCGAGGGCTACCTGCTCAACGCCACCACGCCGGCACCTTGCTGGTTCGTGCTCTGGCGCATGGACGACGAGGCCAGCGCGGCTGGCGGGCCGATGGCGCGGCCGGTGATGGTGTCGCTGAGCTACCACGACGCGGGCCGATGGCTGGACGCGCAGGAAACCGTGGAGCAGGTGCCCGCGCCCGCCGGCGTGATCGCCTGGATGCGCGAGTTCGCCGAGGCCCACCACACGCACGAACCCCGGCGCCGCCAGCGCCCGCAGAGCTTCAAGGGGCTGCAGGACCGGTTCGGCAACCCGGCGACGGTCAGCACCGAAAAGAAATTCGGTGGCGGTGGGGAGAAGGGTCGTGACTGACGGCTTCCTCGGTCGCTGGTCGCGCCGCAAGGCGGCGGTGCGCGAGGGCGAGGCGGTTGATGTTGAAGCTTCGGCACCCTCGCCTCAGCCCGTTCCCGCAACGGGCATTGAGC
>JAHFQI010000225.1 GCA_023259355.1 Comamonadaceae bacterium
CCGGCAACGACATCGGTGATTTCCTGAACCAGCCGCCCGCGACGGCGGACGCCCCGGTGTTCCGCTTCCTGCGCGCCATCGCGGCGTTTCCCAAACCGGTGATCGCGGCCGTGAGCGGCCCGGCCGTCGGCATCGGCACCACGATGCTGTTCCATTGCGACCTGGTCTATGCCGGCGACAACGCGGCGTTTTCCATGCCCTTCGTCAACCTGGGCCTGTGCCCCGAGGCGGCGTCGAGCCTGCTGGTGCCGCAGATGTTCGGCTACCACCGCGCGGCCGAGGCGCTGCTGCTGGGCGAGCCCTTCTTTGCCGAGGCCGCGCTCGAAGTCGGCCTGGTCAACCGGGTGGTGCCGCCGACCGAGGTCAATGGCGTCGCGCAGGGCGCTGCACGCAAGCTGGCCATCAAGCCGCTGACTTCGTTGATCGAGACCAAGCGTCTCATGAAAAAAGGCCAGGCCACGCAGATCGCCGCCCAGATGGCCGAGGAGGGCGCGAGTTTCGGCCGCATGCTGCGCGAGCCCGCCGCCCGCGAAGCCTTCGGCGCGTTCATGGAAAAGCGCCGCCCGGACTTCAGCAAAGTCTGAAGGTTGAAGGAATTTATGACCCGATCCCCTGCTCCTGAAACCGAGTTCGAACCCGAGTTCATCGCCGGCATCAAGGCGATCTTTGAGGACAAGATCGTCTTCAACCAAGTGCTCGGCCTGAAGATCACCCGCCTCACGCCCACGCACGTGACGGCCCGCATCGACATGCGCCGCGACCTCGTGGGCCATTACGGCCATAACCGCGTGCATGGTGGCGTGATCAGCGCCGGGCTCGACACCACCGGGGCCCTGGCCGTGATGGCGGCGATTGGCGCGCGCCACATGGACGAATCCCCCGAGCAGCGGCTGCATCGCTTTGGCAAGCTCGGCACCATCGACCTGCGCATTGACTACCTGCGGCCCGGCATCAGCGAGTATTTCGAGCTGCGCGCCGAGGTCATGCGCCTGGGTTCGCGCGTGGCGTCCACGCGCATGGAGTTCCTGGCGGCCGACGGCAAGCTGCTGTCCACGGGCGCTGGCGCGTACATCGTGTCTTGAGCCCGCGTGCGCCGGCGTCCAGTTCCCGCTGGGCAACCACGGGGACTGGATGCTGGATCTCAACCAGGGTGGTGTTGCGTCACTGCGGGGCGCCCGTCGCCCGAATGCGCTTTACTTAACGCGCATCTGGCCTATTGTTTCTTCAGGGCGCCGCGGTTTCGCAGAGAAACCGTCGGGGAGCCCAGAGGAGGAGGGGCCGCCGATGAACAGCCATCCGGTCGCGCAACGTGGGGCAGCAAGCCGGCTGTGCCCATGGGGCCGGGACGTGAGCCGCATCGCCTGGGGGCTGTGCTTGGCCGTGGCGGTTGCCACGGCGAGTGGGCAGCCCCGCCCGGGGTCGGTCGATCCGGCCTTGCTGACCGATCTATTGCAGTGGGCTGGCCGGCTGTCGGCCTTGCCGGACCCGCCGGCCATGCCCGGCATCCGCGCGTTGCCTGTCGCCGAGTTGCGGCGCCGTGTCTGCCCGGAACGGCCGGGAGACTGCCGTACCTTGGTGGCGGTTTATGACACCGACGAGCGGCAGGTACTGTATGTCGATACGCTGGACCTGGAGGATCTCGCCGACCAGTCCTTCATCGTTCACGAGATGGTGCATTACCTGCAGCATCTGCGCGATGGTGACCGGCTGTTTGCCGGCTGCGTGCAGGTGATGGCGGCCGAGACCCAGGCCTACGAGGTGCAGAACAAGTACCTCGCCCACTTCAAGCAGTGGCGGCGCGCTGGTGAGATGCTGCGTTTCATGCATTGCCAGCAGGCCGGGGCCGATCCTGAATACCGGCCGGATCAACCCGCCGTGCTCACCGGCCGTTCGCCACAGGGGCACTGAGCGGCGCCCGGTGCACAGTTGCCGCGTGGCAGGGGGCTGCTAGATGCGTGAAATCGGTCGCGGCCGCCCCTGCTCGTCGATCGCCACATAGGTCAGCGAGGCCTCGGTCACCTTGATGTAGTGGCCCTGCGTGTCGTAGCGTTCGGCGTACACCTCCACCTGCACCGTGATCGAGGTGTTGCCGATGCGGCTGACGCCGGCGAAGAACGACAGGATGTCGCCCACGCGCACCGGCTGCTTGAAGATGAACTGGTTCACGGCCACCGTGGCCATGCGCCCCCGGCTGTAGCGCGCGGGCACGATGGAGCCGGCGACGTCCACCTGCGCCATGACCCAGCCGCCGAAGATGTCGCCGTTGGCATTGCAGTCCGCGGGCATGGGAACGACCTTGAGCACCAGTTCCTTGTCGGTGGGCAGCGGCACCCTCGGCGCGACCACGGGCGCGGGGTTCGAGCGGATGGCCGAGGACGCGTTCGGGCTTGAGGCGGGGCTTGAAGCGGTGGACATGGGCACAATCTGGGTACGTTGATACTGTGCGGGACAGACCGCAGCGACGCGAAGCGTCGCCAGCGCTGTCCCCAACATTTTTTAGATTGTCTCTCATGCGTCGTCACGGCGAAGTTTCATCCGCTCCCCCCGCGCCCGACGGCGCCGCCTCGCCGCGTTCCGACTGGGGCACGCTGCGCCGCCTGTTTCCCTACCTCTGGCGCTACAAGTGGCGCGTCATGGCCGCGCTGGTCTTCATGATTGGCGCCAAGCTGGCCAACGTGGGCGTGCCGCTGCTGCTGAAGAAGCTGGTCGATGTCATGACGCCGTCGGCCAATCCGGCGCTGGTCGCGCTGCTGGTGGTGCCCATCGGCCTGCTCGTGGCCTACGGCGCGCTGCGCCTGTCCACGACGCTGTTCACCGAGCTGCGCGAGCTGGTGTTCGCCAAGGCCACGCAGGGGGCGGCGCGCTCCATTGCGCTGGAGACCTTCCAGCACCTGCACGCCCTGAGCCTGCGTTTTCACCTGGAGCGGCAGACCGGCGGCATGACGCGCGACATCGAGCGCGGCGTGCGCGGCATCGAGTCGCTGATCTCGTTCTCGCTGTTTTCCATCATCCCGACGCTGATCGAGGTGGCGATGGTGCTGACCATCCTGGCCGTCAAGTTCGACGTGTGGTTCGCCTGGATCACGCTGGCCGCGCTGGCGCTCTACATCGCCTTCACCGTGGGTGTGACGGAGTGGCGCACCAAGTTCCGCCGCCAAGCCAACGAGTTCGACTCGGCCGCCCACTCCAAGGCGGTGGATTCGCTGCTGAACTACGAAACCGTCAAGTACTTCAACAACGAAGGCTTCGAGGCCCGCCGTTATGACGAAAGCCTGGAGCGCCTGCGCCGCGCGCGGCTGAAGAGCCAGACCACGCTGTCGATGCTCAACGTGGGCCAGCAGCTCATCATCGCGGTGGGCCTGGTGGCCATGCTCTGGCGCGCCACCGAGGGCGTGGTCGAGGGCCGCATGACGCTGGGCGACCTGGTCATGGTCAACGCCTTCATGATCCAGCTCTACATCCCGCTGAATTTCCTGGGCGTGATCTACCGCGAAATCAAGCAAAGCCTGACCGACCTGGACAAGATGTTCACGCTGATGGAAAAGGAGCGCGAGGTGGCGGACATGCCGGGCGCGGTGCCGCTGGCCCTGGCGGCCGGTGCCAGCGATGCGACCGTCCGCTTCGATCACGTGAATTTCGCCTATGAACCGGCGCGCGCCATCCTGCACGACATCAGCTTCGACATCCCCGCCGGCAAGACCGTGGCCGTGGTCGGCCCGTCGGGCTCGGGCAAGTCCACGCTGGCGCGGCTGATGTACCGTTTCTACGATGTGGATGCATTGCTCCCACGCTCGCCCACTGCGTGGGGCTCGCTGCCCCCCGGGGGGGCGCCGGTCACCTTGGGGCGGCCCGACGGTGACGGTGGCCGCATCCTGATCGCAGGCCAGGACATCAGGCAGGTCACGCAGGCCAGCGTGCGTCAGGCCATCGGCATCGTGCCGCAGGACACCGTGCTGTTCAACGACACGGTCGAATACAACATCGCCTACGGCCGTCCCGGCGCGAGCCGCGCCGAGGTCGAGGCGGCGGCGCGCGCAGCGCACATCCACGACTTCATCGCCTCCACGCCCAAGGGTTACGACACCATGGTCGGCGAGCGCGGCCTCAAGCTTTCGGGCGGCGAGAAGCAGCGCGTGGCCATCGCCCGCACCCTGCTGAAGAACCCGCCGATCCTGATCTTCGACGAAGCCACGTCGGCGCTCGACTCGGCCAATGAACGCGCCATCCAGGCCGAACTGCAAAGCGCCGCGCAGAACAAGACAACACTGGTGATTGCCCACCGCCTGTCCACGGTGGTGGATGCGCATGAAATTCTGGTGATGGAGGCGGGGCGCATCATCGAGCGCGGCACGCATGCAGAGCTGCTGGCGCGGCAGGGGCGGTATGCGGCGATGTGGGCGTTGCAGCAGAGTTCGGAGTGAGGAGCAGGGGCCGGGTTTTGGGTTGCGGCCCGGGGCGAGACCCGGCAGTCGCGAAAACCAATCAACCTATCCCTGCC
>JAHFQI010000081.1 GCA_023259355.1 Comamonadaceae bacterium
TCGCCTCATCGCCGAGGAGCAGGCGGCCAACGCGCCGGCCGGCACGTGAGGAGGCCAGCATGAGCACCGCATCGACCCTGTCCGTCCGCGTCGCCCGCAAGCAGCAGGAGGCCGCCGACATCTGCACCTTCGAACTCGTTGCCGTGGACGGCTCGCCGCTGCCGGCTTTTGCGGCGGGCTCGCACGTGGACGTGCAATTGCCGAATGGCATCACGCGCCAGTACTCGCTGTGCAACGACCCCACCGAGAGCCACCGCTACCTGATCGGCGTGCTGCGCGACCCGGCTTCGCGCGGCGGCTCGTCCGCGATGCACGACCAGGTCGCGGAAGGCCAGGTGCTGCAGATCAGCGCCCCAAAAAACCACTTCCCGATCGCCCACGAAGCCCGGCGCCACCTGCTGCTGGCCGGCGGCATCGGCGTGACGCCGATCCTGTGCATGGCCGAGCGGCTGGCCAACACCGGCGCCGATTTCGAGATGCATTACTGCACGCGCTCCCTGGCGCGCACCGCGTTCCACCAGCGCATCGCTGGCGCCGGCTTCGCGGCCAAGGTCGATTTTCACTTCGACGACGGCGCTGCCGCGCAGAAGCTGGACATCGCGGCGCTGCTGGCCACGCCGGCTGCTGGCGTGCACCTGTACGTCTGCGGGCCCAAGGGTTTCATGGACGCGGTGTTGGGCACGGCGCGGGCGCGGGGCTGGCCCGAGCCGCAACTGCACTACGAGTTCTTCGCGGGTGACGCGACCAAGTCGGACACCGACGCGAGCTTCGAAGTCCAGCTGGCAAGCTCCGGCAAAATCGTGGTCGTGCCCGCCGACAAGACCGTCCTGCAGGCCCTGGCCGGGGCGGGGGTCGACGTGCCGTTCTCGTGCGAGCAGGGCGTCTGCGGCACCTGCCTGACACGCGTGATCGAGGGTGTGCCGGACCACAAGGACATGTACCTCACGCCCGAGGAGCAGGCCGCCAACGACCAGTTCCTGCCGTGTTGCTCGCGTGCCAGGACGCCGCGGCTGGTGCTCGATCTCTGATGAGGGGTTCCCGGTATCCCTTTTCCGTCTAGCAGCTAGACGCTGGACGCCGCTGACGGCGGGCCGAAAATTGCGGACAATCGGGCGGTTGCCCGGGGCCTTGGCCTGGGTGTCTGTCTCCACTTGTGAAGGAAACCCCCATGTTGTCACGTCGCCAATTTGTCTCTGGCAGCCTTGCGGCCGGCGCCGCATCCAGCCTGCCGCTTGCCGCCACCGCCCAAGCCAACTTTCCCACCAAGCCCATCCGCGTCGTCGTGCCCTTCGGCGCGGGTGGCGTGGCCGACCTCACGGCGCGCACCGTGGCGCAGAAAATGGCCGAAGGCCTGGGCCAGAGCATCGTGATTGACAACAAACCCGGTGCCGGCGGCATCGTGGCCGGCGACACCGTGGCCAAGGCCGAGCCCGATGGCTACACGCTGCTGCTCATGAGCAATGGCACGGCGGTCAGCGAGGGGCTTTTCAAGAGCCTGCCGTTCGATTCGCGCAAGGATTTCGCGCCGATCTCGGTGCTGGGCTTTTTCGACATTGCCATCGTGGTGTCCGAGAGCTCGCGCTTCAAGACGCTGGCCGAGCTGACGGCGTTTGCCAAGGCCAACCCCGGCAAGCTCAACATCGGCACCGTGGCCATCGGCAGCACGCAGAACCTCTCGGCCGAGCTGTTCAAGACCAGCACCGGCATCGACGCGCAGATCGTGCCTTTCAACGGCACGCCGGCCGTGGTCACCGCGCTGCGCGGCGGCACGATTGACGCTGCGGTGGAAATCCTGGCGCCGCTGATCTCGCAGATCAACGGCAAGGCCCTGCGCGCGCTGGCGGTCATGGGCGACGCCCGCCCGGCGGCACTGCCGGACGTGCCCACCGTCAAGGAAGCGGCCAAATTGCCGGCCTTCAGCGTTGCGTCGTGGAACGCGCTGGCGGCGCCGGCCAAAACCCCGCGCGAGATCGTGCAGCGCCTGAACCGCGAGGTGCTGGCGGCCATCAAGTCGCCCGAGGTGAAAAAGCGCCTCGCCGATCTGGGCGTGGACGCCCGCTCCAGCACGCCCGAACAACTGGCCACGCTGCTCGACGCGGAGATCAAGCGCTGGAGCGAGGTGATCGTGCGCGCCAAGGTGCCGCGTCAGTGATCGTGACTGTTTAGCAGGATGACGTCATGAAATTTGAGCGCATCGGCCTTATCGGCTACGGCGAAGTCGGCAAGATTTTCAGCGCCGGCCTGCTGGGCAAGCCCGGCGTGGTGGCCATGTCCGCCTGGGATCTCAAGTTCGCCAACCCCGCCACGCAGGCTGCGGAGCAGGCCCATGCCCAGGCGGCGGGCGTGGCCGCGCAGGCTTGCACGCAGGCGCTGTGCGAGGCCAGCGACCTCGTCATCTCGGCCGTCACGGCCTCCAACACGTTGGCCGTGGCGAAGGAAGCCGCGCGATTCATCCGTCCCGGCACGGTCTTCCTGGACCTCAACTCCGCCTCGCCGGGCACCAAGCAGCAGTGCGCGGCACTGATCGACGCGGTGGGCGCGCACTATGTGGAAGCCGGTGTCATGACCTCGGTGCCGCCCTACGGCATCAAGGTGCCGATGCTGCTGGGCGGGGCCCGTGCGGCGGAACTCGCCGCCGTGCTGAACGGCTGGGGCACGGACGCCAGGGCCGTGAGCGACCGGCTCGGCGTGGCCAGTGCCATCAAGATGTGCCGCAGCGTGATGATCAAGGGCCTGGAGGCGTTGGTGATCGAAAGCTACAGCACGGCGCGCGCCTACGGCGTGGAAGACCACGTGCTGCCCACGCTGCAGGAAACCTTTCCCAGCATCGACTGGAGCGAGCAGGGCGCTTACTTCTTCAGCCGCGTGGTGCAGCATGGCCAGCGCCGCGCCGAGGAAATGCGCGAATCGGCCAACACCGTGCGCGAGGCGGGTTTCGAGCCTTTCATGGCCGCAGCCATCGCCGACAAGCAGCAGTGGGTCGCCGACCAGGCCAAGGCGGGCGTGTTTGCCGGCGTGGGCAAGGGGGCCCGGTGGCAGGATTACGCGGACAAGCTGCTCGCCGCGCGCAAGCGGGAGTGACGATCTCATCCCGCTTTGGCGGTTCGCATCGAGCCTGAACGGATACTGAAACACCACCCGGCCGCCGCCGACTGCCCACGTTCATGCTCGACATCCTCTCCATCACCGGGCCCATCTACATCACCATCGCGCTGGGCTACTTCACCACGCGCCAAGGCCTGTTCGCGCGGACGGACATGCGGGTGCTGGGCCAGTTCGTCATCAACCTGGCCTTGCCGGCGCTGCTGTTCAATGCGCTGGCGCAGCGCAACCTGAGCGACATCTTCAATGGGCGCTACCTGCTGGTCTACGCGACCGGCTCGCTGGTGGCCATGGGCCTGGGACTGCTGTGGGCCCGTCGCGGCGCGCACCAGGACCCGACCACCAGCGTCTACTACGCCATGGGCATGTCCTGCCCCAACAGCGGCTTTGTCGGCTACCCGATCGCGCTGCTGGTGATCGGGCCGGTCGCCGGCGTGATGCTGGGCCTGAACATGATCGTGGAGAACCTGCTGCTGATCCCGCTGACGCTGGCGTTGGCCGAGAGCGCCACGGGCAGCGGCGGACGCTGGCACACCGTGCTGCGCCAGTCGCTCGTGAACCTCTTTCGCAACCCCATGGTGCTGGGGCTGATGGCGGGCTTCACCGCGTCGCTGACGGAGTGGCAGCTGCCATCGCCCGTGGCGCGCACCGTCACCATGTTCGCGCAGGCCAGCGCCGCGCTCTCACTGTTCGTGATCGGCGGCTCGCTCGCCGGGCTGCACATCAAGGGCATGCGCCGCCAGGTCGCGCAGATCGCCGTCGGCAAGCTGCTGCTGCACCCTGCGGCCATGCTGGCCGTGCTGCTGCTGGCCGAAGCCGCCGGCCTGCCGCCGATGGAGCCGCACCTGCGCGTTGGTGTGGTGTTGACGGCCGCCTGCCCCATGCTCGGTATCTTTCCCATCCTGGCGCAGCGGCACGGCCGCGATGGCCTGGCCGCCGCCGCCCTGCTGGGCGCCACGGTCGCGTCGTTCCTGTCGATCAGCGTGCTGCTCTGGGTGTTCAAGCAGGTGCCGGGCTGGGGCGGGTGAATCCCGGCGCGGCGCCCCGAGCGCTGCCAGTATTCTTCCCACTGGAGTGTTCATGATGCATATCGCCATCCTCACCTTTCAGGGCTTCAACGAGCTGGACTCACTGGTCGCGCTCGGTGTTCTGAACCGCATCAAGAAGCCCGGCTGGCGCGTGACCCTTTGTTGCCCCGAGCCCGAGGTCACGTCCATGAATGGCGTCACCGTGCGGGCGCAATCCTCCCTGGAAGAGGCGCACTCGGCGGAGGCAGTGATTGTCGGCAGTGGGCTGCAGACGCGGGAGATCGTCAGCCGGCCGGAGCTGATGGCCCGGCTGCAACTCGATCCCTCGCGCCAACTCATTGCCGCACAGTGCTCCGGGACACTGGTGCTGGCCAGGCTGGGCCTGCTGGGCGCCGTGCCGGCATGCACCGACCTGACCACCAAGCCATGGGTTCAGGAGGCCGGCGTCGAGGTCTTGAACCAGCCCTTCCATGCCGTGGGCAACGTCGCCACGGCAGGTGGGTGTCTTGCTTCACCCTACCTGGCCGCCTGGATCATTGCGAGAACCGAAGGCATCGATGCCGCAGCCTCGGCGCTGCACTATGTCGCGCCGGTCGGCGAGAAAGAGCAGTTCGTCGCCAATGCGCTCAAGAACATCACGCCGTATCTGCCGAGCTGCTGGCCATCGTCGCGCTGAACCGGATTAGCCGGACTGATTCGCACGGCCCGTCGTCCAGTCCACCACGTGCCCGGCGAGCACTTCCGGCGGCTGCAAGGCGTCCAGGCGCAGCACGGCGGGCTCGCCGGTCGGGGGCTCAAGTGTCTCGAACTGCGTGGCGACGAGTCCGGCCGGGAAGAAGTGCGAGGACCGCTGGGCCACGCGCGCCAGCGCGGAGGTCGCATCGAGTTCGAGCCACGCGAAGCGCAGGCCCGGCACCGCGGCGCGCAACCGGTCGCGGTATGCGGCCTTGAGCGCCGAGCAGGTGAGCACGGCGCCGCCGGGGCGGGATTTGAGCTGCGCGCCCAGCGTGTCGAGCCAGTCGGCGCGGTTGGCATCGGTGAGCGGCGTGCCGCTTTGCATCAGCGCACGGTTCGCCTCGGAGTGGAACTCGTCGCCCTCGACCAGCGGCAGCGCCAGCCGTTCGGCAATGAGCGCACTCACGTGCGACTTGCCGCAACCCGAAACGCCCATGACAACGATCCAGGTCATGGTGTCAGTCCTGTGCCGAGCGTGGGGGCCATATCAGTTTCAGTCTGCACGGATGTTGTTGGCCTTGACCACTTCGCCCCAGGTCTTGAAGTGGGTGCGCGTCAGCGCGCCCAGCTGCTCGGGCGTGCCGCCGCCGGGCTCGTCGCCGCGCTCCAGGATGCCCTTGGTCACAGCCGGGTCCTTCAGCGCCGTGTTCATCGCGGCGTTGGCCTTTTTCACGATGTCGGCGGGCAGGTTGGGCGGGCCATACAGGCCGATGAAGGAGACGATGCTGAAGTCCTTCAGGCCGGCCTCGGCGGCGGTCGGCACGTCGGGGAAGGCGGGGACACGCTTGTCGCTCGTGACCAGCACCGCGCGCAGCTGACCCGACTTGATGAAGGGTGCGACGACGGAGGTGGCATCGAACATCGCGTCGAGCCGGCCGGCGATCAGGTCGGTCAGCGCGGGTGCGCTGCCCTTGTAGGGCACGTGGTTCATCGCCGGCTTGCCGAGCCGCTCGCGCAGCAGTTCCATCGTGACGTGCGGCAGCGCGCCCACGCCGCCGGTGCCGTAGTCGATGCCCTTGCCGCCCTTGTTCTTGGCCTTCACATGCTCAACGAAATCGGCGTAGGTCTTGATCGGCGAGGTGGCCGGCACCGCCAGCACCAGCGCGGACTGCAGCATGGTGCCAATGGGCGTCATCTGCCGCAGGTCGACGATACCGATCTGCGTGTAGATGTGCGAGGCGATGGTCATCGAACCGTTGCCGACGTACAGGCGGTAGCCGTCCGGTGCCGCCTTCATCACGTCCACCGCGCCGATGTTGCCGTTCACGCCGGCCTTGTTGTCGATGACGGCGGCTTGACCGAGCGCGTTCTGCATGCCGGCCAGCAACACGCGGCCCGCGAAGTCGGTCTGGCCGCCGGGCGGGAAGCCGACGACGAGCGTGATCGGCTTGGTCGGCCATGCGGCCTGGGCCCACACAGCGGGCGTGGCGAGGGCGGCCAGGCCGAGCGCGGCGGCGCCGATCAGGACGGAGCGGCGCGGGGCCGCGAAACGGTTCGTGTTCATGAAGTCTCCTTAGGGGCGCCGAAGGATCGGCGGGGAGGGTTGGTGATGTGCCGTATTGGACAGCGCTATCTTAGGACAGCGCTGTCCTTATTGAATCAGGGTTTACCCTTATTCATGAGTGAAAATTCTGACGGAAAGCGTCGGCGCTGCGTCCAGCTTGGCACAGGCAGGACAGCGCTGTCTGCTAAAGTGGCGCCATGCACTCCTGTCTCCACCGGTCCCGCGCCACCGGCCGCGTGACGCTCGCCGATGTGGCGGGCGTTGCCGGCGTCAGTCCGATCACCGTGTCGCGGGCGCTGCGCGGCGAACGCTCGGTCGATCCCGAGCTGGTGGCGCGTGTCAAGGCGGCGGCCGATCGCCTCGGCTACATGCCCGATCCGGCCGCGCGCGCGTTGGCCTCGCGTCACAGCACGCATGTGGCGCTGCTCTTGCCCATGCTGTCCAACGCGCTGTTCGTCGACCTGCTCGAAGGCGTGCAGCGCACGCTGCGCCAAGCGGGCTACCAGACGTTGATCGGCATCACGCACTACGACGCGGCCGAGGAGGAGCAGCTGCTGCGCGAGCAACTGTTGCACCGGCCGGCCGGCCTGTTGCTGACGGGACTGGAGCGCAGCGAATCCACGCGCGCGCTGATCCGCGCCAGCGGCGTGCCCTGCGTGCACCTGATGGACATGACCGACGCGCCGGGTGTCTACAGCGTTGGTTTTTCGCAGGCCGATGCGGCGGCCGCGCTGACGCGGCACCTGCTGGAGCGCGGCCACCGGCGCATCGCCTTCGCCGCAGCGCAGCTTGATGCGCGCACACTGCAGCGCCTCGAAGGCTGGCGTCGTCAGATGAAGGCGGCGGGCCTGCATGCGCCTACGCTGGAATGGCTGAACCCGGCACCGTCCTCCATCGCGCTGGGCGGCACGATGTTCGAGCAGATCGTCGCGCAGACGCCGCCGGTCGATGCGATCTTCTTCTGCAACGACGACCTCGCGCAGGGCGCGCTGTTCGCGGCCTTGCGCCTGGGCATCGCGGTGCCGCAGCGCGTGGCCGTGGCCGGCTTCAACGACTTGACCGGCAGCGACCAGGTCGTGCCGTCGCTGACCACCGTGCGCACGCCGCGCGCCGAGATCGGCACCGCGGCCGCCACCATGCTGCTGGCGCTGATGCGCGGCGAAACCCCGCCGTCGGCTTGCGCCGATGTGGGCTACGAGGTGGTGGTGCGGCAGAGCACCTGATGACCTGCCCGGCGCCGCCGGGCCTGGAGTTCAGTCCGCCTTCACACGCCCCGAGGTGATCACGGGCTTCCACCGCCCGATTTCCCGCACGATGAGTTGGCCAAACACCTCGGGGGTGGTGGGCGTGGCCACGGCGCCTTCGTTGTTCAGCCGGGTCTTGAGTTCCACCGAGTTCAGGGCCTGGTTGATCTGCTGGTTGAGTTTGGCGACGATCTCGCGCGGTGTGCCGGCCGGCGCAACCACGCCGTACCACTGGTCGGCCTCGAAGTCCTTGATGCCCGTGGCTTCGGCGACGGTGGGCAGGTCGGGCAGGGCATCGAGCCGCTTCGGACTGGACACGGCCAGCGCGCGCAGCTGCCCGGTCTTGATCTGGCCGATGACGGCGGGGGCGCCGGTGAACAGCACCTGGATCTGCCCGCCCATCAGGTCGGTCACGGCGGGCGCGGTGCCGCGGTAGGGAATGTGCAGCAGCGAGGCGCCGGTCTGCATCTTGAAGTACTCGGTGGCGAGGTTGGCCGCGCTGCCGTTACCGCCCGAGCCGTAGTTGAGCTGGCCCGGTTTGGCCTTCGCCAGGGCCACCAACTCCTTCACGGTTTTGGCCGGGACCGAGGGGTGGACCACCAGCACGTTGGGCACGCGCGCCACCCAGGCCACGGGGGCGAAGTCTTTCACCGGGTTGTAGGGCAGCTTGGGGTAGAGGCTGGGGTTCACGGCCAGCGTGCCGATGTGGCCCATCAGCAAGGTGTAGCCGTCGGCCGGCGCCTTGGCCACCTTGTCGGCACCGATGGCGCCGCCGGCACCGGGCACGTTGTCCACGATCACGCTCTGGCCCCAGGCCTTGCCGAGTTCCAGGCCGATGGCACGGGCCAGGATGTCGGTGCTGCCGCCGGGGGTGAAGGGAACGACGATGCGGATGGGTTTGGTCGGGTAGGTGGGGGCCGTGCCTGCGGGCGTTTGCGCCAGCATCGCCAGCGGCCATCCCAGCGCCAGTGCACCGATCACGTTGCGCCGGCGCGTCATGGTTGCCCCACCGGGATGGCGCCACGAAGTCCCGCGCGCCGCGCGGCCTGCTCCACCCGCCCGGAGGCCACGACCTCCTGGGCAAAACGTTCGACTTCCATCATGTGTTCCTTTCGTTCCTTGGGAATGGCAATGGCCAATTGTTCGATACCCCAGCGTCCCTCCAGCACCCGGGCACCGGGCAAACCGTCCGCCATCTCGAACAGGATCGCCTTGTTCGTCGCGAAGGCGTGCAAGGCACCGCTGGCCAATTGCTGCGAGGCGGCCTGCAGCGTAGGCGCGGCAATCACAGCGGCGTTGCGCAGGCGGCCACCCAATGCCGCTTGCGAGCTGCTGCCCTGCGCGACGCCGATCCGCTGCCCTGCACGGTCCATTTCGTCCACGGTGCGGATCGGCGAGCCGGCCGGCACCAGCAGGCCCAGCTCCAGCGCGATGATGGGCGGGCTGAAGTTCA
This sequence comes from Comamonadaceae bacterium, assembly GCA_023259355.1. GTDB lineage: Bacteria > Pseudomonadota > Gammaproteobacteria > Burkholderiales > Burkholderiaceae_C > JAHFQI01. The sequence goes on from JAHFQI010000081.1 coordinate 9,067, forward strand.
TGTCCCGGGCGCGCACGGCCGTGGCGTTGGTCACAGTGAAATCGACCTCGCCGGCCTTCAGCGCATCGAGCACCAGCGCCAGCCGGGGAAACTCCACCTGCTGGTACGGCACGCCCAGCCGGGCCGCGAAGTCCTGGCCCAGTTCCACGCTGAGGCCGAGGGATCGTCCCTGTGCGTCGCGCACCAGCGAGCTGGGGCTGCCGGGATAGACGCCCACGCGCAGCACACCCGTGGGCGCAAGAACCCGGCGCGGGGCCGGCGACGCGCAGCCCCACAACAGTGCGGGCGCGAGGGCCAGGAGAGCACGCCTGCGCATGGTCAATCCGGCTGGATCCGCGCGGCGCGGATCAGCTTCTCGTAACGGGTCCGCTCGCTGGCCACCAGGGCGGCGAACATGTCGGTGCTGCCGGGCACCACCTCGCCACCCGCGGAGGCGAGTCGCTGCTTCACATCGTCAACGCCCAGCGCGCGCTGGATGTCGCCGTGCAGGCGCGTCACCAGGGGCGCGGGCAGGCCGCGCGGGCCGATGATGCCGTACCAGACCGAGGCCTCGAAGCCGGGAAAACCCAGTTCCGCGACGGTGGGCACGTCCGGGAAGATGCCCGAGCGCCGCGGCGTCATCACGGCCAGCACGCGCAGCTTGCCGCTCTTCACGTGCGGCTGGACTTCCAGCGCATTGACCGCCACCGCCTGCACATGGCCGCCAAGCAGGTCGTTGATCGCCTGCGAGCCGCCCTTGTAGGGCACGTGCACGAGGTCCACGCCGGCCGTGTGCGTGAACAGTTCGACGGCCAGGTGCGGTGTGGAGCCGTTGCCGGGCGTGGCGTAGGTCACCGACCGGGGACGGGCGCGGGCCGCGGCCAGCCACGCATTGAAGTGGGGCCACTCCGCCGTGGCGCTGACGGCCAGCACCACCGGGACGCGGCCGACCAGGGACACGGAGGTCACGTCACGGCCCAGGTCGTAGGGTGGCGGCTGGTACAGCGAAACGTTGGCGGCCAGGGCGTTGGCTGCCAGCATCAGCGTGCTGCCGTCGGGCGGGCTGTCGATCAGGGCCCGCATGGCGAGATTGGTGCCGGCGCCGGGCTTGTTCTCGATGACCACCGGCTGGCCCAGGCTGGTCTGCAGCTGCTGACCCAGTGTCCGGGCGATGATGTCCACGGCGCCGCCGGCCGCGTAGCCGACGAGGATGCGAACCGGCTTGCCGCCGGCGACCTGCGCGTGGGTGAGGGGGGTGGCGCCGAGTCCGGCTGCCAACGCGGCGATGCCGCCCAGGGCCTGTCGTCTGTCCATGTGATGCTCCTTCGTCGTGAGGGGGTGTTGTGATCGGACCTGGAGGTCGTGTGTTGGGGCGGGCCGGTCAGGCGGCCGTTTCAAAGCCCAGCCAGCGCTTGGGCGAATCCCAAAACAGGCGCCGGCGGTCCTGCTCACCGGGCAGCAGGGCCTGCACCTGCATCAGAAGGGGCCCCACGTCCAGCCGCTGCGGGGCGCGCAGGAACGGCCAGTCGCTGGCCCACAGGCAGTTGTCAAGTGTGAAGGTTTCGACCAGTGCCTCGATGAACGGCCTGGCGTCCGTGTAGGGCGGAGGCTGCGACGAGAACTTCTGGTAGCCCGAGAGCTTGACGGCGACACGCCCGCTCGACGCCATTGCGAGCAGTTCGCGAAACCCGGGCTGACCCACACCGCCACCTGCTGCCGGCCGGCCGGCGTGGTCAATCAGTACGCGCACGCCGCTGTCCTCCACCGTCCGGCGCACCTCGACCATCTGATCGTGCTCCACCTGCAGCGAGAGCAGCATGTCCAGGCGCGCCAGCCGGCGCAGCAGCGGCGCGGCGGCCAGCACATGCGCCGTGCCGAGCACGGTGGCATTGAGCGCCACGCCGATGACGCCCGCCTCACGCAGCGCCAGCAGGCCATCGTCGTCGATGTCGTTCGGCACGACGGCAATACCCTTGACCCGTCCCTGGCTGCGCGCGATGGCATCGAGCAGGCAGCGGTTGTCCAGGCCGTAGCCGGAGTTCGGGCCGACCAGCAGCGCATGGCGGATGCCGTAGGCCGTCATCACCTGCTGGTACTGGTCGAACGGGCCGAGTTCCTGTCCGGCGGGCCGGTAGGCCACGTCGGGCGCGTAGGGGAAACGCGCCGGATCCAGCACGTGGCAGTGGCAGTCGATCTTCGGTTCCTCGAACACATTCATGGTGGCCCCCACGCTTGTCACTTCGTGTACTGCGCTGCCCCCCGCGGGGGCCTTCGCGCCTTCGGGCGGCCGGGCGGCGCTCATGCCGGGGGTTCCGATCACGCTCACTTCTTGGCGCTCAGCGCCGGCAGGATTTCCTTGATCTCCTGCTTGCCGTTGCGTGCCTCCACCATGAAACTTTCGCGGTCCAGGTCGCCGTTGGCGTCGACACTCACGTCCATGATGATGCCGGGCTCCTTGGCGGCCGATACCTTCAGGCCGTGCAGCGTCTGTGCGACCAGCTTGCGGTCGATCTTGCCGGCCTTCTCGATCGCGGCTTTCATGAGGTACACGCCGGTGTAGCCCTTGATGCCGTTGTGGTCGGTGACGTATTTGTATTCCTTCTCGAAGCGGGCGCGGAAGGCGCGCATGGTCGGCAGGGGCGCGTCCACCGTCAGGCCCACGTGGGCCACGGCCCCGTTGGCGGCATCGCCGGCGAGTTCGATCACCTTCTGGCTGGTCAACACGGTCTCGCCGACGACGGGCTTGGTCACGCCCTGCTTGCGCAGTTCACGCAGCGCGCGCGCCGATTCCTCTTCGTTCGAGTAGACGAAGACCACGTCGGCATTGCTTTGCTTGGCCTTGAGCACCGCGGCGGAGAAGTCCACCTGGTTCTGGTCGGTGGAAATGTCGGCGATGACCTTCACGCCCAGCGGCTCCAGCGACTTGATCAGCGCGTCGCGGCCCCCCTTGCCGAAGTCGTTGTTCACGTAGATCAGCGCCACGGTCTTGGCCTTGAGGTTGCCTGCCACGTAGCGCGCGACCTTGGGCATGGCCGTGTCCTGCGTGAAGCTGGTGCGGAAGATGTAGGGGTTGCCCTGCTTGGTGATGGCCGCGGCTTCGCCGCCAGTGAAGTTCGGTACCTCCGCGCGGCGCGTCTCGGCCATGCTGACCAGGATGGAACCCGAGAACACCGGGCCGAACACGGCGAAGACGCCATCGTCGATGGCCTTTTGCGTCAGGCCCTTGGCGACACCGGGGTTGCTCTGCGTGTCGGCGCTGCTGCTCTCGATCTTGTGGCCGAGGATGCCGCCGGCGGCGTTGATTTCCTTGACGGCCAGTTCAACGCCGTTCTTGAAGTTGGTGCCCGACGTGGTGCCGGCCCCCGAGAGTTCGACGATGTTGGCGATCTTGATCGGCTGGGCCAGGGCGCCGCCCGTCAGGGCCAGCGTGGTGCCGGCGGCGGCCAGCAGGTGGCGCAGTCGCAGTGAATGTTGCATTGAAAGTCTCCTTGGTTGTGATGGCAAACGGGCGTGTTTACTTGGGGTATAGCATGGAGCGGATTTCGCTCAGGTCGGACTGGAGCGCCTGCGCGACGTCGTCGAAGCCGAAGAAACGCAGGTACTCCGGCACCTGCTGCACCAGCATCTCGAAGCCGGCCTCGGCATGGATGCCCCGGGCGCGGCATTGCTGGAGCAGCGGCGTGGGCTGGCGGCTCATGATGATGTCCACGACGGCGGCCTTGGGGTCCACTCGCGCAGGATCGAAGGGCAGTGGATCGTCGGCCTTGAGGCCCTGCGAAGTGCAGTTGACGATGAGGTCGAAGCCGGCCGGGTCGCTGGTGTCCGCCACCACCGCACCGTCGCCGATGAGGGGCGCCAGCCGGCGGACCAGGGCCTCGGCCTTGTCGCGGGTGCGGTTGTAGATGGCGATCTGCGCCGGCCCGCGCTGGGCGATCGCCGCCGCCACGGCCTGACCGCCGCCACCGGCGCCGATGACCAGCACGCGACGGGCTTTCACGTCAATGCCGAAATGGTCCAGCCCCTTGACGAAGCCGATGCCGTCGAACAGCGCGGCCTCCAGGTGCCCGTCGGCATGCCGACGGGCGGCGTTGACCGCGCCGGCCACCTGCGCCACCGGGTCGGTGGGATTGAGCTGTTCGAACAGCGCGGCCTTGTGCGGGATGGTGGCCCAGAAGCCGCCGACGTTCTCGGCCGCCATGCCGTGGGCCAGGAAGCCGGGCAGGGCCTCCGCCGGCAGTTTCAGGGGGACGAGGACGGCGTCGATACCGTGTTTCGCAAAAATCTGGTTGTAAACCTCGGGCGCGCGGACCTGCGCGACCGGGTTGCCAAGAATGTAGAAGACGCGTGTGGTTCCGGTGATGGACATGGGGTTTGTGGGGCTGTGAGCTTGGGGTTGTATCAGAAAGAGTCCGGTCGGTGGGGGCGTGAGATCACATCTGGAAGGCTTCGATCTGCACGATCAGCCGCACCTCTCGGGTCGCGTGGGGGGCTGGCAGGCCGAAGGTGATGCCCAGGGCCTCGCGGTCCACCACGCCTTCGAACTCGCCGCCGCAGATGTTGCGCTTGAGGACGGGGCTGAACAGGCAGGTGTACTGCGTGGCCTTGAGTGTCACCGGGCGGCTCTTGTCCTTGACCGTCAGCGTGCCCGCCAGTTCGGTGACCCTGTCGCCGTCGTACGAAAAGCGGTCGGCAACGAACGTGGCCGTGGGGTAGCGGGCGGTGTCGAAAACCTCGGACGAATTGAGCAGCTTTTCCAGCGTGCCAAAGCCGATGTTGACCGAGGCCGTGTCGATCACCACCTCGGCCTTGCCCGTGCGGGCCTGCGGGTCGATGGTGAACGTGCTTTCCTTGACGTTGAAGCGGCCGCGCACATTGGTCAGCCCGAGATGCGTGTACACGAAGGTCACGAAGGTGTGCCGCGGGTCGATCTTGAATGTGGTCTCGGCAGCCTGGACGGAACCGGCTGTGAGGGCCGCGAAGCTCAGCAGGGACAGGATGGTTTTGCGCATGGGGAGTCTCCTTATGGGTGGGGTGAGGATCAAAGCTTGCCGACGCCGGTGAGCGTCAGGCGCAGGCGCACCTGGACTTCATCGGCGACCAGGTCGGTGTCGGTCCACTGCTGTTCGCCGATGGCAAAGGCCAGGCGCTTCACGGTGAAGCTGCCTGTCACGGTGGTGATGGCGGTGGTGTTGGGGCCGGACTGCGCGAGGCTGACCGGCACGGTCACGTCCTGCGCGCGGCCCTTGATGGTCAGCCGGCCGGCGATGTCGAATTTGCCATTGCCGAGCGCCTTGATGGTGGTGGACTGGAAGCTGGCCTGCGGGAAGCGGGCCACGCCGAACCAGAGCGGCTTGGGCAGTTCCAGGTCGACGTCGGAAACGCCGATGCCGGCACTGCCCGTGTCGATCGTGAACTCGATGCGGCTGGCTTGCGGCCTGGCGGGGTCGAACGCGATCTGGGCGTCGAACTTGCGGAAGCGTCCCTCGACCGGCACGCCCATCTGTTTGCTGACGAACACGATCTCGCTCTGCGAGGGGACGAGCTTCTGTTGAGCGGCCACCGGCAGCGCCGCGCAGGCGAGCAGTGTGGCGAGCAGAAAGGGTGTCGGGTGCATGGGTGATCCGTTACAAGAGGGCATCAGCGGGAGGCGAACCACATCCGGCCCAGCAGGCCGTCGTGGTCGATGAAGTGGTGTTTCAGCGCTGCGCCCCCATGCAGCGCCGACAGGGCCACCAGGGCGTATGCGGCCAGGTGGTGCGCCTGCTTGAGGCTGCCGGCCAGCGCCTTGTCGATGGGCACCAGATCGGGCAGGGGCAGGACGCCAAAGACCACCACCGGGATGCCCGTGGCCGAGCTGTAGCTCCAGCCCAGCAGCGGGATGAGGAAGAACAACCCGTACAGCGCAGCGTGCACGGTGCCATGTGCCCGCCGTTGCCAGCCGCGCATGGCCGCTTCGACGGATGCCGGCAGCGGCGGGGCCGGGTGCGCCAGCCGCCAGGCCAACCTGACCGAGGCCAGGGCGAGGGCCGTGATGCCGGCCCATTTGTGCCAGTTGTAGAGCTTGAGCCGCTGGGGTGAAAAGGGCAGGCTGGTCATGTACAAGCCAAAGACCACCAGCCCGGTCAGCAGCAGGGCCATCGTCCAGTGAAGGACCACGGCAGGCACTCGGTAGCGTTCCGGGATCGGTCTCATGTCAGGGGGTTACTTGAGCTGATCGGCGATCTTGTCGAGCCCGGCCTGGATGCAGGCCTCGTCCTTGTCGCCACCGGGCGCACCCGAAGCGCCGGCTGCGCCGATGGTGTCGTCGGCGACCTTGATGGGCAGCGCGCCGCGGCCCGCGATGACGTGATTGAGATGAATCACGCCCAGCGTGGGATCTTTCTTGAAGCGCTCCTCAAGGGCTCCCGACGGCGCGCGGAACGTGCGTGCGGTGTAGGCTTTCCTGAAGCTGTTCTCTGTCGTATGCGGCCCCGTGTGGTCGCCACGGATTTGCACGATGGGTTCGGCGTTCCGTCCGACGACGGTCACCGAGATGTTGTAGCCGATGGCCTTGCACGTCGCGATGGCCGTCTCGGCGAGGGTCATGGCCATGGCGGCGGACAGGTCCTGGCGCTGCAGCAGCTGCGCGTTGGCAGGTGATGCCGGCGCCAGCAAGGTGAGCGCCGAGAGTGAGAGCAGGCTGATGCGTACGGTCCATTTCATGGTTGTCTCCACGTTGTCAAATTTGAAAGTCGGGTGTGCGCGCCGGTCATCGTGATCTGGGCGCATTGCAGCGTTCCCGATCAGCGGGCAGCCGCGGGTGCGGCGTCCCAAGTCAGCGTGGCGGCCTCCTTGCCGGCTACCGAATACAAGGCGCCGGGCGCGTTGCGGGTCTTCTGGAAGTCTTCGAGAGACTGGCCGCGCATGGCCGCGTAGATGTGCAGGTTGGAGACACCGACCACGGCGCCGAGTTTCTCCAGCATGAAGAAAATGGCGCCGTAGTGGATCAGGCCCCGCCAGTCGCGGCGACGGACAAGATCGCGCTCGGTGTCGCTGAGGTCCGCTTCGCGCAGGCACACGGCCTCGTCCTCGAGGAAGCGCTGGCGGTGCGCGGGGACGATCAGGTCGTGCAGGAAACGGTTGAGCCGGTAGGCCTTGACGCTGCGGTCCAGGGTGAACGGGTAGGTGCCCTGCAGCGCCTGCGCGCCGGCCAGCTGGGTGCCGATGCGTTCGCGGTGGCGCTGGGCCACGGCGGCGGGAACCGACTGTTCGACGGGTTCGTAGATCGCCGTGGCGATGCCCGTCATCGACGGCAGGTAGTAATCGCGGTGCAGGCAGCGCACCTGGCCGGCGAGCGCGCCGCGCATGACCAGCCACATGATGACCTCGGCCCCTTCCATGCCGCCGAGCGTGGCGTATTCGGCCTGGGTCATGTCAGCCAGCTGCTCGGGGTCGCGCTCGAACAGGTCGAGGAAGCGCGCGTCCCACTCGGGGTTGTTGAAGCCGGCGCGCTCGCCGTGGACCTGGTGCGACAGGCCGCCCGTGGCGACGATGGCCACGCGCAGGTCTTGCGGGAAGCTTTCGATGGCGCGGCGCAGCGCCTGCCCCAGCTTGTAGCAGCGGCGGGCGCTGGGAATCGGGAACTGCAACACGCCGACCTGCAGCGGAACCAGCTTGACGGGCCAGGCCGGCTCGTGCGGGCACATCACCGACAGCGGCGAGAAACAGCCGTGGTCGAGCGGCTTGTCCTGGAAGAAAGCCATGTCGAATTCCTCGGCCATCAGCGACTGCCCGATGTGGGCCGCTAGGGCCGTGTGGCCGTCGATCGGCGGCAGGTCGCGCGCGCCGCCGCCCTCGTCGGCCACCTTCCACTGATCGCCCACGCCGAGCGCGAATGCCGAGTAATGGTCGAAGAAAAACGAGGTCACGTGGTCGTTGTAGATCATCAGCAGCACGTCCGGGCGCTTCTCGGCGATCCAGTCCTGGATGGGCGCGAACGATTCGAAGATCGGCGCCCAGACCGGGTCGCTCTGTTTGTCGCGGTCGAAGGCGAAGCCGATGGTGGGGGTGTGGGAGGCGGCGATGCCGCCGATGATCGTTGCCATGAAGCGTTCCTCGATTCAGATGGTGTTTGATCCATCGCAAACACGAGCCGCGCAGTCTATGCATGAGCCGCCCCGGCAGGGAGATGCCGGCTTCGAGGCCGCGATAACCGGCAGTTATCATGCGGTCATGAAACTGGTCGCACTCAAGGCCCTGGTCGCTGCTGTCGAAGACGGCAGCCTGCGCAGCGCCGCGCGCCGGCTGGGGCTGTCGCAGCCGGCGCTGACCAAGACCATCCGGGAGCTCGAACGGGAGCTGTCCGCGACCCTGCTCAGCCGCACCAGCCGCGGCGTGGTACCCACGGCGCAGGGCAAAGCGCTCTACGAGCGGGCGATCAAGGTGTCCCGGGAACTGGTGTCCGCGGTGGACGAAATCAACCAACTCGGTGGGCAGATGGCGGGCGAACTGTCCATCGCCGCGGTTCCCGTGGCCGTCATGCTGCTGATTCCCGAGACCCTGCGCACCTTCGGGCAGGCGTTTCCCGATATCCGACTGCGGGTGAGCGAGGAACTGTTCATCGAGCAGCTGCAGCGCCTGCGCACCGGCCAGGCCGACA
>JAHFQI010000082.1 GCA_023259355.1 Comamonadaceae bacterium
CACGGCCACTACGCCATCGCCCACTACGCGGCGCTGATCGAGGCCGGCATCATTCCCGAGAGCGAACTTGAAAGCTACGGCAGCGACGACAGCCGCCTGCCCATGTCGGGCATGGCGAGCTACACGCCGGGCATGGAAATCTCGGGCGGCTCGCTGGGCCAGGGCCTGATCATCGGCGTCGGCATGGCGCTGGGCCTGCGGCTCAAGAACAACCCCGCCTTCGTCTACAACTCCATGTCCGACGGCGAGCTGGACGAAGGCTCCACCTGGGAGGCCGCCATGTCGGCCGCGCACCACGGCCTGGGCAACCTGATCTGCACGGTGGACATCAACAACCAGCAGGCCGACGGCCCGTCGAGCAAGGTGCTGGGCTTCGAGCCGCTGGCCGACAAGTGGGCAGCCTTCGGCTGGCACGTGCAGCGCGTGAACGGCAACGACATCGCCGCCGTGCTGGCAGCGTTTGATGCCGCGCGGGCGCTCACTGAAGCCAAGCCCCGCGTCATCCTGCTCGACACCTTGATGGGCAAGGGCGTGCCCTTCCTGGAGCAGCGCGAGAAAAACCATTTCATCCGGGTCGATCCGCCTGAATGGCAACAGGCCATTGCGATGCTGGATGCCGCCTACGCAGGAGCCGCCCAATGAGCGCCGCCACTGACATCAAAAAGCCCAAGCTGACAACCTCGGCCATGATCGCGTCGATCGCCAGCGAAGGCCAGCGCACCCGCGCCGCACCCTTTGGCAAGGCTTTGGTCGAACTCGCCGCGCAGCGCCCCGAGATCGTCGGCATGACCGCCGACCTGGGCAAATACACCGACCTGCACCTGTTCGGCCAGGCCTACCCCGAGCGCTATTTCCAGATGGGCATGGCCGAGCAACTGCTGATGGGCGCGGCCGGCGGCATGGCCAAGGAAGGCTTCGTGCCCTTTGCCACCACCTACGCCGTGTTCGCCACGCGCCGCGCCTACGACTTCATGCACCAGGTGATCGCCGAGGAAAACCTCAACGTCAAGATCTGCTGCGCCCTGCCGGGCCTGACCACCGGCTACGGCCCCAGCCACCAGGCCGCCGAAGACCTGGCCATGATGCGCGCCATGCCCGGCATGACCGTGATCGACCCCTGCGACGCGCTGGAGATCGAGCAGGCCGTACCCGCCATCGCCGCGCACAACGGCCCGGTCTACATGCGCCTGCTGCGTGGCCAAGTGCCGCTGGTGCTGGACGAATACGGCTACCAATTCGAGCTGGGCAAAGCCAAGCTCATCCGCGACGGCCGCGACGTGCTCTTCATCTCCACCGGCCTCATGACCATGCGCGCGTTGGAAGCGGCGGCGGCCCTGCAGAAAGACAGCGTCGATGCCGCCGTGCTACACGTGCCGACCCTCAAACCGCTGGACGTGGAAACCATCACCCGCGAGGCGGCCAAGTCGGGCCGGCTGGTGGTGGTGGCGGAAAACCACAGCACCATCGGCGGCCTGGGCGAAGCCGTGGCCACCACCCTGATGCGCGCCGGCGTGCACCCGGTGTTCAAGCAGATCGCGCTGCCGGATGCCTTCCTCGACGCGGGTGCTTTACCCACGCTGCACGACCGCTACGGCATCTCGACCGACGCGGTAGTGGCTTCGGTCAAGTCCTGGCTGTAACAAAACCACGGGACGTGGTCATTGGCGACTGTATGCGGCGCAGGTTGTGCAGCAACGACGGAATGCCTGTTCAGACAGGCACCGCCTCGCGCTCCACGTAGGGACGAAGTTCCTTGCGCAGCGCTTTTGCGTGACCAAATCGACGGCACAGCCCAGCGTCCTGGAAAAACGCCTCGTGGCCGATTGACCGACAGCGAAGATATGTTGCTGGTCACGATTCAGTCCGCAGCCAGCTGCGCTTCCAGCGCCGCCGTGCTCAGGCGACAACCAACGCGTCGACGGCCAACACGCCCTGGCCCTCGGGCATCACCATCATCGGATTGACCTCGGCCTCGCGGATGCCCAGCTCGGGCCGCACCGCGATCTGCGACAGTGCGGACACGGCCTGTGCCAGCGCTTCCAGGTCGCCCCGCTCCTTGCCCCGCAGGCCGGCTACAGTCTGCAGCGAACGCACCTCGGCCACCATTTCGCGGGCCGTGCCCAGATCCACCGGCGCCATGCGAATCGCACGGTCACGCAGTACCTCGGCCCAGATGCCGCCGGCGGCCAGCATGACCAGCGGGCCGACATCCGGATCCACACGGTAGCCCACCAGCACTTCGGTCAGGCCACGGCGCATCGGCTGCACCAGGAATTGCTCGCAGGGCACGCCGGGTGCGCGCTCGGCCAGATTGGCCCGAAGGGTGTCGAAGGCGGCGGCCAGTCCGGCATCGTCGCGCACGTTCAGCACCACGCCGCCCACCTCGGTCTTGTGCGGGATAGCGCGGGAGCAGACCTTGGCGACCACCGGATAGTCGGGCGCTGCATCGCCCACGCCAGTGGCATCGCTGCCGAACACCAGTGTCGGTGCATGCGGCACGCCCAGCCGGTCCAGCAGTTCGTAGGCCTCGGCCTCGTTCAGCGTGCCCGTCTGCGCGGCAGGTGCGGTCCATGCCGCGGCCAGTTCAGGCCGGTGGCGCCGGCCGAACACGGCGGCGATGGCGTCGGCGCAGCCCTCGGGCGAGCGGAAGCAGGGAACGCCGGCGGCGGTGAGTGTGGCCAGCGCTTCCGGCGCGTCGGGCACCAGCATGGCGGCCAGGGGCTTGGCGTGGCCTATTGAGTCGATGATGGGCCGAACCGCCAGGTGCGGCTGGAAGCGCGCGGACGAGCCCACGGTGGCCAGCACCAGGTCGAATTCGGGCGCTTCCAGAAGTACGTCCAACGCGGCCTTCATCACCTCGTATTTGGTGCCGGCCAAGGTGAGATCGACCACACGCCCGGCGGCGACCTGGATGCCGGCCTCCGCCAGCTTCGCCAGCGTGGCGGGCGATGGCGGCTCCACGTGCACGTCGCGGATACCGAGTTGGTCCACCGCCATCGCTGCGCCACCGCCGGTAGTGGTCACCACGCCGATGCGCGGCCGCTTCGGCTGCGACTCCAGCGGAATGCGGCGGGCCAGCGGAAAGGCTTCCAGCAACGCGTCGAGCACACCCACGCGGGCGATGCCGCAGTCGCGCAGGAAGGCGTCGGCGATGTCGTCCTCGCCGGCCAGGGCGCCGGTGTGGGTGGCCGACATCTCGGCTGCGGCGGCCGAACGCCCCAGCTTGTAGGCGATGACGGGTTTGCCGCGGCGCGCGGCCTCGCGGGCGAAGGCCCGCAGGCGGTCGCCGTGCTGCATGCTTTCCAGGAACAGCAGGTAGCCCTCGATGCCCTCGTCGTCCAGCGTGGCCATGCAGACCTCGCCAAGATTCAGGTCCTGCTCGCTGCCAACCGACACCAGGCCCGCATAACCCACGCCGCGCGCCTTGCCGCGCGAGACCAGCGCTCCGATCATGCTGCCGCTGTGCGAGGCAACGAACACCTTGCCCACCGGAAGGTCAGGCTCGGCAAAGGCCGCGTTGGCGGTGAGCCGCAGGCCGTTGCGCGGGTTGACCACCCCGATGCTGCTGGGCCCCAGCAGGCGCAGCTGCGTGCCCCGGCAGGCCTCGCGCAGCGCAGCCTCGCGCGCCACGCCTTCGGGGCCGGATTCGGAGAAACCCGCCGCCAGCACCGTGACCACCTTCACGCCACGCGCGGCGCATTCCCGCACCGCGGGCAGCACGCCATCGGTCGGCGTGAGTACGAAAGCATGCTCGGGCGTTTCAGGCAAAGCCTCCACGCTGGGCCAGGCGGGCACGCCCAGCACCGTGGTCCGGCGCGGATTGACCGGATAGAGCCGGCCCGCATAACCCGAGTCCAGCAGAAAACGCAGTGGACGGCCGGCGGTCTTGGTCGCGTCGTCGGATGCGCCTATCAGGGCCACGCTCCGAGGCGCCAGGAGTGCCTGGGCCAGGGCGTGGTCGGGTGCGGTGAAGTTCACGGTGTCGGTGAGATTCATACGGTCTTTTCGGGACGCGGTGCGCGCTGCGGGAAAGTGCGGCCCAGCACACCCTCGGCGATGCGGTTTCGCAGCATCTCCAACGAGCCGCCGGCGATCATCCAGCCACGGATGCGGCGCACGCAATATTCCACCAGCGCCTCCTGGCTGAAACCCATGCCGCCCATGATCTGCAGCGCCTCGTTGGCGGCGAACCAGCCGGCTTCGTTGCAGGCCAGCTTGGCCATTGCGGTGCTTTGTGCCGAAGGCAGGCCCCCGCCTTCTCCTTCCATCGCGGCCTTGTAGAGCAGCAGTTGCGCCTGCTCCAGCTTCATCCACATGTCGGCAAACTTCCACTGCAGGCCCTGGAACTCGCACAGGTGCCGGCCGAACTGCTTGCGCACCAGCGCATGTTCGCGCGCCGTGTTGAAGGCATGGCGGCCCAGCGCCAGCGAGCGCGAGGAATTGCCCAGGCGCTCCACGTTGAAGCCCGCGATCTGCTTGCGGAAACCGCCCTCCCCCAGCAGCACGTTGGCGTCGGGGATGTAGCAGTCCTCGAAGTAGAGCTGCGACCAATGTTCGCCGTTCATGAACTCGGCCGGCTTGCCCACGGTGAAACCGGGCGTGCCCTTTTCCACCAGCACCGAGCCGATGCCGTCCAGGCCGGGGCCGTAGCGCAGGTAGATCAGGAACAGCTCGGCCTCGGAACTGTGGGTGGAGAAGATCTTGCTGCCGTTGATGCGCCAGCCCTCGCCGTCGCGGCGGGCGTTTGTGGTGAGCTCGGTCACGGCCGAGCCGGCATCGGGCTCGGTCATGCCCAGCGAGATCAGTTTGCGGCCGGCCAGCAGGTCGGGCAGGAAACGCGCCTTCTGCTCCGGCGTGGCGTATTCGACGAAGGTGCGGATCGGGCCGAAGTTGCCAGCCTGCACGATGTCGGCGCTGCGCGGGCAGACCAGTGCCACTTCCTGGATGGCCAGCACCGCCTGCATCAGCGTGCCGCCCTGGCCGCCGTCCTCCTCACTGAAGGTGATGCCCAACAAACCCTGGTCGGACAGCAGCTTGGCGGTCTCCCAGGAAAATTCGGATGAGTGGGCACGGGCCAGGGCGCCATCGGCGAGCTTGGCGCGGGCGAAACGGCCCACGGCATCGGCAAAGGTACGGTCGTCTTCGTTGAGGGTGAAATCCATGTTGTGTCCTGTGTTGCTCCGTTGGGCGGATGTCCGCATGGTGCCGCCGCCACAGCCTTTCGACCCCTTCGGATTCGGCACGCTGGCATGATCTGAATACATGCCAGCGTTGCGCTTTTGGGCTGGCTGTGAAATCGGATGTACAGCACAACGCCACGACTGAGCCCCGGTTCTGCCATGCACCCACCGCATTGCTCGTGACACAAGGCGAAGATCTCGCGGCGCCCAGGGCGGACCATGATCCATTCCATGCAAGACCCATCCGCCCCCCTGACCGAGTCTCCGCTGGAGACCTATCGCCGGCACCTGCGCGCCGGCCAGCTCGCCTACCAGTACAGCGAGGACGCCGGCCGCGCCGTTTTCTTCCCGCGTGTGGCCTGCCCCTACGGCGGCCGCGCGCCCCTATCCTGGCACATCAGCCAGGGACGGGGCATCGTGTACGCAACCACGGTGGTCTTCCCGCGCGAGGGCGCTCCCTACAACGTGGCGCTCATCGACGTGGAAGAGGGTTTCCGCATGATGTCCCGCGTGGAAGGCATGCCGGCCGAGCAGGTTGCCATCGGCATGCGGGTGCAGGTGGGTTTCGTGCAAGACGACAAGCAACCGGCCCCCCTGCCGGTCTTTCACCTGATCAAGGAGACCACGGCATGAGCGTACGACGCGGCAGCTGCGCCATTGTGGGCGCGGCCGAATCCGATCTGGGCCAGGTCGCCTCGGGACTGAGCCCGCTGGACCTGATGGCACAGGGCATCACCCGGGCGCTGGACGACGCCGGCCTGGCACTTTCCGACGTGGACGGCCTGTTCGGCGCAGCCACGCAGAGCCGCATGCTCACGCTGGCGCTGCGCGAATACCTGGGCATCGATCCACGCTACGGCGATTCCACCTATCTCGGTGGCTCCTCTTTCATGAGCCATGTGGCGCATGCGCAGGCGGCGATCGAGGCGGGCCTGTGCGAGGTGGCCGTCATCACTTACGGCAGCACCCAGCGCTCTGACGGCCGCAGCAACACCCGCGCGCCCGACATCAACCCCTACGAGACGCCCTTCAAGCCCTTCCTGCCTTCCAGCGCCTATGCGCTTGCGGCCTCGCGCCACATGCACGAGTTCGGCACCACACGCGAACACCTGGCCGAGATCGCGGTGGCAGCGCGCGAATGGGCACTCCTCAACCCCAAGGCGTGGGAGAAGGAGCCGCTCACCATCGACAAGGTGCTGTCGTCCCGCATGGTGAGCTACCCGCTCACGGTGCGCGACTGCTGCCTGGTCACCGACGGCGGCGGCGCCATCGTCATGACCTCGGCCGCACGCGCCCGCGACCTGAAGAAGCCCCCGGTGTACGTGCTGGGCTGCGGCGAATCTGCCAGCCACACGGCCATCTCCAATATGTCGGACCTGACGCGCACCGCGGCCATCAAATCCGGCCAGCTGGCCTATGCCCAGGCCGGCGTGGGCCCTAAGGACGTGAACGTGCGTGAGGTCTACGACGCCTTCACGCTGACCACGCTGTTGTTCCTCGAAGACCTGGGCTTCTGCGCCAAGGGCGAAGGCGGTGCCTTCGTGTCCGACGGCAAGCTGCGCCCGGGCGGCAGCCTGCCGACCAATACCAACGGCGGCGGGCTGTCGTACTGCCACCCGGGCATGTACGGCCTGTTCCTGCTGATCGAGGCGGTGCGCCAAGTGCGCGGCGAATCTGGCGGACGCCAGGTGAAGGACTGCAACATCGCCCTGGCCCACGGCAATGGCGGCGTGCTGTCCAGCCAGGCCACCGTCATCCTCGGCAGCGCCGCCACGGTCTGACACGGCCACCCGCATGGACAGCCGCTGCGCCCCCGCCACCCACGACGCTGACGAGACCGGCCGCATGCTGGCGGACTCGGCCGATGACTTCTTCCAGCGCCAGCCGGCGTCCCTGGGCCGGGCGCCCACGCGCGCGGCCTGGCAGGCGCTGGCCGAACAGGGCTGGCTGGCGCTGCGGCTGCCGGAAGCCCAGGGCGGCAGCGAACTGCTGGCGCGGCACGGTGCAGTCATTGCCGAGGCCTTGGGGCGTGCGCTGTGGCCCGAGCCTTTCGCATTGCACGCGGTCATGGTCTCGGCGCTGGTGCGTCGATTGGACGAAACCGGCAGCGACGCCTGGTCCGGCATCGTGCAAAGCCTGCTCGACGGCCGCCATGTGCTGGCCTGCGCCTGGCAGGACCAGCCCCAACAAACCGACGCCGCCCTGCCCGCCTGCGTGGCCGCGCCGGGTGATACTGGCCTGCGCCTGCGCGGCCGCAAGTTCGGCCTGGCCGCCGTCGATCTGGCTGACGCACTGCTGGTGACGGCTGCGCTCAACGGGCAAACCGCCCTGTTCGAGGTGCCGCTGGGCAGCCCCGGCCTGGTCCGCCACGACAGTGGCACCAGCGACGGCGGCACGGTTTCTGTGGTCGATTTCCACAACGTCGCGGTCGCCTCGCCGCTGGCTCGCGGCCCGGCCGTGAGCCAGGCCCTGCAGGCCGCGCTGGACGAGGCCGTGCTGATGGCCGCCGTGCAGCTCTACGGCGTGGGCGACGCCGCGCTGCAAACCACGCTGGAACACCTCCGCACGCGCGAACAGTTCGGCCGGCCCATCGGCAGTTTTCAGGCGCCTCAGCATGCCTGCGTGGACACCGGCGTGCAGCTGATGCTTGCGCGCGCGGCCTGCCGTCGCGCGCTCGACGCCCATGCGGAAGACGCCGGCGCCCGGCCCACACGCGCGGCCATCTCCGCTGCCAAGGCCCGCGCCTCTGACGCCGCCTTGTCGGCCTGCCGCCTTGGCGTGCAGCTCCACGGCGCGATGGGCTACACGGCGGAATCACGCATCGGCCAGTGCATGAAGGCGGCGTTGCGCCTGTCCGCGGCACTGGGTCCTGCCGGCGCCCACCGCCGCCGCTTCATGGCCCTGGAGGAATACGATGGCTGAAGCCGCTGCCCCTGACCGCAACGCCCTGCCCGACGCGGTGTTCCGCCAGCAATGGCGCGACTGGATCGCGGCGAACTATCCCAGTGCGTTGCGACATCCCCTGCACCGCCTGGTGGGCGCACAAGCCCGCACCTGGCTGGCCGCGCAACACCGCGACGGCTGGCGCGCGCCCGGCCTGGAGCGCGCCCACGGGGGCATGGGCCTGTCACTGCACAAGCAACTCATCTACCAGCAGGAGCTGGAGCGTTTCGGTGCCGCGCGGCCCATGGACATGGGTCTGCGCCTGCTGGCGCCCATCCTGCTGCGTTACGGCAGCGAGGCGCAGAAGGCGCAGCTGCTGCCACGCATCCTGTCGGCCGAAGACACCTGGTGCCAGGGCTATTCCGAGCCCGGCGCCGGCTCCGACCTGGCCGGCCTGCGCACCGCCGCGGTGGAGCGCGACGACGGCTTCGTGGTAAACGGCCAGAAAACCTGGACCACCATGGCCGACGACTCGGAAAAAATCTTCCTGCTGGTGCGCACCGGCCGTGGCGAACGCAAGCAGCAGGGCCTGACTTTCCTGCTGGCCGATATGCACACGCCCGGCATCACGGTGCGGCCGATCCGCACCCTGGCCGGCAACGCGCACTTCTGCGAGGTGTTCTTCGACGACGTCTTCGTGCCGCGCGCGGGCCTCGTCGGCGAAGTCGGCGCGGGCTGGTCCATCGGCCGCGCCCTGCTGGGCTTCGAGCGCTTCAGCCACGGCTCCCCCGAAGTGCTGCGCCATGCCTTTGGCGTGCTGCGCCGCACCTGCGCCACCCTGCCCAAAGACGAACTTGTGCGCGTGATGCCCATACTGGAGCGCCACGCCTGCGACGTGGCCGACGCCACCGCACTGTATGACGAGGTCTGCGCCACCGCGGCCGCGGGCGGCGACACCGACACGGCCTTCTCCATGCTCAAGCTCTTCAACGCAGAGACCAGCCAGCGCATCGCCGAAGCCGCCCACGAAGTGGCCGGGCAATGGGGTGGCGTGCTCGGCATCCCGGCCGAATCCGGCCTGCAGGACGACCTGGAGTGGCTGTTCATGGTGACGCGCCCGCTCACCATCTTCGGCGGCACCTCGCAGATCCAGCGCAACCTGATTGCCACCGGCGCACTCGGCCTGCCGCGCGCCTGAGCCTTACGTCAACTTCCATGAGAGACAAAACCATGCAGAACCCCTCCCCCGACATCGCCGCCCTGGGCGTCCAGGCCCATCGGCTCGACCCGGTGTTCCAGCCGCGCTCCATCGCTGTGGTGGGTGCATCCGCAGACCCGCGCAAGATCGGCGGCCGCCCCATCGCCTACATGATCCGCAGCGGCTACGCCGGCCCGCTCTACCCCATCAACCCGGGTCAGGCCGAGGTGCAGGGCCTGCGCGCCTATGCCTCGCTGGCTGACATCGGCGAGCCGGTGGACCAGGTGGTAATCGCCGTGGCCGGCAAACACGTGGCCGCGGCGGTGGACGATGCCATCGCCCAGCGCGCGCGCTCCATCGTCGTGTTCAGCTCCGGTTTCGGTGAGATCGACGAGGACGGACGGCGCCAGCAGGAAGACATCGCCGCGCGCTGCAAGACTGCAGGCGTGCACCTGATGGGCCCCAACTGCATCGGCGTGTTCAACGCGCGGCAGGCCAGCTACTCGACCTTCATGACCGCGCTCGAACACCAGATCTTCGAGGCCGGCTCGGTGGGCATCGTCAGCCAGAGCGGCGCCATTGGCTCCTACCTCTACGGCATCGCGGGCGACCGTGGGCTGCGCTTCAGCCATTTCGTGGCGACCGGCAACGAGGCCGGCCTCGACGTGGCCGACTGCATCGAGTGGATGGCGCACGACGCCGACACCCGCGTGGTCATGGCCTACATCGAGGGCAGCCAGGACGGCGACCGGCTCTACCGCGCGCTGGAAACCGCGCGCCGGCTCCGCAAGCCGGTCATCCTGCTGAAAGTGGGCCGCTCGGAACAAGGCGCGGCTGCGGCCGCCTCGCACACCGGCTCGCTCGCCGGCAGCGATGCGATGTTCGACGCGGTCTTCCGCGAGACCGGCGCCTGGCGCGCCCGCACCCTCGAGGAAATGGTGGACCTGGCCTATGCCTGCTCCATCTCGCCGCTACCGCGTGGCAACCGCCTGGGCGTCATCACGCCCAGCGGCGGCGTGGGCGTGATCGCCGCCGACGAGGCCGCCGACTGCGGCCTGGTGCTGCCGGTGCTGCCCGACGAGTTGCAGCGCCAGATCAAGGAGGTGGTGCCCTTCGGCAGCGGAACCAACCCGGTGGACGTCACCGGCCAAACCGTGAGCGACCGCAGCATCTATACCCGGGTGCTCGACCTGGTGTGCGACTACGAGGGGTTCGACGCAATCCTGAGTTTCAATGCCAGCGTGGGCCGCAGCGCGCAGGAGTTCGCCAAGGTGAGCGATGCATTGTTCGCTGCCCGGGCGCGCCACCCCGAACGGCCGATAGCGCTGTGCATGCGGGCCAAGCCCGAAATCGTGCGGCAGCTCGAAGCCCGGCAAATCCTGCACTTCAGCGACCCGGCGCGCGCCACTACAGTGCTGGGCGCGCTGGCGGCCATGGGCCGGCAGTTCGACCGGCCGGCGCCCCAGGTGCCCGATGCCACCCGCCAGACCGATCTGCCGGCCGGCGCACTGGACGAAGCCACCGCCCGCGCACTGCTGGAGTCGCATGGCGTGACCTTCGCGCCGCAATACGTGGCGCATTCGCCCGACGAGGCGGCAGAGGCTGCGGCACAGCTGGGCTGGCCGGTGGTGATGAAGGTGGTCTCGCCCGACATCGCGCACAAGAGCGATGTGGGCGGTGTGGCCCTGAACCTGGCCGATGCCGATGCAGTGCGCTCAGCCTGGCACACCATGATGGACAAGGTGGCCGCCGCCTGCCCGCAGGCCCGCATCGAGGGCGCCCTGCTCTCGCCCATGGTGCGCGGCGGCGTGGAGACAGTCATCGGCACGGTGCGCGACCAGGTGTTCGGGCCCATGGTGATGTTCGGCCTGGGCGGCGTGTTCGTGGAAGTCTTCAAGGACGTCACCTTCCGCCGCGCACCGGTGAGCCGGGAGACCGCCCTGGACATGGTGCGCGAGATTCGCGCCCTGCCCCTGCTCACCGGTGCTCGCGGCAAGCCGCCGGTGGACCTGGAGCGGCTGGCCGAGGCCATCTCGGCGGTGTCGGTCTTCGCCGCCGCCCACCGTGAGGAGGTGGCCAGCGTCGAGGTCAACCCCTTCATCGCCCTGCCCAAAGGCGGCTGTGCGGTGGACGCGCTGATCCTGCGCTGAAGACATGCGAGCGGCTTTCAGTAATGCATGAAAGGCATGCCAGCCGGCGGGATTGGAAGGCTGGTGAATGCCGTTCCAGACCTATTATTTTTTCCAGCGCGGCCGCCGTGGCAACCCGCCCGAACCGCCGCCCGATAAAGGAGACAACCATGAGATTCACGAACACACGACAGCCCCTGAGACGCGCCGCCCGCGCCACGCTGCTCGCCCTGCTGGCCTGCATGGCCGTGGCCGGTACCGGCCTGGCGGCGGCGGGCGACTACCCGGACCGCGCGATCAAGATGATCGTTCCGTTCCCGCCTGGCGGCGCAACCGACACGGTGTCGCGGGTGCTCGCCAAGTCGATGTCGGCAAACCTGGGCCAGCCTATCGTGATCGACAACCGCGGCGGTGCCGGCGCGCTAATTGGCAGCGAGGCCGTGGCCAAGGCCGAACCCGACGGCTACACCGTGCTGTCGACAACGGCCGGCGTGCACATCGTTAACCCCGCCATCTACCCCAAGCTGCCCTACGACTCGCAGAAGAGCTTCACGCCGGTCAGCCAATTCGTGGCCGCGCCGTTGACGCTGGCAGTGCTAGCGACCTCACCGTTCAAGACCGTCCAGGACCTCATCGCCTATGCCAAGGCGCACCCCGGGAAACTGAGCTATGGCACGGCGGGCGCCGGTACCTCGCTGCACCAGTCGGGCGAGATGTTCAAGGAGGCCGCGGGCGTGGACATCCTGCACGTGCCCTACAAGGGCGCCGGCCCCGCCATGAATGACTTCCTCGGCGGCCAGGTGGACATGATGTTCTCGTACGTGGGTTCCATCCTGCCCGGCGTGAAGTCCGGCCGGCTGCGCATGCTGGCGGTGGGCAGCCCCAAGCGCCTGCCCGCGATACCCGACGTGCCCACCGTCGCCGAAGTGCTGAAAAAACCCGGCTACGACTCCGACACCTGGACCGGCCTGGTCGTGCCCGTCGGCACGCCCGCGCCCATTGTGGAGCGGCTGAACAAGGCCGCGCACTTCGCGCTGGAGCAGAACCGCGAGTACCTCATTTCCTCAGGCTACGTGATCATCGGCGGCACGCCCAAGCAGATGGAGCAGCGCATCGCGACCGAGCTCAAGACGGTCACCCCGCTGCTGGCCAAGATCATGAAGATGCCCTGACAAGGCGCGCCCCATCCATCCTCGATGAAACACGTAGTGCCATGAACAACTTTCAAACCCTGCTCGACGGGCTGCGACTGCCCGTGCTCGCCTCGCCCATGTTCCTGGTGAGCAACCCCGCAATGGTGATCGCCCAGTGCACCAGCGGCATCATCGGCAGCTTCCCGGTGCTCAACGCCCGGCCCCAGGAAGAGCTGGCGGTGTGGCTGCAGCGCATTGCCGATGCGCTGCAGGCCGACCGCGCCGCCGGTGGCAATCCTGCGCCCTATGCGGTGAACCTGGTGATACGGGCCAATAGCGACCGCTTCGAGGCCGACCTGGAGACCTGCGTGGCACACCGCGTGCCCATCGTCATCACCAGCCTGGGCGATCCGACCCGGGTGGCCGAGCGGGTGCATGCCTACGGCGGCCTGGTGCTGCATGACGTGACCTCGGCCCGCCACGCACGGCGCGCACTGGCCGGCGGCGCGGACGGACTGATCCTGGTCTGCGCCGGCGCGGGCGGCCATGCGGGCGCACTCAGCCCCTTCGCGCTGGTCAACGAGGTGCGGCGTTTCTTCAATGGCCCGATCGTGCTGGGCGGGGCCATCTCCGAAGGTCGCTCCATCCTGGCCGCGCAGGTCCTGGGCGCCGACCTGGTCTACATGGGCACGCGTTTCATCGCCACGCGCGAATCGGCCGCGGTGGATGAGTACAAGGCAATGCTGGTGCAGTCCACGGCCAGCGACATCGTCTACACGCCGCACTTCTCCGGCATCCCAGCCAACTACCTCAGGCCCAGCATCGTCAATGCCGGGCTGGACCCGGACGACCTGCCCGTGGTGGACACCGCCGCCGTGCGCGCCGCCGGCGACCGGCAGAAGCGCTGGAAGGACATCTGGGGCGCTGGCCAAGGCGTGGGCGGCATCGACAACGTGCCTCCCGTCGCCGAACTCGTAGACCGTCTGGAGACCGAATACCGCGCCGCCCAGGAGGACGTGGGGCGCCGCCTCTGCGCCAGCGCCCTGGCCCAGGGAACGCCGACATGAGCGCCAACTTGAGGGCCGCCGTCTTACGGGCGCTGTTCGCGCCGCGCAGCGTGGCGGTGGTCGGCGCCTCGCAGGACACCACCAAGATCCGCGGTCGCCTGCTCAAGACCCTGGTCGACGGCGGCTTCGCCGGCCCCATCTACCCCGTCAACCCGAGCAGCGACAGTATCCAGGGTCTGCCGGCCTATGCCGACGTGCTGGCCCTGCCCGAGCCCGTGGACCTGGTGCTGATCGCCGTGGCGGCCGATCAGGTGATGGCGGTGCTGGAGCAGTGCGCACGACGCGGCTGCCAGGCCGCCGCCATCTTTTCGGCCGGCGCCAACGGCCTGCCGCACGGCGAGCGCCTGCAAGACAAGGTGGCTGAATTCGCGCAGCGAACCGGCATGCGCATCCTGGGACCCAACTGCGAGGGCTACCTCGATGCCGAAGGCGGCCTCGTCGCCACCTTCAGCCCCACGCTGCAGTTCGTGCCGCCGCGCATCCCGCCCCTGCTCGACGGGCGCGGGCGCGTGAGCATCGTGTCGCAATCCGGCGCCATGGCCTTCGCGTTGTTCAGCCGCGCGCGACAGCTGCACATTCCCGTGCGCCACCTGGTCTCCACCGGCAACGAGGCCGACGTGGAGCTGTTGGAAGTGGCCGAACACCTGATCGCCGAAGGCGGCTCGCGTGCCCTGCTGCTGTTCGTGGAGGGCTTCCGCGACGCGCATCGCTTCGCGGCCGTTGCACGCAAGGCGGCGGACGCCGGCATTGCGCTGGTGATCGCCAAGATCGGCCAGTCGGGCGCCGGGCAACGCGCGGCCGTATCGCATACCGCCCACCTCACCGGCGCCGACACCGCCTACGAGGCGGCCTTCCGCCGCTGGGGCGCCATCCGCGTGCAGACGCCCGAGGAAATGCTGGCCGTCGCTGGCGCCATCAGCGCCGATGCCCTGCCACAGGGCCGGCGCGTGGCCATTGTCACCACCTCCGGCGGCGCCGGCGGCTGGGCTGCCGACATCTGCGAGCAGGCCGGGCTGGAGGTGCCCGAACTCGATGCCGATTTCAAGCAGCAGCTCGCCGCCATCGTGCCCAGCTACGGCTCGGCGGAGAACCCGGTGGACGTCACGGCCAGCGTTGTGGAGGATGGTGGCAAGACCCTGCTCGCCATCCTGGAGACCATGGCGCATGCACCGGGCGTGGACATCGGGCTGGTGATCGTCTCGCTGGTCGCGTCCGAGCGCCTGGTGCGAATCGAGGACGCGCTGAAATCGCTCTACGACGGGGCCGAGAACCCACTGGTGTTCCACTCCCCCGGCACGCCAGGCACCGCGGCGCTGGAGGTACTGGCCCGTGTGGGTGGCGTACACCTGGGGCTGGCGGAATTCGCCCGCACCATGGTGCTGCTGGACGAATACCGGCTGTTTCAAGAGCGCTGGCAATCGGTGCGTGCGCAGGCGGCTGCCGTACCGCGCGCATCGCGCGACGACGCACGCCGGCTGCCGGTGCCCGACCTGCTGTGCCACTGGAACATCCCGCAGCCCGGCGAAGCGCTGGTGACCGATGCCGAAGGCGCGGCACGCGCCGCGGAGTCCATCGGCTGGCCGGTTGCGATGAAGATCGGCTCGCCCGACATCGCGCACAAAACAGAAGCCGGCGGAGTGGTGCTGGGCGTAGATTCGGCGGCATCCGCGCGTGCCGCCTTCAACCGCATCATGGAGTCGGTGCGCGCCCATGCGCCGCAGGCGCGGCTGGACGGCGTACAGATCCAGCGCATGATGCCGCCCGGCCGCGAGATGGTTGTGGGCACCGTGCGCGACCCGGACTTCGGCCCGCTGGTGATGCTGGGCTTCGGCGGCATCTATGTCGAGGTGCTGCGCGACGTGGTCTTCGACCTGGCGCCACTGACCCTGGAACAAGCCCACGCCATGATCGGCCGGTTGCGCGGCCGCGCATTGCTCGACGGCGTGCGCGGCGAGCCACCGGCCGATCGCCAGGCGCTGGCCGAACTGCTGGTGGCCGTGGGCGACATGGCAGCCGATGCGGCCAGCGGCATCCGTGAAGTGGACCTGAACCCGGTGATCGTCTACCGCCAAGGCCGGGGCGTCTGCGCGGTGGACGCCCTCGTCGTGCGCGACGAACAATGAGAAGAACAGACAAGGACTGACATGGCAGAGATCGAATACGACAAGCAGGGCAGCATCGCGCGTATCACCTTGAATCGCCCCGAGCGCAAGAACGCGCTGGCCAACGACATGCGCCAGCAGTTGACCGAATCCTTCCGCCGGGCCGACGACGACGACGAGGTGCGCGCCGTGATCCTGACCGGCACCGGCGAGAGCTTCTGCTCCGGCGCGGATGCCGGCAAGATGGCCCCGCTGGACGTGAAAGGCTCGCGAAACCGCTTGCAGCGCAACGCGCACACGCTGATCAAGACCCTGTACCACATCGAGAAGCCGGTGATCGCATCGGTGCGCGGCCACACCTTGGGCATCGGCCTGAGCATGATGCTGGCCTGCGATCTGGCCATCGCCTCGGAAACGGCCAAGTTCTCGTGCATCTTCGCCCGCCGGGGGCTGGCGCCGGACTCGGGTGCGGTGTTCTTCCTTGCGCGGTTGATCGGCCAGGCGCGGGCGCGAGAGCTGGTCTACAGCACTCGCTTCTTCAACGCGCAGGAGGCCGCCGGCATGGACCTCGTCACGCGCGTGGTGCCCGACGCCGAACTGGAGCAGGCCACGCTGGACCTGGCCGAGACACTGGCGAAGCAGCCCACCTATGCGCTTGCCATGGCCAAGAAGATGTTCCAGTTCTCGCTGTCGCCGACGCTGGACCACTTTCTGGAATACGAAGCGCTGATGCAGCCGCAAATCCACCAGACCCAGGACTTCCGCGAGGGCATCGCCTCCTTCAAGGAAAAACGCGACGCCAAGTTCATCGGCCGCTGAGCGGCATCACAATACTGCGGCTATTCAGGCCGGCGGCAGCGCCGGCACCGACGCTGCCGACTTGGCCGAGGCCAGCAGCCAGTCGCGGAATATCGACATGTTGCGGAACTCGCGCTGGCGGCGCGGGCGCAGGAGGTAGTAGCCCTCGTGGCGCGCCAGCGGCCGTGCGAAGGGCGCCACCAGGCGGCCGTCCTCGAGCTCCTGGCGGATCAACGCGGTCTGGCCTATGGCGATGCCCACGCCATCCACCGCCGCCTGCCAGCACAGCAGGTTGGTGCTGAAGGTCATGCGCGCACCCTCGCGGGCCACGTCCTCCAGGTCCGCACCCTTGAGCCACTCATCCCAATCGGTGCGGCGGTAGCGCGAGACGAGCAAGCTCTGGCGCAGCAGCGATTCCGGGTAACGCGCGTTGGGTGCGTAGCGGGCCAGGAAGGCTGGCGAGCACACCGGCTCAATTTCGTCGCGGAACAGCAGGTCGGAATTGACCTCTTTCCATTGGCCATCGCCGAACTGGATGGCCGCGTCCAAGGAATCGCGGTCGAAATCGACCTCGGGAATTGTGTTGAGGATGCGCACCTCGATGTCGGGATGCTTACGCTGGAAGTCCGGCAGCCGCGGTATCAGCCACTTGGCCGCGAAGGTGTTGTAGGTGCCCACGCGGATGAAACCCTCGCGCGCCGGGCCGGTCAGACTGTGGGTGGCCTCGGCGATGGCATCGAAGGCAGGCAGGACCTTCTGTGCATATCTCTGGCCGGCCTGCGTCAGCGCCACACCGTGCCGCTCGCGGCGCAGCAACTGCATGCCCAGGTATTCCTCCAGCACCGCGATCTGCCGGCTCACAGCCGACTGTGTGACGTGCAGGATCTTGGCCGCGTTGGTGAGGTTCTCCGTGCGCGCCACGACCTCAAATACACGCAGCGGATTGAGCGGGGGAATACGACGAGTCATGCGCTTGGCGGCCTGTCAGGAATGACATATTAGTATACCTGCGAGTGCAATTGCCGGACCTTGGGGGCAACCCGCGGTTCCAGAATTAGGGCCGC
>JAHFQI010000226.1 GCA_023259355.1 Comamonadaceae bacterium
GCCGCCCGACCAGGCGGTGGTGCCGCCGTACTGCGGGTCTTTTTCCACCACCAGCACCTTGAGGCCGAGTTGCGCGGCGGTCACGGCGGCGGAAAGGCCGCCGGCGCCAGAACCTATCACCAGCAAATCACAGGCGGCGGATGAGGGGGGCAAGGCAGAAGACATGGGTAAAAAGCAGGGACAGCAGGCCGCGCGCCATCAGGCGGCGTAGATGGGCCGGCGCCCGATGTCCACGGGCGACTTGTTGAGCGGCTTCTGAAAAAAGGGCGATGTGCCGCTGGCGGCCGCCATCTGGGCTGCAAACGACAGCAGTTCGGGTCCAAGGGCTTTCATGCGCTCATCGGTGAAGCGCACCGTGGGCCCGGCGATGGTGATGACGCCGATCGGCGCCTGCGCGCCCAGCCGCACCGGCGCGGACATCGCGTTCAGGCCGGCGGTGTAGGTTTCCCGCGTGATGCTGTAGCCCCGTGCGCGTGTCTCGTGCACCTGGGCCAGAACCTCCTGCAGGGTCTGCGGGGCGTTCGGCCCGAACTCCTCGCGCGTGCCCAGGCCTTGTTGCGACACGAGAGTCAGCGCCTCGTCGTCACTCAGCGCCGACAGCCAGGCCAGGCCCGAGGACGAGCAGGACAGCCGCGCATCGCTTCCCATGTCGGGGTCGTAGCGCAAGCCCTGGCGCGCGCCCTGCGCCCTCGCCACCCAAGTCAGACGGCTGCCGTCAACGATCGAAAGACGCACCAGTTCACCCGAAATCTCGGCCAGCCGGTCCAGCAGCGGCTGGGCAAAGTCCACGATGCCGCTGTGACTCAGGAATGACAGCCCCATGGACACCAGCTTGGTGCTCAGCATGTAGTCGCCATGCTCGCGCAACTGGCGCACATAGCCGCAGCGCACCAGATCGCCCAGCAGGCGATGCACGGCGCTGCGCGGAATGTCCAACCGGTCGGCAATCATCGCCAGCTCCAGGCCTTCGCCGTGCTGGGACAGCAGCTCAAGAATGCCCAGGGTTCGTTCAAGGACGCCGTTCATGATGACGCCCCCACGCTGACAGGCTCTTCTTTCTGGATGCGCGCGGCGATGGCGTCGATGGCGTGGAGGTAGCCATCGCCGCCCAGCCCGGCGATCACCGCCGTCGCAACCCTGGAAACCAGGGAATGGTGGTAGATCGGGTCACGGGCGTGGATGTTGGAGATATGGACTTCAATCTTGGGGCCTTCGAACATCTTAAGCGCGTCGAGCAAGGCCACCGAGGTGAACGAATAGCCGGCCGGGTTGATGACAAGACCGGCGGCGCCCGTGTCGCAGGCCTCGTGGATGCTCTCGATGAGGGCCCCTTCGAAGTTGGACTGGCGGAAGTCGACGCTCAGTCCGTGCGTGGCGGCGCGTGCCTCGCAGCGCGCGCGGATGACGGCCAGGGTTTCCTTGCCGTAGATGGCGGGTTCACGAATCCCCAGCCGGTTGAGGTTGGGGCCGTTGAGAATGAAGAGGGTGCGTGACATGGTGGCTCCAGATGTGTTGCAAGGGGCAATGGTGTTTGCGTTCAGCCAGCGAGTTGCACGGCCTGGCCGCTTTGCGCGGCCTCGCGCACCGCCAGCGTGGCCTGCAGGGTGCGCAGGCCGTCGAGCGCGCTGCACAGGGGCGCTTCCCGGCCCTCGATCACGGCGCGGAAGTGCTGCAACTGGCCAGTGTAGGGGTCAGCCTGGTGCACGGCGCTGCGCTCCTGCGTCATCTCGGCGTGCCAGCTGCGCTCGCCGCGGTAGTTCCAGAGATCCAGATCCGGCAGGCTCATGGAGCCGTGCGTGCCGGAAATGAAGTGGGTTTGCACGTTCTGGCGCGGGTACTGGCCTTGCTCGCCGGCACAGAAGTCCCAGCACCACGGCGAGGTGGCGGCATCGGACACCAGCACGGTGCCTATGGCGCCACTGGCAAAGCGCATGACGGCCGCGGCGGTGTCTTCCACCTCGAAGCCGCGCGCCTGGTGGCTGCTGACGGCCTGCACCGACGCGATCTCGCCGAGCAGGAAGCGCAGCATGTCGATGTCGTGGATCAGGTTGATCAGGATGGGGCCGCCGCCGGCCTGGCGTCGCCAGGCCACGTCGAAATAGGCGTCGGGCTTGAGAAAGGTGGCCAGCGCGGTGGCCGACACCAGCTGCCCCAGCCGGCCTGACTGCACGATCTCGCGGGCACGCCGCAGGATGGGGTTGTGGCGCCGGTGGTGGCCCACCAGCACCGGGGTCTTGAAGCGCTGTTCGGCATCGATCAGGGCCTGCGCCTCGGCCACGGTGTCGGCAATCGGTTTTTCCACCAGCGCCGGCACGCCGCGCTGCAGGCAGGCGGTCGCCACGTCCACGTGGGTGGCGTTCGGCGTGGCGACGATGGCGCCTTGCGGCCTGGCCGTGTCCAGCATGGCGCGCGGGTCGGCAAACCAGGGCACGCCCAGGCTCTCGGCCAGGGCCTTGCCGGAATCCGTGGGATCGGCAATCGCCGCCAGCACGAGGTTGCCGCTGCGGCCTATGCGGTCTATATGGGTGCGTCCGATGACGCCAGCGCCAATCACGGCCAGTTGTACCTTGTTCATGTCTTGCAGGTTTCTTCTGGTGGGGAATGGATAGAAGTCTATGCGAAATCAGAATTAAATTCAATACTTGAATACTATTCCATTTTTGTGTACGATTCCGAAAAACAACCCACCCACTCAAAAATCACCATGCTTGAACAACTGAACGGAGCCACCCGCGTCCACTTCATCGTCGGCGACCCCATCGCGCAGGTCAAATCGCCCGCCGGCGTGACGCAGGCTTTTGAGGCGCGGGGGCACAACGCCCTCGTCGTGCCGGCCCATGTGGCGCCCGACGACCTGCTGGTCTGGCTGGCCGGCACCTCACGCTCCCGCAACGTGGACGGCATCATCGTCACGGTGCCGCACAAGTTCGCGGCTTTTGAGCTGTGTGCCACCACCTCGGACCGGGCCCGCTTCCTGAACACCGTGAACGTGATGCGCCGCAACCCCGACGGCCGCTGGCACGGCGACATGTTTGACGGGCAGGGTTTTGTCACCGCCATGCAGGACTGCGGCGGCAAGCCGGCCGGCAAACGAGCGCTGCTGGCCGGTGCCGGTGGCGCGGGCTCGGCGATTGCGCATGCGATGGTGATGGCGGGCGTCAGCGTGCTGGCGATTCATGACGAAAATGCCGCCCGGCGCGATGCACTGATTGAGCGGCTGAACGGACTCAATGGCGTTCGTGTGGAAACCGGCAGCGCCAACCCCGAGGGCTTTGACATGGTGCTCAACGCCACGCCCATCGGCATGAAGGACGGCGACCCGCTGCCGTTCGACGTGTCCGCGCTCGCGCCGCATATGCATGTGGGCTGCGTGATCACGGCGCCGGCGGTGACCCCGCTGATTGCCGCGGCGCGCGCCAAGGGCTGCACCACCCAGACCGGCGCGGACATGTTTGCCCGCGTGCGTGACCTGATGGTTGATTTCCTGCTGGAGCACTGAGATGCAGCTACTGGACAAGGGCCTGGATGCCCTGCCCGAAACCGCCAGCTATGACGTGGTGGTAGTTGGCGCGGGCGGCGCCGGCTTGTCGGCCGCGCTGTTTGCCGCGATTGATGGCGCCCGAGTGCTGCTGGTGGAGCGCAGCCCGCATGTGGGCGGCACCACCGCCTGGTCTGCCGGCACCACCTGGGTGCCGGGCACGCGTCACGCGGCCAGCGTGAATCCCGCCGATACCCTGCTTGACGCCAGGCGCTACCTTGACAACGCCGTGGGCGAACGCACGCCGCCAGCGCTGCGCCAGGCCTTTCTGGACAACGGCGCACGCGCGGTCGATCAGATCGAGGCCAATTCGGATGTGAAGTACCGCGCCTGCCCCAAACACCCGGACTACATCTCCGACCTGGGGGGCTCCACCCTCAATGGCCGGGCGCTGGAGCCACTGCCGTTCGATGGCCGCCTGCTGGGCGAGCTGTTCGGGCTGATCCGCCCGCCCATTCCAGAGTTCACGGTGCTGGGCGGCATGATGGTGGACCGCACCGACATCAACCACCTGCTGGGCCTGACGAAGTCTTTCGCCTCCTTCAGGCACGCCGTCAAGATTCTGTCCCGCCATCTGGGCGACCGGCTGCGCTACCCGCGCGGCACCCGCCTGGTGATGGGCAATGCGCTGGTCGGCCGCCTGCTGTATTCATTGTCCCGCCGCGACAACGTGACGCTGGCGACCAATGCCTCGGTGGAGCACATCCACCAGGGTGCGAACGGTGTCGAGTCGGTCACCCTGCAGCAAAACGGACAGCGCCGCACCGTGCAGGTAAAAGGCGGCGTCATTCTGGCCAGCGGCGGCTTTAACCGCCACCCCCAGCTGCGCCAGGACATGCTGCCGGGCATCGATGCCGGCTGGTGCCCGGGCGCGCCGGGGCATACCGGGCAGGCGCATGAACTGGCCCGGCAAC
>JAHFQI010000083.1 GCA_023259355.1 Comamonadaceae bacterium
TTTTTTGTGTCTGAAATTTGTTAAGTTCATCTGCTGGCCGTTTTTTGCGCGGCATGACGTGAAATGCCTGGGCTTCTGCAGCAGCACGAGGGTGTTCGAACTGGTTTGTTCGAATCGGTCAGGTAAGGGGGCGTCCGCCTTGGGTTGGCAGGGGCGCTTCGGCTGGATGCAGCTGTGCGCATCAGCAGATCCGAATTGAAATGGTGCGGCTGGCGGGGATCGAACCCACGACCCTTGGCTTCGGAGGCCAATACTCTATCCACTGAGCTACAGCCGCATTCCTTGAGCAGGAAGAATTGCGCATTATCGCATGCAAGGCTTGGCGTTTGATCCGGCGCCGTTGAGAAGGGCCGCATTGGGCAAATGGGCTGCATGCCTTGTCAAGGGACAAGCCGGACTTGCGTTACCGCAAGGTCGTTGTCTGACTGTTCGTTATCCTCAAATATGTGGCAAGCTCGGCTGCTTTACGGGTGAGCCTTTGCTGCCAAGCAGCCTCACCGATCTGCTGGCATTTTTCAACTGGAGCATGACCATGACCGATTACGCTGAAGCCTCTCTCGCGACCAAGGAAAAATTGGCCGCCGACCTGAAAACGGTGATTGCCGACGCAGAGGAGTTGCTGCAACTGACTTCCAGCCAGACGGGTGAGAAGGTCGCCGAGTTGCGTGCTCGCATGAGTGACAACCTGCGTGCCGCCCGCCACAAGCTGGAAGATGTCGAAGCCGCCATCAGGGACAAAGCGCGGGAGGCGGCGCGAGCCACGGACGACTATGTTCACGAAAATCCGTGGAAGTCGGTCGGTGTGGCTGCCGGTGTGGGCCTGCTGGTGGGGTTGCTGATCGGCCGGCGTTGAGCCGCGCGGATCAGCCATGAGCGTGCCGGAGAAACAGGAGCGCTTGGCGATCTCCTTGCGCGGTTTTGCCGCCAGCTTGATCGAGCTGGTGCAGGTGCGACTGGAACTTGTCAGTGTCGAGACCCGTGAGGAGGCGTTGCGGTTGGGTGAGCTGCTGCTGTATGGCGCGCTGGCCGTTGTTTTGCTTAGCCTCGGTGTGGCCTTTCTGGCCGTATTGCTTACGGTCCTGCTGTGGGACAGTCATCGGCTGCTGGCTCTTGCCGTGTTTTCGGCGGTCTTTTTGACGCTCGGTCTGGTCGCAGTGTTCTCGGTTCGAGCCAGGCTGATGCAAGGGTCACGGCTGTGGGGTGCGAGCTTCGACGAACTTGAGCGCGACAAGGAAAGGTTGCGCCCGTGAGTTCCCGGCAAATGGCGCTTGCGATGGCGCGCGAGCGGTTGCTTACGCGCTCCGGTCATTTGCGTCAGCAGGTGGCAGATCAGTCTGCGGCCCTGATGCCGGCGTTGGCGCTGGCGGATCGTGGGAGGGATGCCGCGCGGTGGCTGCGGGCCCATCCGGCGTGGGTCGCCGCCGCGCTTTCCGCGGCGCTTGTCGCGCGTCCTCGCGCCGTTTGGCGCTGGGGGCTGCGGGCCTGGTCAGCATGGCAGTTGGTGCGTCGCTGGCGCCGGCGTGTCGAGGGACTGATGCAGCTTTTCTGACACGAGGCTGCGGCGGGCGTCGCCGGCCTGCGGTGTTGTGCGCTGGCGCAAAAAGGCGGTCGTTATAATCAAAGGTTGATTTCATATCCCCCAATTCAGGATCACCTGCGATTTTTTGAGGACACCATGAGCGCCAACGGTCAAGATTCCAGCCACGAAGAAGCCCATACCGGCCCGATCAAGAACCCCAAGCAGGTGCTGCTCGCCAGCTTGTTTGCTTTTGTGGTGCCCGTGTTCGCCATCATCGGTCTTGTGTATTACGTCACTTCGGCCAACAAGCCGGCTGCTGGTGCCGCCGATCCTGAGCGGGCCGTGGCCGAGCGCATCCAGAAAATCGGCATGGTGGAGGTCCGCGATGCCAACCGGCCATTGAAGTCGGGCGAAGAGGTGTTCAAGGCCCAGTGCTCGGCATGCCACGCCACCGGCGCTGCCGGCGCACCCAAATTCCAGGATGCCGCAGCTTGGGGCCCGCGAATTGGCGCCGGTTATGAAGCGCTGCTGAATTCTGCGCTCAAGGGCAAGAATGCCATGGGCGCCCAAGGTGGCGGTGACTTCTCCGATGTGGAAGTCGGCCGGGCCGTGGTGTACATGGCGAATGCGGGTGGCGCCAAATTTGCGGAGCCCAAGGCGCCAGCGGCTGATGCCGCAACTGCAGCTTCTGCACCCGCTGCGAAGTAGCCCAAGACGACCAGGCAGCGATGCTCGCCCCGGGTCAGCGCTGCAATGAAAAAAGCCGGTCATTGACCGGCTTTTTTCATTGTGGCAACGCCGAATGTGCGCGCTGCGGGCTGCGCACGTAACCCAGGCGCGCGGGCAGTTCGCTGGACGTCACGACTTCCGGCAACCAAAGCCCTTGGTCAACCGCCTCCGCGACCAGGGGCACGTCCTGCGTGTGCACCAAACCGAATCCCAAACCTGTTTCCAGGTACACACGGCCGTGCTCATCAATCAAGCAGTGCCGGGTCTGCACTGACTGGCCGGTGTGTGCGCTCACGGCGTAGCCCCCTTGAGGGTCAGACTGGATTCGCCAGATGTACGGCGTGGCCTCCAGCTCGACGTAAACGCGCTGCGGACCATTCTGGAAATACCACCGCCCGGTATCGTCGCCTTCGTAGTTTCGGTGGATGAACTCGATCAATTTCTCATGCTTGAGCAGCGCGCCCCGCAGGCTGGATGCCCCGGGCGCGTCAAGCGTGGGAAAGGCCCCCAGAGCCTGGACGCAGTCGTCGCGCATGTACCAGTTGCCACGGGCGTCCAGTCCCAGCCAGCCATAGCAGTCGGGCACGTTGGGCCACTTGGCGATGGCCTGTCTGACAATGTCGTCCATGGCCTGATTATTGACGAGGCGAAGGCACGTTGCCCAGCAACCAGCTGCCCACGGCGTCAGGTATCGCCTGCACATGCCCCGGCGCGCGGCCTTGTGCAAAGCCCACGTGGCCGCCATGCGCGGGCTGCCACAGTGTGACGTGCGAGCCGACTTCGTTGCGGCGCGGAAGACTCCAGGCCGGCACGAAGGGGTCGTTGCGGGCGTTCACCACCAGCGCGGGAATTCTGATCCGCGGAAGATGCGGCTTGGCCGAGGCGCGGGCCCAGTAGTCCTCCGTGTTCCGGAAGCCATGCAGCGGCGCGGTGAAGAGGTTGTCGAACTCGTAGAGGTCGCGTGCGGCCAGCATCGCGTCCCTGTCGAACAAACCGGGGTGCTGGGCCAGCTTGGCCAGCGCCTTGGGCTTCATGGACTTGAGGAACATGCGTGTGTAGACCAGCCGGTTGAAGCCGCGACCGATGGCGTGACCACCGGCGGCCAAGTCGATGGGCGACGACACGGACGCCACCGCATCCGCCACGTCCCTGGCCGCCCTGCCCATCTCGCCGGCCCAGCGCATCAGCGCGTTGCCGCCCAATGACACACCCACCGCCAGCAAGGGGCCGCCGCCTTCGGTCGTGTGCCGTGCGCGCAGTCTCCGCAGGATCCAGTCGATTTCCTCGAAATCCCCAGAGTGGTAGGCCCGGGGCGCATGATTGAGTTCGCCGCTGCATCCGCGGAAATGCGGCACCGCAAAGGCCAGACCCTGCCTGGCGCACCAGTCGGCAAAGGCCTCGGCGTAATGGCTGCGCGAAGAGCCTTCCAGCCCGTGGAACAGGACCAACAGCGGCTGACCTGGGCGGGCGGCCGCTGGCAGCGGTGACGTCGAGTCGGCCGGTGCCTTGTCAAAAGTTTCGGACACCAGGAAATCAACGTCGATGAAGTCCCCGTCGGGCGTGTCCCAGCGTTCGCGCCGGTACCGTGGTGGTTCACCCGCCACACGTCTTGCGTAGAGCGCCGGCCAAATGGTCTGCAGGTTGCCGCCGGGAAGCCACCAGGGCGCTACATAGTTCACAGCTTTTATGGTCCTATCGATGCAGGGCCGAACAGGCTCATCAGTGCAGCACCTGCGAGCCGCCGGCGGCCTCTTCCATGTCCTGGAGCGAGCCGGGGCTGGCGTGGTGCGCGACCAGCCGCCAGCCCTGCGGGGTCTTGTGATACACGTTGGTTGCGATCACATAGGCGTGGCGAGGGCCGTCGCCCGTCATGACATCGACCCGCTCCAGCACGTTGTGCATGGCACTGGCAAGCGACTCCACTTTGCGCACGCGCTCGGGACGCGCCGGAATGCTGCCATTGGCGAAGACCGCTTCGAAGGCGGCCCGGATTGATCCGCTGCCCACCAGACGCGGGCCGCCCGGATGAACGCAGACAACGTCATCTTCGTCGGCCCAGCAGGCCATGAGTTGTGTGATGTCGGCGTTCTGCAGCGCTTCGTAGAACGCGGCCTCGATGTCGTCGGGCGTGCCGCCAACGGTGGCGGCGCTGAATTTGGCCTTGGGCATGGTGGGCTGCGGAGTTCAATGGTTGGGTCGAGGTGATTTTGCCGTGGATTTGCCCATCGGGCTTGGTCAACAGTGGGCACCAAGCATCTATAGTTCGGGCATCCGCTGCGGTGGGTTCACTGAAAGGCTTTGTCATGAAACGATGGTTCCTGATTCTGGTTGCGGCGCTGGCACTCGGCGGCTGCGGCTACAACGACTTCCAGCGCCTGGATGAGCAGACCAAGGCCGCCTGGAGCGAGGTCCTCAACCAATACCAGCGTCGTGCCGACCTGGTGCCCAACATAGTGGCCACCGTGAAGGGCGAGGCCGCTTTCGAGCAGGAGACACTGACCAAGGTGGTCGAGGCGCGCGCCAAAGCCACGTCGATCCAGGTCACGCCGGAAACGCTGAACAACCCGGAAGCGTTCAAGAAGTTCCAGCAGGCGCAAGGCGAGCTTGGCAGCGCGCTGAGTCGCTTGATGGCGGTGAGTGAGCGTTATCCCGATCTCAAGGCCAACCAGGGTTTCCGCGACCTGCGAGTGCAGCTCGAAGGGACGGAAAACCGCATCACCGTGGCGCGCAACCGCTACATTCAGGCGGTTCAGGACTACAACGTGCTCGCACGCAGCTTCCCCAGCAACCTCACGGCGATGGTGTTCAGCTACACGCCCAAGCCAAGCTTCGCTGTGCAGAACGAAGCCCAGATCACCACGCCGCCCGTGGTCGATTTCGGCAAAAAGTAAGGCCTGGACGTGCTTTGCCTCCGTGTCAGATGGTCCGTGGCCGCTTTCCTGGCGGCCGCGTTGTCTCTCTGGCTCGGGCTGGCTTCGTTGGGCGTTGCACGTGCGCAGCCACTGCAGCCGGTTCCCCCGCTGACCGCCCATGTGCTCGATGCCACCGGCACGCTGGACGCCAGCCAGACGTCGGCACTGGAGGGCAAACTGGCGACGCTGGAAGCGGCCAAGGGTTCGCAGGTCGTGGTGCTGATGGTGCCCACCACCGCGCCGGAAGACATCGCCAGCTTCGCGAATCGAGTGGGCAACACCTGGAAGATCGGCCGCAGGGACGTGGGTGATGGCGTGTTGCTGGTAGTGGCCAAGGAGGACCGCAAGGTGCGCATCGAGGTGGCCAAGGCGCTGGAGGGGGCGATTCCCGACCTGGCAGCCAAGCAGATCATCGATCAGGCGCTGACCCCGCGGTTCAAGGTGGGCGATTATGGCGGCGGTCTCAGTGCGGCGGTGGACCAGTTGGCCGCACGCATCCAGGGTGAGCCTTTGCCTCCGGTGCCAGGCGTGCCGGCCCCAGCCGGACGCAGCAACGACGGCTTCCAGTTGTGGGATCTGGCGATCTTCCTGTTCGTGGCGGTGCCGATCGCCAGCGCGGTCCTGCGGGGTATTTTCGGCCGCAAATTCAGCGCGTTGTTGACAGGCGCGGGTGTGGGGGCGTTGGCGCTCTGGGCGACGGCAAGCGTGGTGCTGGCGGCGCTGGCCGCCTTTGTGGCCTTGTTGTTTGCGTTGTTTGCCAATACTTCAACCGCATCCCGGGGGCGAAGCTGGAGTTCGGGCGGCGGCTGGGGCTCCGGATCGGGTGGGTCGAGCAGCAGCGGCGGCGGATTCAGCTCGGGCGGTGGCGGCGACTTCGGTGGCGGCGGCGCGAGCGGGGACTGGTAGGACTTGCAAACCATGATGACCTGGCTCCGCTCCATGCGCACCCTTCTGCGCCACCACTGGCTCGATGAGGCCGACGCGCGCCGCGCCGTGCCGCCCGATTTGGCCGAGCGCCTGATGCAGCGCGTGGCCGCCAGTGAACGGCGCCACAGCGGGCAGATTCGCATCTGCGTGGAAGCCGGCCTGCCATGGTGCGACCTGTGGCCGCATGTTCGCTACGGCCTGCTTTTGCCGCGGGTCATTCGTGGCCGGGCGGTCGCGATGTTTGGCAAGCTGGGCGTCTGGGACACCGAGCGCAACAATGGCGTGCTGATCTACCTGTTGCTGGCCGAGCACGCCATCGAGCTGGTGGCCGACCGCGGGCTGAACCAGCACGTGAGCCCCGCCGAATGGCAAGCCATGGCGCAACGCATGGGTGCGGCATTTCGTGAAGGCCGCTTCGAAGACGGGCTGACGCAGGCGCTGGAGGAGGTTTCCGCCGTGCTGGTCGCGCATTTTCCGGCTGACGGCACGTTGCTGCCAACAGGTGGCGAGGACAACGAACTGCCCGACGCACCGTTTCTGGTTTGATGCCACGCCGGTGGCGTGCCAACTCAGTTCTTGTGATCGAGCAGGCGGCGGTTGACCGCGTGGGTGGCGTCGAGTTCCTGCTGCATGGCCCGGCCCACCTGGCTGAAGGTCATGAGTTTGCGATTGGCCTCGCGCAAGTGGTCAGACAGGCGCTTGGAAATCGCCAGCAGCAGCCGGGCCGCCACGCCGGGCTGCTCCTCAATCATCCGCGCCAGCGCTTCACGCGACAGCACGCCCACGGCGAGATCGGTGCTGGCTTTGCAGGTGGCCGACCGCTGTTCACCATCGATGAGTGCCATTTCTCCGATCAGGCTGCCGGGCCCCAGTACCGTGACCACCAAGCTCTCGCTGGTTGGTGAGGGCAGGCTTTCCACGGTCGCGTCGCCGTCAATCACCAACAGCATGTAGTCGTTATCGACGGCGTCACCCGCACGGATGAACGTCGTGCCAGCCGCAACACGTTTGGGCCTCATGTAGCGAACCACCGACCGTGCGTCGGCCAGGTTCAGCTGGGCCAGTGCGCCCGGCGTGGCCAGCAAGTTCGCTGCACGCTCCTGGACAGCTTCTCCGGATTGAGAGGAGGCAATCATAGTGCTGGAATTGTAGAAGCGGGCAACGTGGTTGCGCCACTGATTTTTTGCCGGGCGGCCGGGTCTCAGTCGTCCGGCTTGCCCACGCCGGTGGCGGCGTTGAGGTTCTCGGCCCAGCGTGCGTGCTCCTTGGGAAACGCAGCACGGTAACGCGCCAGGTACAGCATGGCTTGGCCATCCTGGCCCAGCATGACCGCGCTTTCGATCACTTTCTCAATCACCCGCGGCTCGGGCGAAAAATGCAGCAGTGCTTTTGCGGTTGCGAAAGTCCATTCGGCGTTGTCGCGTTTCAGTGGCGTGATGGTCAATTCCGCGAAGCGCGCCTGGTCACGAAACAGCCAAGCCTCTCGGACCTTGGCCAGCGTGTTGTCCCGGTAGGCTGCAGCGCGCTCTTCTGGCGGCAGGTAAATCTGGCGGATGCGGTGGTAGTCCCACGCCGCGCTGGCGACGCTGACCAGCATCAGGGATGTCAGCAACGCCGGACCGATGAATTCAGTGCGAACGGTTGGCCGCAGAGGAAGGCGGCTTGACAGGCCCAGGCTGATGCCAAAGGCCATCTGGAACGGTCCGTACCACAGCGGGTATTCCAGCAGGCTGTGCAAGAGGATCACCGCCAGCACCGCCCAGGCCATCTGCCGCAGCGGATCGGCTTCGCGCCAGGGCCGGGCGCGCCAGACCGCCCAGAGGCCTGCGCCGCACACCAGCAGTGCCACCGGCACCCCCAGCTCCACCGCCAGATGCAGCGGCAGGTTGTGTGCGTTGTCCAGGATGTCGCAGAAGCGTGGGCCGTCGTAGAGCGTCATGAAGTGGGCGAAGTCCAACTGCCCCCAGCCCCAGCCCGACCAGGGCTTTTGCCGGATCAGCTCCAGCACGTTGGACCACAGCGTCATGCGGCTGGAACAAAGCGGTGCGCCCTCGGCCAGGCGCGTGAAGATCCCGGGGTTGGCTGCCGCATTGAACAGCAACGGCAAACCCAGGGCCGTCGCGAGGTACGCCGGCAACACCGGACCGAGTGTCCAGCGCACTGTGCGTTCCCGATGCAGTCCCCACGCCCAGGCCAGACCCAGTATCAGCACCAGTTCGAACAGGCCCGTGCGTGAATGAGACAGCGCATTGCCCGCTGACAACAGCGCAGCCAGCCCGGCCAACAGTGCCGGGCGGTTGAACCACGGATCGGTGCGCGCCAGCCAGAGCAGCGCGCACAGCGCGATGCTGGTCAGGCTGGCATACAGGTTGCGCTGGCGCAGGTTGCCGAAAGCTTCTCCCGGATGGGTGCCACTGACCCATGGCGCCAGCGCATCGGCGGCTCCAGCGTACTGCAGCCACCCCATGAACACGCTGGCTGCGCCCGCAACAAGCCAGGCGCGGGCCAGCACGGTGGCATCCCACCGCGTGGCGTTGGCGAAACGCATGGCGCAGGCCAAAATCGCCAACAGGCTCACGATAAGCGCCAGTCCATCGGTGCCGGGGATGGTGCCGTCAGCAAGAACTGCGGTCCCGGCAACCACCAGGGCCAAGGCGCCCAGCGGCTTGGCGATCGCCAATGGGGCGCAACGCGGCCAGCAGGTCAACACCAGCCCCGCCGCGCACGTCCAACTCACCAGCAGCGGCAGGACGCTGACGCTGGGGCTTTGGCTGAAGGGGTTGAGCCAAGGGACGGCGATTGCGAGCAGGAGTGGTATCTGGGTTTGCTGGCGGCCCTTCGCTATGGAGGTGCGAATCGTTTGCATCGGCTCCGGTCGTTAAGGGGTGAGAACAGCGCTTAGTTGAGGGTAGGTTTGGTGCTGCATGTGGCGCAGTTCCTCGATGGCCTGGAGGTAGTATTTTTGTCCGTACATCCCTCGCACAACAGCCATCTGCCGCGTGGCACCCACCGGGTCGCCGTTGAGGCCCAAGGCCACGGCATAACGGAAGGTCAAGGCTGCATAGGGAAAGCGTAGGGCAACCTTGTGCAAATCTTCCAGCTCGTCTTTGCGCATGTCCGGGTGTGCCCGAATGCGTGCCTGCTTCAACATCGCACCCATGTGTGTTAACAGGTGGATATCCGGGGCACGATACTCATCCGGTGTCGCACCCACGCGCAGATTTTCGAAGCGCACGATCCGAAAATCCTCTTCAATCAGAAAATACTCCCTGACGACAGCAACACCTGCTGTAACCGATACGGCCAATATGCACCATAGCCAATAGGGTCTGATTCGAAGGGGTGACGACTCACTTCTCGTCGCTTCGACGATCCCCATCAATATCCCAGCGGGTAGCAGGAAGTAGGCGTATGCAAAAGGGAATTCCAGCATGCTGTGAACGAAAAACGGAAGCAGGCACGCCATGGCATGCCAAGCTCTGACGCTCCTTGCGTGCCGGGCGCGGCTAATTAGCCAGTAGAAGCATGCGCCCGACAAGGTCAGCCCGACAGGCAAGCCGCTCCATGCCACCATGTCGAGCACGAAGTTGTGCGCGTTGCCCAAGCTCAACTCGCCAGGATAAGCCACTGCACCCACAGAGTGCGCCGTGGGTGTCTGATTCCATCCATATCCAAACCACGGTGATTGTCCTACGCCGTATGCGATTTGCTGCCACATCAATTCACGGCCACTGCTGTCTGTCAGCCCTTTTGCCTGGCCAGAACTGACAAGCATGACTTTCTGCAGCAGCGGTAGCAGCCGGGAACCTGCCAGCAGTGCGAAAGCCCACGCGATGACGTAAACGGTTTTTAGGCGAAACGGTTGATCACGCCTTTTCAGCACGGCAAATGCAGCCATGACTGACGCACTCAGCAAGCCGGTCCGAGATTGCGTCAACAGCAATACCATCGACAGAAATGCGACGCCGATGCCAAGGGCCAGCGAGCCGACGATTTGTTTTTCGAAAAGATATACCAGGGCGATGATGCCCATGAGCAGCAGCGTTGCGAGATGGTTCGGTTGCGCCATGTTACCCAAAGCTCGGTAACCGCTTTCTCCGAAAACCGTCATTCCCAGAAGGTACTCTTCAAGCGAGAGCCACTGCAAAAGACCAATTGCCGCCGAAACGAGTGCACCAATGCACACCGCATACATGAAGTTCATCATGAACAGCTCGGACGAGACTGAGGTTCGAATGGCAGCGTGGCCCACCCAGATAGCACCTGTCAGCGTCAGCAGATAAAAACTGACCACCAAAGCATCGCCAGCAAAAAGACTGATTCCCAGCGCTGACTGTAGCCAGGGCAGGCACAGTGCGCCAAGTATCCACCACGTTAAGCGTGGCAATTCTGCGGTGTGAGTTGCTTTTACAAGCATGCCCAGAACCATCAGAGCGACCGCCACAAACGCTAGCAATTCGGAATGAAAGCTGGTCCACGGCGGATAGTGGTTGGGCGTCAGCCAACTAAGAACGAGCAGGGTCAACCCGGCAGGTATTGCCCAGGGCGCACGCCAGAAAAAAACGCTCCCGAAGGAGCGTTCTTTGGTCAGCATTAGAAGCCTCAAGTTTTAGCCGCGGCAAGAACCGGGCAGGAACTTCGGAGGCATATCGCTGCCGTCGGTAGAGCTGCCACAGCGCCATGCTGCCACGGCCTGCCCAACGTTGGTGGCCCACACGCCAAGAGTTTGTGTCGTGCCAAAGAGGGGAGCCAAGGTGACTTTCTTGCTATCAATAGCGGTATCACCAAAGCCAGCAGCCGTTACCGTGATTACGCCATCGGCGTTGGTTTCAATTTTGGCAACGTACTTTGAGGTGGCTGTCGATGCCTCGCAGCCCCAGCCATTGGCACCCGGCGCGTTGGACGCATTGCCCGATTGGTACACCTCAGTCACCGTGGTGCGGCAGGCAGATGCCGCCAAAACCACTTCAGACATCTTGGCACGCTTGGTGTAGTCCTGGTACGCGGGCAGGGCCACGGCAGCCAGAATACCGATGATCGCAACCACGATCATCAATTCGATCAGGGTGAAACCCTTTTGGACGGAACGCTTCATTGAGGACTCCTTGGATAAAAGTGAAGGCAATGTTGTACAGCAGTTTACGTGCCAAGCTTAAAAAGAGTCCTTAAGGTTTCTTTTTTAGGGCGTGGCGGCTTGCGGGCGGTAAATTTTGTCAGCCCAGGTTAATGGGGTGACAAAAAATGTCACCACTGAGGTGCTTGGAGGGCGATCCTGCCA
The DNA here is from genome assembly GCA_023259355.1 of Comamonadaceae bacterium. Lineage (GTDB taxonomy): Bacteria > Pseudomonadota > Gammaproteobacteria > Burkholderiales > Burkholderiaceae_C > JAHFQI01. The sequence continues at coordinate 11,366 of JAHFQI010000083.1, forward strand.
TCGTTGCCGGAGTCTCGCAGCCCGATGCGTCAAGCTTTCCGGCTTCCGCTGGCCAACTGCCCCAGCGGCAATGCGCTGCTGGCCTTGACTTCGCCAAGTGAGAAACTGGTGTGCAAATCCTTGACATTGGGCAAGTTGATCAGCACTTCGCGCGCGAACTGGCTGAAGGTGTGGAGGTCACGGCTGACCACCTGCAACTCAAAGGTGCCCGTGCCGCTGATGTAGTGGCAGGCAATCACTTCGGGGATGGCACGGATGGCTTCTTCAAGCTGGCGTGTGACGTCGCCGTTGTTGCGGTCGGCGTCGAGCCGCACGAAGGCCAGCACGCCCAGTCCGATCTTGTGGCGATCGATCTCGGCGTGGTAGCCCTTGATATAGCCGCCTTCTTCCAGTGCCTTCACGCGCCGCCAGCAGGGGGCGGCCGACAGCCCCACCCGGGTGCTCAATTCGGCATTGGTCAGGCGGCCGTCGGCCTGCAGTTCCATCAGGATGGCGAGGTCAAACTTGTCAAGTGTTTCCATAATAGCGATTTATAGCAAGATTCTTTCTTGTGAGGCGTGAAACTGCGCAAAGAACGCAAAGACATATCAGCGCAGGCACCCTACACTTTCCAGTCACATTGAGAGTCCGCGACCTGCCGCCAGGAGACAACGCCCCATGAACGCACCCCTGCCCGAACACATCCGCAAAGCACTGGAAACCGTCACGCTCGACGACAAGTATTCACTCGACCACGGCCCGGCCTTCATGAGCGGCGTTCAGGCGCTGGTCAAGCTGCCGATGCTGCAGCGCCTGCGCGACAAGATGCAGGGCAAGAACACGGCGGGCTTCATCAGTGGCTACCGGGGGTCGCCATTGGGCGGCTACGACCAAGCGCTCTGGAAAGCCAGCGATTACCTCAAGGCGCAAAACATCGTGTTCCAGCCCGGCGTGAACGAGGAACTGGCCGCCACCGCGCTCTGGGGCACGCAGCAACTGGGTTTTGCGCCGCCCGGCACCAACAAATTCGACGGCGTGTTCGGCATCTGGTACGGCAAGGGGCCGGGCGTGGACCGCTGTTCCGACGTGTTCAAGCACGCGAACATGGCCGGTACCACGCCTTGGGGCGGCGTGATCGCGGTGGCGGGGGATGACCATATTTCAAAGAGTTCCACCGCCGCGCACCAGAGCGATCACATTTTCAAGGCCTGTGGCACGCCAGTGTTTTTTCCGGCGACGGTGCAGGAGATCCTCGACCTGGGCATCCACGCCTTTGCCATGAGCCGCTTTTCCGGTGTCTGGTCGGGCATGAAGACGATTCAGGAAATCGTTGAGTCTAGCGCCACGGCGATGATCGACCCTGAGCGCGTCGAGATTCGGATTCCTGCCGAATTCCAGATGCCGCCGGGCGGCCTGCACATCCGCTGGCCCGATCAGGCCCTGGAGCAGGAAGCCCGCCTGTTTCATTACAAGTGGTACGCGGCGCTGGCCTACATCCGCGCCAACCGCCTGAACTACAACGTGATCGAAGGAAAAAACGACCGTTTTGGGCTGATCGCCAGCGGCAAGGCCTACAACGACACGCGCCAGGCGTTGATGGACCTGGGACTTGATGACGACACTTGCCGACAACTGGGCATTCGGCTGCACAAGGTGGGCGTGGTGTGGCCGCTGGAGGCGCAGCTGACGCGCGAGTTCGCGACCGGCTTGCAGGAGATCCTGGTGGTGGAGGAAAAGCGCCAGGTCATCGAATACCAGCTCAAGGAGGAGTTGTATAACTGGCGCGCCGACGTGCGACCCAACGTGCTGGGCAAGTTCAACGAAGTCGGCGATGACCACTCCGGCGGTGAATGGTCCATGCCCAACCCCACGGCCAACACGCTGCTGCGCGCCAACGCCGACCTGTCGCCCGCGCTGATCGCTGGGGCCATCGCCCAGCGCCTGAAAAAAATCGGCGTCGACAGCGACATTGCCGCCCGCATGGACGCGCGCCTGGCACTGCTACAGGCCAAGGAGAGCGCGATGCAGGTGCTGGAAGTCCAGGCCGATCGCCAGCCCTGGTTCTGCTCGGGCTGCCCGCACAACACCTCCACCAAGGTGCCCGACGGCTCGCGCGCCATGGCCGGCATCGGCTGCCATTTCATGAGCATCTGGATGGATCGGGCCACGGTCGGCTTCACGCAAATGGGCGGCGAGGGTGTGCCCTGGGTTGGCCAGCAGCCGTTCAGCACCGATCAGCACATGTTTGCCAACCTGGGCGACGGCACCTACTTCCACAGCGGCATCCTGGCCATTCGCCAGAGCATCGCCGCGGGCGTGAATATCACCTACAAGATTCTTTACAACGACGCGGTCGCCATGACCGGTGGCCAGCCCGTGGGTGAGCGGCCCGAAGGGCATTCGGTCATCCAGATCGCCCAGTCGATGCGCGCCGAGGGCGCCGTGAAGATCAACATCGTGACGGACGAACCCGAGAAGTACGAAAGTATCAAGGGCCTCCCTGAGGGGGTGGCGATCCACCACCGCGATCGACTCGATGCCGTGCAGCGCGAGTTCCGCTCCATCTTGGGCACCACGGTCATCATCTACGACCAGACCTGCGCCACGGAAAAGCGCCGGCGCCGGAAACGCGGCACGCTGGCGGATCCGGCCAAGCGAGTGGTCATCAACGAACTCGTTTGCGAAGGCTGCGGTGACTGCGGCGTGCAGTCCAACTGCCTGAGCGTCGAGCCGCTGGAGACCGAGTTCGGCCGCAAGCGCCAGATCAACCAGAGCACCTGCAACAAGGACTATTCCTGCCTCAAGGGGTTCTGTCCTAGTTTCGTCACGGTGGAGGGCGGCCAGCTGAAAAAGAAGACTGCTGGCAAGGGCGTATCGCCGTTCGCCTTGGGCGCGCTGCCCGAGCCGGTGCTCCCGGCCATCGCGCAGGCCTGGGGCATCGTGGTGGCGGGTGTCGGTGGGACCGGCGTGATCACCATCGGCCAGCTGCTCGGCGTGGCCGCGCATCTGGAAGGCAAGGGGATCGTCACCCAGGACGCGGGCGGTCTGGCGCAAAAAGGCGGTGCCACCTGGAGCCATGTGCTGATCGGCGCCACGCAGGACGACATCCGCACCACACGCGTGGGCATGGCCGCGGCCGATCTGGTCATCGGCTGCGACCCCATCGTGACGGCGGGCAAGGAGACCGTGCTGCGCATGCACGAGGGCCGCACCCATGTGGCGCTGAACGCCTACAGCACGCCGACCGCCGCGTTTGTGAAAAACGCCGATTGGCAAAACCCGTCGGTGCAATGCGTGGCCGATATCCGCCGGGCCGTGGGCGATGCGAGGGTCGGGCTGTTCAACGCTGACGCGGTCGCCGGCAAGCTCATGGGCGACACGATTTACGTCAACCCGATGATCCTGGGCTACGCCTGGCAAAAAGGCTGGATTCCGCTGGGCCGCGAGTCGCTGCTGCGCGCGATCGAATTGAACGCCGTGGCGGTGGACAACAACAAGGCCGCGTTTGAATGGGGCCGCCAGGCCGCGCATGACTGGGCGCGGGTCGAGGCGCTCTTGACCCCCGGGCAGGTTGTCGAGTTCAAGAAGCGCGAAACCGTGGACAGCCTGGTTGCCCGCCGGGTTGAATTCCTGACGGCGTACCAGGATGCGGCCTACGCGGCCCAGTACCGGGTGCTGGTTGAGAAGGTGCGTGCCGTGGAGGCGCCGCTGGGCAAGACCTTGCTGACGGAATCGGTCGCTCGCGGCCTGTTCAAGCTCATGGCCTACAAGGACGAGTACGAGGTGGCGCGCCTGCACACCGACCCGGCGTTCCTCGCCAGGGTCAACGGCATGTTCGAGGGCGACTTCAAGCTTAACTACCACCTCGCGCCACCGTTGTTGGCCAGGAAGAACGATCAGGGCGAACTGGTCAAGCAGCGCTTCGGCCCCGCCATGCTGGCCGCGTTCAGGGTGCTGGCCCGGCTCAAGGGCCTGCGCGGCGGTGTCTTTGACATCTTCGGCATGACCGAAGAGCGCCGGATGGAGCGGGCGCTGATTGGCGAGTACCGTGCCAGCATCGAGGAAGTGCTCCAGTCGCTGAATGTCGCCAACCACGGCACGGCGGTGGAGATCGCCCGCATTCCCGAACTCATCAAGGGCTTTGGCCATGTGAAGGTGCGCCACCTCAAGGTCGCGCGCGGCAAGTGGAGCGAGCTGATGGCGGCCTACCGCAACCCCCACGCGGCGCGCCAGGCGGCCTGAACCACCGGGCGGGATGGGCCCCTCCCGGGCTTGGGGTCCCTCGCCATGGCGCCGCATACAATCACGAGTTGCCTGCGTGTGGCCGCCTTCGCGTGCCCGTGCGGTTTTGTTGATCCCCCTTCGTGGAGTTTGCCCGTGTTTATTTCTTCCGCCTTTGCCCAAACCGCGCCGGCCGCCGCCGCTGGCAGCGACATGCAGTCCTCGCTGATGAGCATGCTGCCGCTGGTGCTGATGTTCGTGGTGCTGTATTTCGTGATGATCCGTCCCCAGATGCGCAAGCAGAAAGAGCATCGCGCCATGATCGAGGCGCTGGCCAAGGGCGACGAAATCGTCACCGCAGGCGGTCTGCTGGGCAAGGTCACCAAGCTGGGCGAAGGCTATATCAGCGCTGAAATCGCCGGCGGCGTGGAAGTGCAGCTGCAACGCAGCGCCGTTGTGCAAGTGCTGCCCAAGGGCACGATGAAGTAACAAGCCGCGCCGGATGGCCTCATCTGGCGACCGACTGATCCATAGCAAAAAGCGCGATCATGAACCGTTACCCGGTCTGGAAGTACGCGATCATCGTGATCGCGCTGTTGGTGGGAGCGCTTTACACGCTGCCCAATTTTTTTGGTGAGGCACCCGCGGTGCAGGTCTCGGCCGGCAAATCCACCGTGCGGGTGGACAGCGGCACCCAGGGTCGGGTCGAGGAAGCCATCAAGGCGGCCGGTCTTCAGGCTGATGTCGTCACTTTTGATGGCAATTCGGTCAAGGCGCGCTTTGACTCGACCGACAACCAGCTCAAGGCCAAGGACGCGATCCAGAAGGCGCTGATTCCTGACGCCGCCGATCCCGGCTACGTGGTCGCCCTGAATCTGGTGTCGCGTTCGCCGGCCTGGCTGTCTGCCTTGCATGCCTCTCCCATGTACCTGGGTCTGGATTTGCGGGGTGGCGTGCATTTCATGCTGCAGGTGGACATGCAGGCCGCGCTGACCAAGAAGGCCGAGTCCCTGAGCGGGGACATCCGCAGCACGCTGCGCGAGAAAAACCTGCGCCACAGCGGCATCGCCCGCAACGGCCAGACCATCGAAGTGCGCTTCCGCGACACGGCCACCCTTGACGCTGCCAAACGCGTCTTCCAGGACCAGTTTGCCGAGCTGCAGACGGTCGATGCGCCCGAAGGCACCGACTACAAATTGACCGCGACCATCCGTCCCGAGGCCGCCCGCAAGGTCCAGGAACAGGCGGTCAAACAGAACATCACGACACTGCACAACCGCATCAACGAACTTGGCGTCGCAGAGCCGGTGATCCAGCAGCAGGGGCTGGACCGCATCGTGGTGCAGCTGCCCGGCGTGCAGGACACGGCCAAGGCCAAGGACATCCTGGGCCGCACCGCCACGCTCGAAATGCGCCTGGTGGACGAAACCGTCGAAGGCCGCGAAGCCGAGACCGGCCGCGGGCCCGTGCCGTTCGGCTCTGAGCGCTACACGGAACGCAACGGACGCGCCGTGATCGTGAAAAAGCAGGTCATCATCACCGGCGACAGCCTGACCGATGCCCAGCCGGGCTTTGATTCGCAGAGCCAGCAGCCCAAGGTGGACCTCACGGTCGATGCCAAGGGCGGCCGCATCATGCGCGACACCAGCCGCGAAAACGTCAGGAAGCGCATGGCGATCCTGCTGTTCGAAAAAGGCAAGGGTGAAGTGCTGACGGCCCCGGTGATCA
>JAHFQI010000084.1 GCA_023259355.1 Comamonadaceae bacterium
ATGGCGGTGCCGTTGACGTTGCTGCCGATCTCCACGCCCAGCAGGCCCAGCACCTCGACCGCGTCGCGCAGCTCGGCGATGGCCGCGTCCACGTCCTGCAGCGGCACGGCGCCGAGGCCGGCGAGGCGGCCGCCCGACTCGGCGCAGAGGGCGGCGCTGTGTTCGTTGAGGAAGCGGATCAGCGGCTGCGCGTCGGCCAGGTCCAGCCAGTAGCTCAGCAGCTCGGGCATGGGCGAGACCACCTGCGTGGCCAGGCCCATGGCCTCGAAATCGGCGATGCGGCGCGGCGCCGACCAGCATTTCTCCGACACCGTGCGGTAGTGCTTGCCGTTCACCAGCACATGGCGATGACACAGGCCGTTCGCGTCGGGCGCGGGCGCGGTGCTCGGCCAGGGTGCGGGCACGGTTCGGCCCAGGTAGGCCGGGAAGTGTTCGGGCACGACATGCGCATGCACGTCGATCCCGCAGGCGCAGGGGACGAGGCTCATCAGGCGTGCTTCAGGCCGGCCGCCGCGATGCCGGCGATCACGATCTGCTCGTCTTCATCGCCGGTGCCACCCGAGGCGCCGGCCGCGCCGAGCACGGAGCCGGCGGCGTCGGTGATCAGCACCGCGCCGGTCTGCGGGATGAACTTCTGCTGCGCGGTGGCCGCCACGGCGCCGAAGAAGGCCGGCAGGTCCTTGGCGCGCTGCGTGAGCACGCGGCTGTTGACGCCCATGCCCACCGCGGCGGCGGACTTGCCCAGCGCGATGTCCAGGCGCAAGGCGCTGGCGCCATCTTCGCGTGCACAGGCCACGACCTGGGCCGCGGCGTCCACCACCACCACGCCCATGGGCTTGAAGCCAGCCTGGCGGGCAGCGGCGAGAGCGGCATCGATCAGGCTGCGTGCCTGGGTTAACGTGAGCGTGGACATGGCGCGAATCTCCAGAATCTCGAAGCCGCGAGTTTTATATACAAAATTGACTTTTGCAAGAGTTAAGACATAAATTGACAAGATTCCGAAGTTGTGTACATTCTTGACCACGATGTCCCGCACCCCCACGCTCACCCTCCTCACCGGTGCGGCCACCCGCGCCACCAGCCTGTACGACCAGCTGCGCACGGACTTGCTGGCCGGTGTGCTGGAGCCCGGCGCCAAGCTCGCCATTGAAGCCTTGGCCGAGCACTACGCCACCAGCGCCACGCCTTTGCGCGAGGCGCTGAACCGCCTGGTGTCCGACGGCTTGGTGGAGCGGCGCGAGCAACGCGGTTTCGTAGTGGCCGGCATCAGCGAGCAGGACCTGGCCGAGATCACCAAGACACGCTGCTGGCTGGAGGAGGTGGCGCTGCGCGAGTCGATCGCCGCGCACACGGCCGAGTGGGAGGAAGCCCTGGTGCTGGCGCACCACCGGCTGGCCAAGACACCGCGCTCGCTGGCGAGCGACCATTTCGAGGACAACCCCGAGTGGGAGCCGCTGCACCGCGCCTTCCACCGCGCGCTGATCGCGGGCTGCGGCTCACGCTGGCTGCTGGGCTTTTGCGACCAGCTGGCGGACCAGCACCACCGCTACCGGCGCCTGTCGGCACCGCGCGCCTTCACGAAACGTGGTGTCAAGAGCGAGCACCAGCAGTTGATGGAAGCCGCCGTCGAGAGGCGCGCCGACGACGCGGTCGCGTTGCTGCGAACGCACTACGAGCGAACCGCGAGGATCATCCGTGAAGATCCCACACTATGGCAATGCTGAACAGGTACCGTCAGGAGTCCTGGGTTGAACGTGTTGGCGGCCAAAGACTCCCAATAGAAAAAGCAACCCCGTGTTGCCTCCCCATTCCAGCGCCTATGGCGCTTTTGCATTGATCGAGAGATTGCCTTGGCCTTTTCCATCAAACATTTGCGCGTCTTCGTGACGGTTGCGCAAGCGGGCAGCTTCGTGGAAGCCGCCCGGCTGTTGCATCTGACCAGCGCGGCACTGAGTGTGGTGGTCAAAACGCTTGAAGAAGAGGCTGGCTTCCTGGTTTTCGAGCGGACCACGCGTTCGGTTCGACTCACCGCGGAGGGCGCCAGCCTGCTTCCGCTGGCGGTTCAAATGCTGAAGGACCACCAGGCCTTGAGCCAGTCCATCGAAGACATCCGGCTGAAGAAGACGGGCCGCGTGCGCATCGCCACCACCCAGCTGCTGAGTTGCACGATCGTGCCGCCGGCACTGACCCAATTTCGCGCGCTGTGGCCCGACATCGAAGTGGTGCAGGTGCCGGCGCTGTACGACAACTTCCAGGATCTCCTGATGCGCCGGGAAGTCGACATCGGCATCGGGCCGGAACGTTTGTGCGACGGCGAAATCGGCGCCGTGCCGCTGTTCGCCTCGCGGCTGCACCTGGTCTGTTCCACGAAGCACCGGTTCGCGCAGCGGAAGTCGCTGAAATGGAAGGACCTGCAGGGCGAAAACGTGTTCCTGGTCGATAAACGCGGCGCCACCTGGCTGGCCCGCGACGCCGATTACCAGGTGCTGTTCGAGCGCACGGTCGATGTGGGGCACTTCACCACGGCTTTGGCGCTGGCTTCGGAAAACGAAGGCGTGGTGTTCAGCCCCAAATTCACCAAGAAATTATTGCCGCCGTATGGTCTGGTCATGATTCCCTTGACACAGCCGCAGGCCCACCGCCAGTTCATGTTGTTTCAAAACCTGAAGGCCCCGGAAACGACCGCCACGCAACGCTTGCGGGACCACTTGCTGGCTTCGTTCAGCGCCATCACCTGACTACGCCAGCGCGACCCAGTCCCCGGCCTTGGCGCTGTGCAGGATGGCTTCCAGGATGACCGCCGTGTCGATCGATTCCTGCGGGGTGGTGCCGGTCCAGTGCGCAGGGCCCTGCGCCACCAGTTTCCAGAATGCTTCCGCCTCCGCCAGGAAGCCACTGCCGCCCGCAGTTTCGATGGTTTCCAGCGGAGCCGTGGCGCGAACCCCCTGGCGCAGCTCGATGGTGGGCGGACCTCCTTCGGGCGGGCTGTTGAGAAACGTCGTGTGCAGGCTGCCTGCATCGCCCACGATCAACGCCCGACGATGGAAGGCGGTGGCGAAGCTGCAGGCGATCTGGGCCAGCAGACCACTCCTGAATTCGAGTGTGGCCACCATCGTGCGGTCCACACCCGACTGCGCCCAATGGGCACTGGCGTGGACGCGGCTCGGCAGCTCGCCGGCCACCATGCGCACGAAGTTGGCGACGTAACTGCCCGCATCAAGCAGGGCGCCGCCGCCGAGCGCCGGGTTCAGGCGGATGTTGGCCGGGTCCGAAAACAAAAAACCGAAACTGGCCTGGATCAATTGGAGCTTGCCGATCGTGCCGGCGGCGAGGAGTTCGCGCAGCTTCAAGGTCTGCGGCTGCGCGCGGTAAGGGTAGGCCTCGGCCAACTGCACCTGGTGTTTTCGCGCCGCGTCAAACATGGCCCGCGTCTGCGCGGCCGAGACGGCCAGGGGTTTCTCACACAGAACGTGTTTGCCCGCCTCCGCGGCGCGAATCACCCATTCGGCGTGCAAGGCGTTGGGCAGCGGGATGTACACCGCATCCACGTCCTGGTCTTGCAACAAGGCTTCGTAGGAAGCGTGCACGCGCGCCACCCCGATCTCCTGGGCGAAGGCCCGGCCTTTTTCCGGATCGCGGCTGGCCAACGCGACGATTTCGAGGTGGGGTGAGGGCGCCACGCCGTGGGCGAACGCCCGCGCGATATTGGCGGCACCGAGGATGCCCAACCGAAGAGGATGCAGGTTCGTCATGGATGGATTCCAGATGGATTGTTTGGGAGACGCCGGGTGCCTGGCGTGATGCCGGTTCGGCCACCATCGACGGGCAGCACCACACCATTCACGTAGGCCGACGCGTCGGAAGCGAGAAAACACACGACCGACGCAATTTCGTCGGGATAGGCCGGGCGGCCGAGCGGCGTCTGGGCCACCAGCGGCGCAAAGCGCGCGTGGGCCGGCGCACCACGCTCCAGCATCATGCCGCGCGCGACGCAGTTGACCCGGACACCGTACGCGGCGAACTCGTCGGCCATCACGTGCGTCAGCGGCACCAGCCCGCCCTTGGCCGCGGAGTAGATGGGAATATGGGGATTGCCCAGGGTGCCGTCGATCGAGCCGACATGAACCACACTCGCCCCTCCGGCTTTTTTGAGCAGCGGCAGAAACGCCTTGGACGCATAGACCGGCCCCAGCAGGTTGGTCGTGATGGATTTTTGCCAGGCCTGGGGCGTCGAGTCTTCTATCGTGCACATCTCGGGTTCGGAATGGCAGTTGACCAGCGCATGGACCGCGCCAACCTCCCGGGCGCAAGCCTGTGCGGCCCCCGTGAGGGCGTCGAAATCACTGGCATCAGCGACGACGTAATTGGCCGAGCCGCCTTGCGCCTCGATCTCTTCCACGAGTTTCGTCAGCGCGCCGCGATCCGGATCCACGACCCACACCGACGCGCCCCGGCGTGCGAATTCCCGGGCAAAGACCGCCCCCAGATGCATGTTCATGGCTGGCGATGGCGCCCCGAAAGCGCCAGCGCCCTGGCTCGCGATCGACGCGATGACGATGGTTTTTCCGGCAAAGCTGTGCATGTCATTCCCGTCTGTAGTCACGTAACACCTCCTGCCATTTGGCAATCTCGCTGCGCTGGAATTCGCCCAGGGCCGCAGGCCCCAGGTATTTGGGCTCGACGCCGTTCGCCCGCAAAACCTCCCGGGTCTCCGGCACCGCCAAAACGTCGCGGATCGCCAGCGTCAGCCGCTCAACGACCGCTGCCGGCGTTCCGGCGGGTGCATAGGTCGCATGCCAGGGCTGCATCTCGAAAACCTCGAAACCCGGCAGCGGCGTGGTGCGGACCGGCGGTACACCCGGCAGGGAAGGCAGCGGCTGGCGCGATGTCACCGCCAGCGCCCTGACGCGACCGGCCTTGATCATCGGCAGTGCGACGACTTCGTTGTCGAAGATCATGTCGATGTTGCCGCCAATCAAATCGGTGATGGCGCCACTGCCGCCCTTGTAGGGTATGTGGCGCATTCGGGTTCCCGACAACTTCTGCAGCATTTCACCCGCCAGGTGCTGCAGCGTGCCCGTGCCGGAGGACCCGTAGGTCAGCGAGTCGGGCTCGGCCCGCAGCTTGGCCACGACATCGGCGACCGAGCGGTAAGGGCTGTCGCTGCGCACGATGAGCACGTTGGTCAGCACACCCAGCAGCGCCACCGGCTGGAAATCCTTCACCATGTCGTAGGGAAGGGCTTGGTAGACCAGGCCGTTGAGGACATGGGTATTGATGGCGCCGGCCACCAGCGTGTAGCCATCGGGCTGGGCGCGCACCGCCATCCGGGTGCCGGCGATGCCCGAGGCGCCTGCGCGGTTCTCGATCACGAACGGCTGTTTGAGCGCGGCCGCCAGCTGCGCACCGATGGTGCGCGAAATGAAGTCGGCCACACCGCCTGGTGGATAGGGCACGATGTACGTGACCGGTCTGGCTGGCCAGACCGGCTGGGCCAACGCGTGCAGCGGCTTGATCGCGGCGCCATAAGCGGCGAGGCCAGCGGTCGCGAGGCGCAACACGTCCCGTCTACGCGGTGCTTGTGCCATGGGGTAGTTCTCTTGTCTCATTCCTGGGGTGGAAGCGAAGGGGAATGCGGGTTATTTGCGCAGCCCGTCCCGGACCACCGCGATCGAATTGCGCGCGGCCGCCGACAACAACCCGATGTCGCCCCCCGTGCTCACCAGATTGAAGCCCTGCGAAATGCGTTTGAGCGCGGCTTGCGGACCGGAGCACAGAATGCCGGCCACTTTGCCGGCGGCACGGGTGCGGGCGCAAATGCGGGCGATGGCCTCGGTGACCTCCGGTTCGTCGGACTCGCTGACGGGCGGTTTGCCATAAGCCACCGCCAGATCGTTCGGGCCGATAAAGACGCCGTCCAGGCCCTCGACCGCCAGGATGCTGTCCAGCGCATCCACGCCGGCGCGGGTCTCGATCATCGCCAGCTTCACGATCTCTTCATTGGCTCTGGGGTAGTAGTCGGCGCCGCCATACAACTGCCCGCGCACCGGCGCATAAGAGCGCGTGCCGAGCGGGTGGTAGCGGCAGGCGGAGACAAACGCCGCCGCCTCGGCCGCGCTGGAGATCATTGGGCAGATGACGCTGTAGGCGCCCGCGTCCAGCACGCGACCGATGTGGGTCACATCGTTGCCGGCCAGCCGCGCCATGGGCATGGTGGAGGTCGACGACAGCGCCTGGAACATGTGCAGGGTCTGCTCGAAGCTGATCATGCCGTGCTGCAGATCGAGCGTGGCCACGTCATAGTCCATCTGACCCAGAATTTCCGCCAGCAGGGGCGACGGAATCGATAACCAAGCACTCAAAACCGGCTCGCCGCGCTGCCAGATTTCCCTCATTACATTCGGTCGCATGATTGTCCTTTCATGATTGGCGGGATGCCAACGTGAAAGGAAATGTAGGAGAACCTTCCAACAAAAAAAAGCGAATTAAATTTGGCGTTTAGCAATACAAATTTGACAATCTAAAAGAAACTTCAAAGCGAAGGCCGGCTTCAAAATTGTCAAAAATCGCTAAGCAATCGTTAGTTTTATTTCGCTTTTCTTTGCTTTTGAAGCGTTCTACATTTCGTGTCAATCGAGCCGATGCGGTGAATCCTCATGAAGCCGGAAACGCCTCGACTCGCAAATCCGGCCGGCGAAGACCCCGCCCTGTCCGACATCAAAAAAGGATGATTTCATGCAGACCATTTCCCCGACCACGCCGAGAAGCCGCAGGCGCGCTGCGCGTGTTCTGTTGTCCACACTGATCGGCGCTGCCTCGCTCCTGGCCACAGGGGTCGCCAATGCACAGGGCGCGTGGCCGACGCGGCCCGTCAAATTGATCGTGCACGCTCCAGCGGGCGGCGGCGCCGACGCCTATGCGCGGGCCGTTGGCGATGGTCTGTCGAAGCTGTGGGGGCAGCCGGTGGTGATCGACAACAAGGCCGGGGCAAACGGGTTGATCGCCACCAAGGCGTTGATGACGTCGGCACCCGACGGCTATACGCTGATGCAGACGGCCACCGGCCCCGTGGCCATGAATCCGATCATGCACGGGAAAATATACGACCCGGCCGTGGCCTTCACCGCGATCGCGCCAGTCACCTCGACCTACATGATCGTCGTGGCCGGTGTCGACCAACCCTTTTCGGACCTGAGCAGCCTGGCCACCTATGCCAAGGCCCATCCGAAGGAAGTGACTTATGCCACAGCGGGCATCGGCGCAGTCCCGCACATTGGAACCGAATTCATCAACGTCGCACTCGGCGCGGGCATGACCCACGTCCCGTTCCGCGGCGAGTCCCAATTCATCCCGGAACTGCTGGCAGGCCGGGTGTCGATGGCCATGATGATCGCCGGCTCTGCCTTGCCCTATATCCAGAGCGGCAAGTTCAAGGCGATCGCCGTGACGTCGTCCGAGCGCAATCCGGCGTTGCCCAACGTCAAGACGATGGAGGAGCAGGGCTTCAAGGTGTCTCTGCCGCTGTGGTTCGGGCTCATCGGCCCGGCCGGCATGCCGGCTGATCTGGCTCGGAAAATCAACGACGACGTCAACAAGGTGCTGCAGACGCCGGCCATCCAGAAACGCTTCGCGGATCTGCTGGTCGATGTGCCGAAGGCGAGTTCCACCGAGGACTTCCGCAAGTACATGGTGGGGGATGCCCACAAGTGGGCCACCTTGGTCAAGCAGGCCAACGTTTCGCTGAAAGCAGAATGATGCCGACCGCCGTCATCCAGTCCATTCGCAGGCACGTCGGTCAAACGGCATTGCAATGCCTATTTGGCGCAGCCGCGCTGACCGTCAACATTCCAGGCTCGGCACAGGTTGTTGGATTTGCCCTGGAACCCAAGGCCGAACTGGTCAATGGCGTGATCAAGCCGGTCCTGTCGCCGCAGCCCGATCGGGCGGTGTTTTTCCAATTCACAGGGGCGAAGTTCAGAAAGATCGGAGAAGTTGCGGTGCCCACGAATTTTCAGGGGCCGCCCTCCTCCGTGGCGGTTTCAGCAGATGGCGCGCTCGCCCTGGTCAGTGCCGCACAGCGCATCGATCCCCAGGATGCGTCCAAATTTTCGCCCGACAACCGCGTTTCGGTCATCGACCTGAACGCATCTCCCATTCGCGTGACGCAGACGCTGGAACTGACCGTGTCGCCGGCTTCGCTGGCCATGAATCCGGCGGGGACGATGGTGCTCGCGATGCACCCAGGTGACGACAGCGTCACGGTCCTTCAGATCGACAACAAGACCGCCACCGTCGTGGAAAAGGTCTCGCTCGGCAAAGGCTCCGGGCCGAACGCGGCGGCGTTCACCCCGGATGGACGATCGGTGCTGATCACGCGCGGCGGCGATCACAAGGTGTCTGTGTTCGCGATCGAAAACCATCGGCTGGCACCCAAATCATTGCGCGACATGGGTGCGGGCCTGCGGCCGCTGAGCCTCTCGCTCTGCGGCAAAACCGGCTATGCGGTTGTCGGCAGCATGGGCCTGGGCGGTACCGGGGATGCCGATACAGTGAGCCTGATCGACATGACCGCAGCGCCTGCCCGCGTGGTGGATACGGTCACGGTCGGGCAGGGACCCGAGGGCATCGCTTGTGCGCCTGACGGCAGGCACGCCGTGGTGGCGTTTCAGAACGGGAGCAATCGCCCGACCCAAAGCCCCTTTTATGCGCCGAGCAGCAAGGTGGTCCTGCTGAAGGTTGAAGGCAAGCGCCTGCATCGGCTGGCCGAATTGCCCATCGGCATCTGGTCGCAGGGCGCGCTGTTTCTCGATGATTCCCGGACCGTGATCGCAGAAAGCCTTGACGATCGCGCATTGCATCTGCTGCAGATCGATGGCGGCGTTTTCCAGGTGGCGGCGCCCCCGATCGTGTTTGCGGAAGGCGGCCCGATGGCGCATGGGGTCGCTGGCCGCTGAGCGCTGTAGCGACCTGCGATCCCGAAGCGCCCAGGCCGTGGGCCGACTGGCAATTTCCGTCGTCTGTGCAGGGCATCTCTAGACGGTGCAGCGGGACATGGTGAGCGCCGGATTTTCGGGTGAGTCGTGCAATGACTTGCCTGCCGCCACCGGCGTGGGTGACGGCCGGTGGATTCCGTTCTTCACCGCCACCACCTCGGCCATGATCGACAGCGCGATCTCGGCCGGGGTCTTGCTGCCGATGTACAGGCCGGCCGGCCCATGCAGGGCCTGCAGCGCCCGGTCCGGCAGATCGAAGTGGGTGTGGAGGCGTTCCCGTCGCAGGGTGCTGTTGCGGCGCGAGCCGATGGCGCCGACGTAGAAGGCCTCGGACTGCAGCGCGTCGATCAAGGCCAGATCATCGAGTTTCGGGTCGTGCGTCAGCGCCACCACCGCGGTGCGCGCATCGGGCTTCAGCCTGAGGATCAAGTCATCCGGCATCTCGTGACTGACCACCACGCCGTCCATCTGCCAACTCGCACGGTGCTCCTCGCGAGGGTCGCAAACAATCACCTCGAAACCCAGGCTCAGCGCCATCTGGCTCATGAAGCGAGAAAGGTCCCCGGCACCGATCAAGATGATTCGGGCCTGCGGCCCCAGGTAGGTGGTGAGGTGGGTGTCGTCGAGCTGCGGCACGCCGTCGCGCCGTGCTTCGCTTAGCTCAACCTGGCCGGTGCGCCTGTTCAGCCGCCGCTCGGTGCTGCGCCGCTGCTGGCAGGCCTGCAGCAGCTCGTCCAGCCGACTGCGGGCCGACACGGGCTCGAGCACGAGTTCCACCGTGCCGCCGCAGGGCAAGCCGAAGCGGTGCGCCTCATCGGCCGAGATGCCGTAGCGCAGCACGGCGGGGGTGTCGGTGGCGCAGGCGGCCTGCACGCCGCCCTCGCGGATGCGGCGGATCAGGTCGTCTTCGATGCAGCCGCCCGAGACCGAGCCGACGGTCTCGCCCCGGCCGTTGATGGCCATGAGCGAGCCGGGCGGCCGGGGCGAGGAGCCCCAGGTCCGCGCGACGGTGACGAGCACCACCGGCAGGCCGGCGGCCTGCCAGCCCAGCGCGGTGCGCAAGACCAGGGTGTCGAGATCTTCCATGGCGTGGGTTCCTCTCTGGGGGGATGTGTGGCGTCAGGCCAGCTGGAACGGCAGCTGGCGCATCGGCTTGCCTGTCAACCGCGCGATGGCATTGGCAAACGCCGGCGCCAGCGGCGGCAGGCCGGGCTCACCCATGCCGGTGGGGGCGTCGGCGCTGGGCACCACATGCACCGCGATCTCGGGCATGTCGGTGATGCGGGCCACCGTGAAATCGCCGAAGTTGCTCTGCTGGACCTCGCCGTCCTTCAAGGTGATGGCCGCGCCCGGCAGGCACATCGACAACCCCATCACCGCCGCGCCCTGCACCTGCGCCTCCACGCTGCGCGGGTTCACGGCCAGGTTGCAGTGCACCCCGGACGTCACGCGGTGCAGCACGGGCTGGCCCTCCCGCACCGAGGCCTCCACCACATAGGCCACCACCGAGTTGAACGACGCGTGCACCGCCACGCCCCAGGCGCGGCCAGCAGGCAGGCGCTGCTTGCCATAGCCGCTCTTGTCCACCGCCAGTTGCAGTGCGGCGCGGTGGCGCGGGTGCTTGTCGCCAAACAGGCGCATGCGGTAGGCCACCGGGTCCTGCTTCGTGGCGCGGGCGATCTCGTCGAGCAGGGTCTCCATCACGAAGGCGGTGTGGGTGGAACCCACGCTGCGCCACCAGAGCACCGGCACGTTGAGCCTGGGGTGGTGCACCGTCAGCCGCATCGGCAGCGGGTAGGGGTCTCGCATGCCCTCTGTGGCCGTGGCGTCGATGCCGTTCTTCACCTGGAAATCCTCGAACACGGAGCCCGAGGTGACGGACTGGCCGACCAGCACATGGTCCCAGGCCAGCACGTTGCCGCGTTCGTCGAAGCCGATGCGGGCGCGGTGCAGGTGCATGGGACGGTAGTAGCCGCCCTTGATGTCGTCCTCGCGGCGCCAGAGTGTGCGCACCGGTGCGTTCAGGCCAGCGGCGCGAGCCGCCTTGGCCACCTCGCAGGCCTCGACCACGTAGTCGCTGGTGCTGGAGAACCGGCGACCAAAACCACCGCCCGCCATCTGCACATGCACCACCACCTGCTCGGGCTTGAGGCCCAGCACACGCGCCACCGCAGCCGCATCCAGGCCGGGACACTGGGAACCCGTCCACAGCTCGGCGCGGCCATCGGACAGCTGGACCGTGCAGTTCAGCGGCTCCATCGGCGCATGGGCCAAATAGGGAAACACAAACTCGGCTTCCAGTTGTTGGGGCGCGGTGGCCAGCGGCGCCATGTCGGCATCGAACGCACGCGGACCGGGCTGGCCGGCCAGCTCCCGGTATTGCGCCAGTTGCCGCTCGCTGTCCACCTTCTCAACGGCATCTGTGTCCCACTGCAGCTTCAGCGCGTCGCGGCCCTGCTTGGCCGGCCAGTAGCCGTCGGCCACCACGGCCACGCCTTCGGCACCACGGTCCAGCGGTACACGCAGCACGGCCTTCACGCCGTTGATGGCGCGCGCAGCGCTGTCGTCCACCGAGGTCAGCCTGGCACCGAACACCGGCGGGTGCGCCACCACGGCGGTCAGTTGGCCGGGCAGGCGCACGTCGATGCCGAAAGCCTGGCGCCCGCTGCTCTTGGCGCGCGCATCCAGGCGGTTGGTGGCGCGGCCGATGATGCGGAAGTCCTTGGGGTCCTTGAGCCTGACCTTCTCGGGCACGGGCAAGGCCATGGCGGCCTCGGCCAATTCACCGTAGCCCGCCTTGCGGCCGCCCGGCCCCAGCACGGTGCCGGACTGCGTGCGCAGGGTGGCCAGGTCCACGTTCCAGCGCGCTGCCGCCGCCGCCAGCAACATGCCCCTGGCACGCGCGCCGAGTTCGCGGTACTGCACGAAGCTGTTCTTGATCGAGTTGGAACCGCCCGTGAGGTGGATGCCAAACAACGGGTCCACGTAGGCGGCGTCGCTGGAGCCGTGGGTGCTGCGCACAAGCGTCCAATCGGCATCGAGCTCCTCAGCCAGGATCATGGACAGGCCGGTCTGAACGCCCTGGCCGAACTCCAGCCGGTTGACGGTCACCGTGACTTCGCCGTTCGGCGCAATCTGCACAAAGGACGACGGTTGTTGCGTGGGCTTCAGACCCGCCGGGGCGGCACCGCTGGCCTGGGCTGCGGCCAAGTGGGGAAAGGCGCCGAGCGCGAAGGCACCGGCGCCGGCCAGTTTGAGGAAGCTGCGGCGCGGCAGCGCGACCAAGTCTTCATTCTGGTCGCGGGCCAGCAGGTGCTGCAGGGCACGCGGCAGTTCGTGGGGGGTGATGTTGTGCAACATGAAGGTCCTTCAGGCGAGAGTGCGGGCGGCGTCGGCCACGGCGGCGCGGATGCGCGCGTAGGTGCCACAGCGGCAGATGTTGCCGGCCATGGCCGAGTCGATCTCGGCGGCGCTGGGCGGCCTGCCACGCTGCAGCGACTTCAGGAAGGCGGTGGCGCTCATGATCTGGCCGCTCTGGCAGTAGCCGCACTGCGCCACGTCGTGCTTGACCCAGGCGGCGTGCACGGCGGCACCCACGCGGTCGGTGCCGCCGGTGATGGCTTCAACCGTCGTGACTTTCTTGCCCTCGGCGGCGGAGATCGGCGTGATGCACGAACGGATGGCCTGCCCATCCAGGTGAACGGTACAGGCACCGCACAGCGCCGCGCCGCAGCCGAACTTGGTGCCGGTCAGGCCCAGCGAGTCGCGCAGGGCCCAGAGGATGGGGGTGCCGGGGTCGGCGTCGACCGTGTGGGCGCGGCCGTTGACGTTGAGGGTGCTCATGGTGGATCTCCTGATCAGAAGCTGCCGTCGGTGGACTTCGAAAGTTCCTCGAAGGCGTGCACCGCCTTGAGCCGAGCCTCGACCGCCGGCCCGACCACCGCGATCGCGTCGCCCCCCGCGACAAACACGCGCGGCGGACGCTCCATGCCCGCGAGCGTCACCAGGACCTGGCCGAGCTTCTCGGGATCGCCGGGCTGTTGGCCGGCGTAGGGCGACCACATCGCCTGGGCACTGACCTCGGCCTCGGCGTAATCGTCGATGCGCTGGCTCGGCCACCTGACGTTGGCGGCGTCCAGCAGGTCCGTGCGGAAGAAGCCCGGCTCCACCACCGTGACGTTGATCCCGAACTTCTCGACTTCCTCGGCCACGGCCAGTGAAAGGCCTTCGACGGCAAACTTGCTCGCGCCGTACGCGCCACAGTGCTTCAGGGCGACCACGCCGGCCACCGAACTGATGTTGATGAGGTGCCCGGCACGTTGTTTGCGCATCACGGGCAGCGCCGCCCGCATCACGTGCATCACGCCCCCGAAGTTGGTCGCAAACTGGCGTTCGATCGCCTGCGTTGCCAATTCCTCGAAGTTGCCGAGCAAGCTGTAGCCGGCACTGTTCAAGACCACGTCGATGCGACCGAACCTTTTGACCGCCTGGTCGATGGCGGTGGTTGCCTGCGCCTCATCGGAGACGTCCAGCGGGAGCACCGCCAGGTTGTCGCCGGCCACGTCGCGCAGGGCCTTGCGCAGTTTGTCCACGTTCCTGCCGGTGGCGACGACGCGATGGCCCGCCTTCACCGCGGCCCTGGCCGTGCCAGCGCCGATACCGCTGCCTGCACCGGTGATGAACCAGACTTTGCTCATGTCAGAACTCCGTTGAAAAGAGAGACCCGCACGGCGCGGGTCGGTGGTGAAAGTGTCCGCGTTGGCGCCGCGACGAGGTTGCCGTTTTTGATTCTTGTCTTGCCTTTTTCGATGTTTCGTCGTCAAAAAGTGCGTTGCCCGGTACCGCAGGAGCTACAGTGCATGCTGGAAAAAATGCACAGAATTCGCGCACTGGACGATTGACTTACCCGACGACCCCGCCCCTTCAGACAGACTGACCATGTCCATCGACACCTTGGCCCTGGCGATCGGCCAGATTGCTCAAAACGACGGCGACCACCAGACGGGCATCCCGCGTCTCACGTTCCACCGCCGCAGCGTCAAGACAGAGCCCATGCCCTGCATCTACGGGCTCGGGCTGGCCGTCGTCACGCAGGGCGGCAAGCAGGTCGTCCTCGGCGGGCAGGTGATCAACTACGGGCCCGGCCAGTCCCTGCTGACGACGGTTGACCTGCCCGTCGTTGCCCATGTCACCCGGGCCGACCTGGCCAAGCCCTTTCTGGGCATGTTGCTGACCCTGGATGAGCGCGCCCTGGTGCAATGGGCGGCGGAGATGGACCTGCCGCCGCTGCCACGCGATCAAACGCCCCGAGCGATCTCTCTGAGCCCGCTGGAAGCGCCGATGCTCGATGCGTTGATCCGCCTGGTCCAGCTGCTGAAAGAGCCTCAACTCATTGCCAACCTTGCGCCCTTGATCCAGCAGGAGATCATGGTGCGTCTGCTGTCCGGCCCGCATGGGCCCTACCTTCGGCACCTGCTGTCGGCGGGTTCGCCCAGCCACCAGATCGCACAGGCCGCGGCATGGCTCAAGCAGAACTTCATCCACGACGTGCTGATGGACGATCTCGCCGCCCGCGTGCACATGAGTCCATCGACATTCCGGCTGCACTTCCGCAACCTCACGGGCATGAGCCCCGTGCAGTATCAGAAGCAGTTGCGCCTGCAGGAGGCGCGGCAACTGATGCTGAATCAGGCGCTGGATGCGGGCAGCACGGCGGCGCGCGTGGGCTACGAAAGCGCCTCGCAGTTCAGTCGTGACTACAGCCGCCTGTTTGGCGAACCGCCCCAGCGCGACATCAAGCGGATGCGGCATTTGTCCGATGGCGGCGGGGTGGCGTCGCTCCAAACCGGCGTGCGGCCCCCGCCTGGTCGCCAAGATCGGTTCTAATCGCTGCCTGCCACCGGGCCTGCCAAGGTTGTTGTGCGCACACAACAACCTGGTTGGCGGCAGGGCGGGTCCAGCAGTTGTCACCGACCGCCGTGCCGGTACCGGTGCAGGCCCTCGGCGGATGACTTGCACGGCCCGTCACCGTCTCACCATGCTTGAAAGATGGTGATGGCCCCCAGTGATTCAAAGGAATGGATTTGCGCAGGAACTTCGGCAGTTCGAGACTCGTTCGCTTGCTCGGTGATTTGACCTTCGTGGAGGGTGAGGCGTCCAGACAGGACGTTGCGGAACGACTGAGCCTGTGGCTGGACGCCTTCGACGCCATCAAGCTGCATGCGGCGCAACAGCCGATCAAGAAGACGGCGGCCGAAGAGCGGCCACCGGATGCGCGGCCGGCCATGACCCGCGCCGTGGAAGCCGAATTTCACCGGGTGCGGACGGCCCTGGTGAAGGCCATGACGGCGAACGATGGATCCCGTGCCCATGAAGCGGGCGCTGGCTATGCGCCGTATCGCCAGCGTTATCTCGACCGGCAACGCCACATGGAATTGACGATTGGCCCCTTGCGAGCCCAGGTCCGGCAAGCCCTTTCACGGGCCTCCCCCCAGCTCGGCCAACTGGCCACCCTCGATGCCGTGCTGGACCAGACGCTCGGGGGGCGCGAGCAAAAACTGCTGTCAACGGTGCCTGTGCTGCTGGAGCGACGCTTCGAGCATTTGCGCAAGACCCACCAGCTTGGGCTCGACCCTGCGCAGCAGGACGACCCGGCCTTGTGGGCCCAGGCGGGCGGGTGGCTGGACGACTTCGGCAAGGAGATGCAGGCGGTCTTGCTGGCCGAACTGGAGGTCCGGTTGCAGCCGGTCGAGGGATTGATGGAAGCATTCAGCAACGAGCTTGAGACGTACGCATGAACAGGATTTTTTTTGCAGTGGCCTTCGCCCTCGGCCTGATGGCCGTGACCTGGGTGGGCATCGGTTTTGTCGGTTCGAGTGGGTTGGCCCTGGCCATGACGGCGGTGATTGCCGGGGTGTATGGGCTGGGCGCGTTCGAGCTGCGACAGTTTCGCGCGGCCACGTCCTCGCTGGCGGTGGCGCTGGACCACATTCCGCAGCCCCTGCCCGACGTGGGCGCCTGGCTGGGCGGCGTGCACCCTTCGCTGCAAAACGCCGTGCGGTCGCGGATCGAGGGGGAACGGGCCGCCTTGCCCGGCCCCGCGCTGACACCCTACCTGGTGGGGCTGCTGGTGATGCTGGGGATGCTCGGCACCTTTCTGGGCATGGTCGTGACCTTCAAGGGGGCCGTGTTCGCCCTGGAAGGCTCGACGGATCTGCACGCCATCCGCTCGGCGCTGGCAGCACCGATCAAGGGCCTGGGGCTTTCGTTTGGCACCTCGGTGGCCGGGGTGGCCGCGTCGGCCATGCTGGGCCTGCTGTCGGCCCTCAGCCGCCGCGAGCGGGTGGACGTCGCGCGGCGGCTGGACAGCCGCATTGCGACCGCTTTCCGGCCGTTCTCGCTGGCCCATCAGCGTCAGGAAACCTTCAAGGCGCTGCAGGTGCAGGCGCAGGCCTTGCCCGACGTGGTCCACGGCCTGCAGGCCATGATGGACAGCATGGAGCGCCGCAACCAGCAATTGAACGAGCAGCTGCTGGGCAGCCAGGCGCAGTTCCACCGCGAGGTGACGGTGGCCTACACCGGTCTGGCTGACACGGTGGGCCAGTCATTGAAAGACAGCCTGGCGGCCAGCGCGCGCACAGCGGGCGAAAGCCTCAAGCCGGTGGTCGAGGCGGCGATGGCGGAGATGGCGCAGGAATCGAAGCGCCTGCACGAGCGTGTGAGCGACGCGGCGCAAACGCAATTGAACAGCCTCACCAGCGCGTTCAGCGCCACCGCCGCCACCGTGTCCGAGACATGGACGACGGCCCTGCAGACCCATGCGCGCACCAGTGAACACCAGGTCCAGGGCCTGGACCGGGCCCTGGCGACCTTCACGGACCGCTTCGAGCAGCGCGCCGGCGCATTGGTCGCCACCGTCAACGAGGCCGTCTCGCGGTCGCAATCCGACCAGGCCGAGGCCGACCGCCAACGGCTGGACGCCTGGACGAAGTCGCTGGCGTCCATGGCCGCCACGCTCCAGAGCGAATGGCAGGGCGTGGGCGCGCAGACGCTGGCCCAGCAGCAGGCCGTGTGCGAAACGCTGGAGAAGACCGCCAGCGAGATCAGCGAGCGCGCCGGCCGCCATGCCAGCCAGACCCTTGGCGACATAAACCGGTTGCTGGCGCAGTCCGACGATTTGGTTCGCGCCCGCATCGACGCCGAGGCCCGGTGGACGCAGCAGCATGGCGAGCGCCTGGACCAGCTGGCCAGCCTG
>JAHFQI010000227.1 GCA_023259355.1 Comamonadaceae bacterium
CAGCGACCAACCCGCCAGCAACTCCGCCTGGCTGTCGGCCAGCATGGCCTGGATCAGCTGGAACTCGCCGATGGCCTTGCCGAACTGCTTGCGGTCACGGGCGTACGCCACCGACTCGTCGAGGATGCGCGAGGCCAGGCCGCAGGACACGGCCGAAATGTTGAGGCGGCCACGGTCGAGCACCTTCATCGCGGTCTTGAAGCCCTGGCCGGGCACGCCGCCGATGATGTTGGCCGCCGGCACGCGAACGTTTTCCAGGATCACGTCGCAGGTCTTGGTGCCGCGCTGGCCCATCTTCTTGTCGTTCTTGCCGAGCTTGAGGCCCGGGCTGTTGGCCGGGACGATGAAGGACGAGACGCCACCCGCGCCCGGGCCGCCGGTGCGCGCCATCAGGGTGAAGGCGCCGGCACGCGGGGCATTGGTGATGAAGCGCTTGGTGCCGTTGAGCACGTAGTGGTCGCCGTCCAGCCGGGCGCTGGTCTTCAGCGAGGCGGCGTCGGAACCGGCATCGGGCTCGGTCAGCGCGAAGGACATGATCAGTTCGCCGCTGGCGACCTTGGGCAGGATCTCGGCCTTCTGCTCGGGCGTGCCGTCCATCAGGATGCCCTGCGAGCCAATGCCGATGTTGGTTCCGAACACCGAGCGGAAGGCTGCGGCGGTGCGGCCCAGCTCGTAGTTGACCAGGATTTCCTGGCTCACGGACAGACCGATGCCGCCGAATTCCTCGGGGACGGTCAGGCCGAACAGGCCCATTTCCTTCATGTCTTCGATGATCTCGGCCGGGACCTCGTCGTATTCTTCGAGGTGGTTCTCGGCTGGCATCAGGCGCTCGCGAATGAAGCGCTGGATCGTGGGGAGCAGGATGTCAAAGGATTCGGTGTCGAGTGCCATGGTGGGTTTCTTGTTTGCTTGAAGATGGGGGTGCGCGTGTGGGCACAGCCGTCAGTCCACAACGATCTTGCGCTCCTTGATCAGGGTTGACAGCATCTTGCCTTCGTCGGTCAGCA
The DNA here is from genome assembly GCA_023259355.1 of Comamonadaceae bacterium. Taxonomy (GTDB): domain Bacteria; phylum Pseudomonadota; class Gammaproteobacteria; order Burkholderiales; family Burkholderiaceae_C; genus JAHFQI01. The sequence continues at coordinate 1,008 of JAHFQI010000227.1, forward strand.
GCTTCCTGAAGGCGGCCGTTTCCAACGGGGCCGGCTCCGCCCCCAGGTTGTTGAATCGCTGCTTGACCGCAGGTGCCGCCAGGGCTTTGGTCAGCTCACGGGTGAGACGCGCAGCGATGTCGGCCGGCACATTGTTCGGCGCCCAGACGCCGAACCAGATGTCCAGGCTCGCGTTCTTGATGCCCATGTCGGCGTAGGTGGGCGCGTCGGGGAAGAACGGCGACTTGCGGTCGCTGGCCACGCCCAGCAGCTTGACCTTGCCGCTGCGGATGTGCGGGAAGGCGATGCCCGGGTCGAAGACGAAATCGGCCTGGCTGGCCATCACGTCCTGCAGAGCAGGCGCGGAGCCGCGGTAAGGGACGTGCGTAATGAAGGTGCCAGTGCTTTGCTTGAACAACTCGCCCGCCAGGTGGGGCGGCGTGGCGGCGCCGGAGGACGCGAAGTTCAACTTGCCCGGCTGGGACTTGGCCAGGGCGACCAGCTCCTTGAGATCCTTGACCTCCAGCGTGGGGCGGGCGACCACGTACATCTGCATGCGGCCGATCCCCATCACAGGCGTCAGGTCGCGCGAGGGCAGCAGGTTGGACTTGAAGAGGGACGGGTTGGCCGTCTCGACCGAGGTCGGTGCGACGAGGAAGGTGTAGCCATCGGGTGCGGCCCGGGCCACTTCGCTCGCACTCACGTTGCCGCTGGCGCCGGGCTTGTTATCGACAATGACCGCTTGACCCAGCGCTTCGCCGAGCGACTGCGCCACGGCGCGGGCCATCACGTCCGTGCCACCGCCCGCGGCAAACCCCACCACCAGGCGCACAGGCTTGTTCGGCCACGCCGCCGTCTGGCCGGCGGCAGGCAGCGCTGCCGCCGCCAGGAGGGCCGCGGCGCCAAGGGTCAACAAACGGCGGTTCTTGAAACGGGTTGGGGGAATGGAAAATTGAATCATGGATGTCTCCTAGCTGGCAATGAACAGCCGACGGGCGAGTCGGCAGATGGAATCACGTCTTGCCTTGCGCGGTCTGCGCCGAGCGGATGTCCTGGACTGATGCCGGGTTGACCAGCGTGCTCAGGTCACCCGGGTCTTCTTCGAGCCAGGCGGCGCGGACGACGCGGCGCATCACCTTCATGTTGCGAGTGCGTGGCAGGTCGGCCACGAAAACCACCTGGGCGGGCTTGAACGCCCCGCCCAGCCCTGCTACCACCGCGCCAGAGAGGCGTTTGACCGCGGCATCCCTCTCGATGCCCGGGCGCGGGACGCAAACACAGACCACCGCCGTGCCTTTGACGGCATCGGGCACGCCGATCACAGCCGCATCCAGCAGCAGTCCGGTGGCCATTAACAGCGCCTCGATTTCGGACGGCCCGGTGCGCTTGCCGGCGATCTTGAGCGTGTCGTCGGAACGGCCGTGCACGTACCACATGCCGTCGGCGTCGCGGCTGGCGAAGTCGCCGTGCACCCACAGGTTCGGCAGGCGCGACCAATAGCTCTCGAGGTAGCGCGCCCGGTCATGCCACAAGCCGCGTGTGAGTCCGATGCTGGGGCTGCGCATCACCAGCTCGCCCGTCACGCCCAGTCCAACGCTGACGCCTTCGGCATCGACCACATCGGCGCCCGTCCCTGGCACGGGGCCGGCAAAGGCGCAAGGCTTGAGCGGATGGATCACCGTGCCCGTCAGGATGCCGCCCACCTCAGTGCCGCCGGAATAGTTGAGCAGCGGGACTTTGCGCTGGCCCACGCGTTCGAAGGTCCATTGCCAGGCCTCGGGTGTCCAGGGCTCGCCGGTGGAAACGATGACACGCAACGAGGAGAGGTCGCGCTGGGCAAAGACCTCCTCCTCAATCGACATCGACAGACGTGCCACCGTGGGTGCGAGACCCAGGTAGGTGACACGGTGACGCTCGATGAGACGCCACAGGCGGTCTGGCTCGGGATAGTTGGGCGCACCTTCCGCCAGCACCACCGTGGCACCGACCTGCAGGCCGCCAAAGACCAGGATCGGACCCACCAGCCACCCCATGTCCGACATCCACAGGAAGCGGTCGTCGGGCTTGAGGTCCATGCAGATCGACATGTCCAGCGCCGTCTTGACCGGGAAACCACAATGCGTGTGCACCACGCCCTTGGGCTTGCCGCTGGTGCCCGATGTGAACATCAGCAGGAACGGATCGTCGGCGGGCATGGCTTCCGTCGGCACGGCCGTGCAGTCGTCAGGTGCGCCAGCGGCGAGCTCATGCCACCAGTGATCGCGCCCGGCTTGCCACGCATGCTCGGTGGCCAGATGGCCCAGTACCACGACGTGGCGGACGTCGGGGCAGTGGCGCAGCGCCTCGTCGGCGATCACCTTGGCGCCGACGGGCTTGCCGCGCCGCAGGGAACCGTCGACCGTGATCAAGGCTTTGGCGTGGCCATCGTTCAGGCGCTGCGCGATGGCGTCGGCGCCGAAGCCCGAAAACATGGGCAGCACGATGCCGCCGATCTTGGCCACGGCCAGCATGGCCGCGGCCGCCTCCGGCAAGTTGGGCAGGAACATGCCCACGACGTCGCCGTGCCCCAGGCCCAGGCTGCGCAGGCCCCAGGCCAGTTGGCAGGTTTCGCGGTCCAGATCGGCAAAAGTCCGGGTAACCACCGTGCCGTCTTCACCCTCCCAGACCAGCGCGGCTTGCGTGTAACGCGCCGTGTCGCGCCACCGGTCGATGCAGTTGAGCACCACATTGGTCGTGCCACCCACGCACCAGCGTGCGAAAGGTAGCCCCTCGCTGAGATCCAGAACCTGCTCGTAAGGTTGCTCGAACCGGTAGTCGAGAAAGCGGATCAGCGCGTCGTGAAACCCCGCCGGATCGGCGCTGGCGCGTTCATTGAGCGCCTCGAAGCTGTCGACCCCGAGCGCCCGCATGAAGCGAGTGAGGTTGGCGTTTTCCACCGTGCTGCGGTCGGGCCACCACACAGCGCCGGACGGATTGAGGGAATCGACTTGCATGACTCGGGTTCCGATCAATAGATTACTTGGCGAACTTGCGGAAGTCTGGCTTGCGCTTGTCCTTGAGCGCATTCACGCCCTCGCGCGACTCCTCGGTGTCGTAGTAGAGCTTCAGCGCGTACATGCCCAGGCCGGCAATCCCGCTCTGGTGCGCCGTGTCGGCGTTGAAGCTGCGCTTGGCAATCGCAATGGCCGTCGGGCTGCGCTCGCCGATTTCCTCGCCCCACTTCTGCACTTCGGCATCCAGCTGCTCGTGCGGCACGCACACGTTGGCCAGGCCCATGGCCACGGCTTCGGCGCCGCTGTAGCGGCGGTTCAGGTACCAGATCTCGCGCGCCTTCTTCTCGCCCACCACGCGGGCCA
>JAHFQI010000228.1 GCA_023259355.1 Comamonadaceae bacterium
CTGCCCGGCAATTGCGCCAGCACGTCGGGCAGCCTGCCGGTGTCGGTGTGCAGTTCCAGATGCCAGCCCAGCGCCGCCAGCGCGTCCCACAACACCGTCGCGCCCGTCCAGGCCTCCACATCGGTGGAGGCGCCCGCCAGGTTCAGCCGGATGCCGCGCACGCCGGCCGCGTGCAGGACCTGCAGCGCGCGCAGGTCGGCCGTTGGCGCCACCACGGCCACGCCGCGCAGTGCGTCGGGGTGCTTCGCGAGTTCGGCCAGCAGGGCGCGGTTGTCGGTGCCCATGAAGCTGGTCTGTACCAGCACGCCGCGCCCCACGCCCAGCGGCTGCGCGGCCGCGGCCCAGGCGGACAGTGGGGCCGCGTAGGCGGGGGTGTAGCGCGCGCCGGCTTGCGGGCGCGGTGCCTCGAAGACATGAAAGTGCGCGTCCACCGCAGTTTTTGACAAATCAGAAGTCATGACGTACATTCTAGTCATCTAGAGGACTAAATCAATGGAAATCACGCTGCCCACGGCGCCAACCGGCGCGAACGCCGACCAGCCCGCGCCGGGCCAGAGCCGCTACGGCTGGCTGGCGGCGAGCCTGCGCGCGCGTATCACGCAGGGCGAATGGGTGCCAGGCACGGCGCTGCCGGCCGAAGCGCTGCTGGCCAAAGAACACGGCGTGGCGCTGGGCACCTTGCGCCAGGCGCTGGCCCTGCTGGTGGCCGACGGCCTGCTGGAGCGCCAGCACGGGCGTGGCACCTTTGTGCGCGCGGGGTTGGGCGGCGCCTCCATGCTGCGGTTTTTCCGCTTCCGCCACGGGGGCGAGTTGCAGGCCGCGCCGCGCTCGCGCATCCTGACGCGGCAGGTGCTGCTGGCCAGCGCCGAAGCGGCCGAGGCGCTGGGCCTGCCGGCCGGCGCCAGCGTGCTGCGCCTGCAACGCCTGCGCAGCCTGGATGGTCAGCCGGTGCTGCTCGAAGACATCACGCTGCCGCTGCCGCTGTTCGACCCCCTTTCCGCCTCCGACACCGCCGCGTGGGACGACCTGCTCTACCCCATGTACCAGCGGGTCTGCGGCGTCACCATCCATCGCGCCGAAGACTGCTTGAGTTTCGGCCTGCTCAGCGCCGACCAGGCGGCCCTCTTGAAACTGGACGCCGGCCACCCCTGCGCCCAGGTGCAGCGCCGCGCGTTCGACATGGGCGGCCGCTGCGTGGAACTGCGCAGCACGCTGGGCGACGCTTTTGCCTTCCAGTACACGGCGCAGGTGCGCTGAGCCCGACTTTCAATCACCAGCCCGGAGACCCCCATGTTCATGTCCGCCCCCAAACCCCTGGCGATCCGCTCGCTGCTTGTTGCCGGTGCGGCGATCGCCGGGCTTGCGTCGATGTCCGGCGCCGTGGCCCAACCGGCCAGCCAGCCGGCCACGGCCTGGCCGACCAAACCCGTCACGCTGGTCGTGACCTACCCGCCCGGCGGTGGCGCCGACGCCATGGCGCGCCTGATCGCGCCCAAACTCGGCGAGGCGCTGGGCCAGCCCGTGATCGTCGAAAACAAACCCGGCGCCGGTGGCCAGATCGGTGCCGCCGCCGTGGCCAAGGCCGTGCCCGACGGCCACACGCTGATGCTCGATGCCTCGTCCTTCGCGGTGAACCCGGCGCTCTACGCCAAGCTGCCTTACGACAGCGAGAAAGCCTTCCGCGCCGTGGGTGTGATCGCGCTGTTCCCCAACGTGCTGCTGGTCAACGCGAAGTTCCCCGCCAAAAACGTGGCCGAACTCACCGCCGCTGCGCGTGTCAAGAAAGACGCGGTTTCGTTCGCCTCCTCGGGCAACGGCTCGGCGCAACACCTGGCCGGCGCGCTGTTCGAGTCCGCCGCCAAGGTGGACATGGTGCACGTGCCCTACAAGGGCGGCGGCCCCGCGCTCAACGACGTGATCGGCGGCCAGGTGCCGCTGTTCTTCGGCAACCTGGCCTCCACGCTGGGCCACATCCAGGGCGGCAAGTTGCGCGCGCTGGCCGTCACATCGGCCAGGCGTTCGCCCATCCTGCCCGAGGTGCCCACGCTGGCCGAAGCCGGCGTGCCCGGCGCCGAGGTCTACGAGTGGAACGTGGTGCTGGCGCCGGCCGGCACACCCGACGCCGTGGTCGGCAAACTCTCGGCCGCGCTGCAGAAGGCACTGGAGGCGCCCGAAGTCAAAGCCCGCATCGCCCAGCTCGGCGGCGAAATTCAAAAGGGCAGCCCCGACGCCGCCCAGGCCTTCGTGCAGCAGCAGATGGCGCTCTGGGCCCGCGTGGTCAAGGCGCGCGGCATCGCGCTGGAATAACGCCCTTCACTCCTTTTTCCCTCTCACCCAGGACCCATCCCATGACCAACCCACTTCACACCTTCACCCGCCGCCAGTGGCTCGCCAGCGCCAGCGCAGCCGCGCTGGCCGGCACGCCCCTGCTCACCCGCGCACAGGCGGCCTGGCCGACCAAGCCGCTGCGGCTGGTGGTGCCGTTCGCGCCGGGCGGCAGTTCCGAAATCGTCGCGCGCGCGGTCGCCGGCGAGATGGCCAAGACGATCGGCCAGAACGTGTTCGTGGACAACAAGCCCGGCGCGGCCGGCAACATCGCGATGCAGGAAGTGGCCAATTCCACCGACGAGCACACGCTGGTCCTGGGCCACATCGGCACGCTGGCCGTGAACCCCTTCATCTTCCCCAAGCTGCCCTACGACCCGATCAAGGATTTCGTGCCGATCACGCTGGTTTCCAAGGTGCCCAGCCTTTACGTGGTGCACCCGGACCTGCCGGTGAAGAACCTCAAGGAGTTCATCGCCTACGCCAAGTCCAAGCCGGGCCAGCTCAACTACGGCTCCGCCGGCAACGGCAGCGCCGGCCACCTGGCCTTCGAATACCTCAAGATGGCGACCGATACCTTCGTGCTGCACGTGCCCTACCGCGGCACGGGCCCGATGCTGACCGACCTGCTGTCGGGCCGGCTCCAGGCTGCTGCCGTCGGCGCGCCCGCGCTGCTGCAGTTCATCAAGGCCGGCAAGCTGCGCTGCATCGCCACCGGCACCAGCACGCGCCTGCCGCAGCTGCCCGATGTGCCCACCGTGGCCGAGCAAGGCTTCAAGGGCTTCGAGATGACGCAGTGGTACGGCCTGCTGGCGCCCAGCAAATGGCCCAAGGCCCACGTGGCGAAGCTGGAGGCCGAGGCTGTCAAGGCCGCGCGCAGCACGCTGGTCAAGGACAAGCTGGCGCACGACACGGCCCTGGCCGTGGGCAACACCGCGGCCGAATTCGGCGCCTTCATCCAGGCCGAGCAGGCGCGCTGGAAGCCGGTGATCGCGCGCGCCCAGATCAAGCCCGAAGGCGCCTGACCGGCGCATGCCTGCGCCGCCGGGCTCTTGCGGCGGCGGATTCCCGGGCTATAAATAAAGATGCGGCGGTGTCCGCAAAGGAGCTTTACCCGGGCAGACGCCTTGTCGGACGGAGCCTCGCGCCAACCCGAGTCGTTTCATCGTTACCTGATGAGGGGGTTGTCATGACACGCAAATACATTGATTGCCGGGAATATCCGAGCGAGATGAACTGCACGGTTGCGCTGAGCGCCGACTCGGACAAGGAGTTGCTGGAAGCGGCCGTGGAGCATGCCGTGGCCGTGCACAAACACGAGGACACGCCGGAATTGCGCGCGCAACTGATGCAGCTGTTCAAGGAAGGCACGCCGCCGGTCGAGGCACCACGCAAATAGAGGCCCTCAAGGCGAGCGGCGCGGTGGCGGTTTGAGTCTCGCACCCAGATGGCGGGCCAGGCCGATGCCGCCGGCCCGCATGATCGCGTGGTGGTTCCAGCGGAAGACCGGTTTCGCGAGCGGGGCGATCAGGTTCATCCAGGGCAGGGTGGTGCGCACCTGCCAGTCGTAGCGGACGGTGGTCAGACCGCCATCCTGCCCGAAATGCCAGCGGCCAACACCTTCGAGTTCGCCTTCCACCTGCCCTTCGAGCAGGCGCAAGGGTTCAATGCGTGTCACGCGCCCGACGAAGCTCAGGCGGTAGGGCAGCACGCTTTTCCAGGTGTAGCGTTGCCGGGCGCCCAGGCCGTCGGCGTTGCCGTGGTCCAGGGTGTCCACGCGCTCCACGCCTTTCCACCACAGCGGCCACGCCTCGGCGTGGTAGATCGCGTCCCACACCGCATCGATCGGCGCGTCAAGCCGCCACAGCGTGGTCAGGTCGTAGGCCGGGTGGCGGGTGTTGCGCATGCGGACTTTCCGGGGGTCAAGGGGTGAAAAAGCGCTCGGGAAAGGTGATGCCGGTTTCGGCGTCGCTCATGTCCACGGATTCGATCAGACCGCCATT
>JAHFQI010000085.1:0-13758 GCA_023259355.1 Comamonadaceae bacterium
GGTCTCGGTGACGGTGAACCACTGGATGTTGCGCACCGTCTCGTGCGCCTTCGCAATGGCGTTGCTCACGGCCTCCTCAATGCTCACGCTGGAGGAACCGGTGAGTTCAAGCAGCTTGTAGACATGGTTGCTCATCGCATTGCTCCTCAAAAGGTTGATCGGCGCGCCCGGTCAAATCTTAGGCGCTTTAGGCCCTAACTGCAAAGCCACGCCCTCAGGAAGCCCCCTCCAGCGCAAGATCCAGCAGCGCCTGCTGCTGTTCCGGGGTTCGCCGGCCGATCAAGGCCAGCAGCCCATTAGCGTCCAACAGGTTGATCCCGTGGTTGCGCGCGAACGCCACGGCCTCTTCCGTGTAGGTCGACGTGGTCACGTACTGCCCGCGCATCACGCTCTGAGCCATCATCATGCCCAGCATGTCGCGGATGCCCTCGACGCCGATGGGCTTGCCCGGCCCGTGCCCGCAATGCACCAGACTGACGGGCGCGCCAGGTTGATGGCGTGAATACAGCCAGACGTCCATCCCGCCCCCGGCACCATGAGACCGGGACTCTGTCTTGAACCCCGCCTGCAGGAACAGCGCCTCGACCACCGCCTCCAGACGCTCCCACCGGATGATTTCAAAAACGTCGCTGCTCCACGACGAGGGCCTGGGTCTGGCCCGGTTCAACGCCAATTCCGCGGCGGCCAGGTGCGCGGCGACTTCGCTGTTGAAAAAAGGGCCCATTTTTTCAAACGGTCCCGCAGCCCGATAAGCCTGCCCCTCGTGCAAGGCCAGGCGTCTTGCGGCCATGCGCCCCAGCCCTTTCAGCGCGCCACCCACCACCCCGAGCAAAAGTCCGAGGGGCCGGAGCGCTGACAATGCCGAGGCGCCGGCGGCACCTCCCAAAAAACTCGGCACGATCAAGAAGGCGCCGCCGAGAACCAGCAGCCCCACGGCCGCTGTTTCGTAGCGCTGCGTCGCTCGCCGTTTTTTGGGGATCCACTTGAACATAGCCCGGAATCATAGGCCGATTGTGTGAACGTTTGTGTTCAATAGGGTCGGGTTCTGACGAACGGGCTGTGGCGCCGGACCTGCGTGGCGTGTCGGAGAAGCCCGTGGCGTCGGTGGCCGGCGCCGGCCACCGACGGCGTTGTCACCGGCCCCAGCGCAACACCATGGGGTCCAGCCTGCGGGCGGCGTCCATCAAGCCCTTGCGCACGTCGGGGTGCATGGCGGGGAACGGATGGCGCGGCGCTTCGCAGGCAATGATGCCGCCTTCCTTCATCAAGGCCTTGGCGGTCAGGATGCCGCCCTGGCGGTTTTCATAATTGATCAGCGGCAGCCAGCGGCCATAGGCCGTGATCGCGGCTTCGCGGTCGCCGGCGAACCAGGCGTCCATGATGGTACGGATGCCATCCGGGTACGCGCCGCCGGTCATGGCGCCGGTGCAGCCGGCATCGAGGTCCGGCAGCAGCGTGATGGCTTCTTCGCCGTCCCAGGGGCCTTCCACCGCGTCGCCGCCCAGGCGGATCAGCTCACGCAGCTTGCTGGCGGCGCCAGGGGTCTCGATCTTGAAGTAGCTCAGGTGCTCGATCTCCCGGGCCATGCGCGCGAGGAAGGGCGCCGAGAGCACCGTGCCGCTGGCCGGCGCGTCCTGCACCATGATGGGAATGTCGATAGCGTCCGACAGGCGCGCGTAGAACTCATAGATCTGCGGCTCGGGCACGCGGAAGGTGGCGCCGTGGTAAGGCGGCATCACCATCACCATGGCCGCGCCCTGCTCCTGCGCGCGGCGGCTGCGTTCGGCGCAGACCGCCGTGCCGTAGTGGGTGGTGGTCACGATCACCGGCACGCGGCCGGCCACGTGCTCCAGCGCCGTGCGGGTGATGGTTTCTCGCTCCTCGTCCGACAAGGAAAACTGCTCGGAGAAGTTGGCCAGGATGCACAGGCCGTTGGAGCCGGCATCAATCATGAAATCGAGGCAGCGCTTCTGGCTGTCCAGATCCAGCGAACCATCCTCGTGGAAGGTGGTGGGCACCACCGGGAACACGCCCTTGTAGCGGGGTTGCATGGCCGGCTTATTCGGTGATGTGAAACTGGTCGAGGAACTCGGTCTTGAGCGTCAGGCCCAGGCCGGGCTTGTGGTCGTCGAGCTGGATGAAACCATTCTCGGCCACGGGCTCGCCGTCGAAGATGTAATAGAACAGCTCGTTGCCCACTTCCACGTCGTGCATGGGGAAGTACTCGCTCATGGGCGAGGCCAGCGTGCTCATGGTCAGGTGGTAGTTGTGCATCTGGCCGGCGTGCGGGATCACCGGCACGCTGTAGGCCTCGCACAGCGCATTGATCTTGTGCGCGGCCGTGATGCCGCCCACGCGGTTCGTGTCGTACTGCACCACGCTCACTGCCTTCTTGTCGAGCAGCTGCTTGAAGCCGTAGAGGCTGAATTCGTGCTCGCCGCCCGAGATCGGGATGCTGGTGAGCTGATTCAGTTCGGCGTAGCCGTCGATGTCGTCGGCGATCACCGGCTCTTCGAGCCAGCGCGGCTGGAACTTCTCCAGCTTGGGCAGCATGCGCTTGGCGTATTCGAGGTTCCAGCCCATGTAGCACTCGAGCATCAGGTCGTTGTCGTAGCCGATGACTTCACGCAGGGCTTCCACGGCCTTGAGGTTGGCCGCAACGCCCTGGGTGCCGTGCGCCGGACCGTAGCCGAAGCGCGACTTGAACATGGTGAAGCCCTGGTCCAGGAACTTCTGCGCCTCGTCCTGCATTTCCTTGATGTCGGTGCGGTAGAGCTTGCTGTAGTAGCAGGGGATCTTTTCCTTGGTGCGGCCGCCCAGCAGCTTGAACACCGGCTTGTTGACGCTCTTGCCCAGGATGTCCCAGATCGCCAGATCAACCGCCGAGATGGCCGCCATGGTGATGCCCTTGCGGCCCCAGGCATGGGTGGCGCGGTACATGCGCTGGAACAGGTATTCGTAGTCCCACGGGTCCTGGCCCAGCACCAGCGGCGTGAGGTACTCGTCGATGATGGCCTTGGCGATCTTCGGGGCCAAGGCCACGTTGCCCAGGCCGACGATGCCGTCGTCGGTTTCGATCTCCACCACGGTCCAGGAATGGAAGCGGAAGGTGCTCATGGTCTCGGTCTTGGAATAGACCAGGTCCATGGCGTTGGAGCAGAAATTGCCTTGCGGCGGAACGGTCTTGCCCTTCCATTCAAAGACACGGGCGCGTACGGATTTGATTTTCATGAGGTAGGTCCTTTGATTCAGGGGGTGAGGCTGGCCGCACCCATGCGGACAGCGATATGGAAAGCGTTGGTCATGGCATTGGCGTCGGCCCGGCCCTGGCCTGCGATGTCGTAGGCCGTCCCATGGGCTGGCGTCGTGATCGGCACCGGCAGGCCGCCCTGCACCGTCACGCCCTGGCTGAAGCCCATCAGCTTGATGGCGATCTGGCCCTGGTCGTGGTACATCGTCACGATGGCCTGGTAATCGCCGTCGCGGGCCTTGAGGAAGATGGTGTCCGCAGGAAACGGCCCGGCCACGGCCAGTCCTTCAGCCTGCAGGGCCCGCACAGCGGGTTCGATGATCTCGACTTCTTCACGGCCGCAGGTGCCACCATCGCCGCCGTGCGGGTTGAAAGCCGCCACGGCCACGCGCGGCACCGCGATGCCGGCGGCCTGCAGCGAGCGGTAGATCAGGCGGGTTGCGTCCTGGATGCGCGCCTGGCTGAGGTAGCTGGCCGCGTCTTTCAGCGGGATGTGCGAGGACACCCGTGCGGTCCACAGATCACCCAGGGTGTTGAACTCGCAGAAGTAGCCGGTGACACCCAGGTATTCGGCGAAGTGGTGCAGTTCGTCCTCATGTTTCAGTCCACCCTGTTTCATGGCGAACTTGTTGAGCGGCGCAAAGCAGATCGCGTCGATCTCGCCGGTCCGGGCGGCGTCCATGCACAGGTTCAGCACGCGCAGCACCGAGGCCCCGCCCACAGCCTGGGCCTGGCTGCGCTGCACCTGGGCCGCATCCACCGTATCGACCGGCAGGAAGGCCGGCAGCGTGGTGTCGGCACGGCCCCGCACGGCGGCCAGGCTGGGCACGGGCTGGGTGGGCACCTGCACGCCAGCGATGCGCTGACCGTCTTGCCAGAGCCAGGGGTCCCCGATGAGCACCACGTTGGCGCGGCGCGCCACTTCAGGCTGCGCCAGCAGGCGGGCGATCAGTTCAGGGCCAATGCCGGCTGGATCGCCCAGCGTCAGGGCCACAACGGGAAGTCGGGAGTCGGTCACGCAAAACACCTTTCAGAAAATGGACGGGGCTGCCCGCTTATTTGGGCGCCTTGGCAATGGCTTCGAAAAACTCGCGCGCGGTGTCCTGCCCCACGGTGGCCTGGTGCTTGGCGATCACCGGCTGCAGCTTTTCGCGCATGCGCTGGCGCTCGGCATCAGACACGTCGTTGACCACCATGCCGAGCTTGAGCAGATCGGCGCGGGCGCTCTGGTTCAGGTCGCGGCTGGTTTTGCGCTCGAAAGCCGTGGCTTCCACGGCTGCGGCCTGCAGCAGGCTGCGGTCGGCAGGGGTCAGGCCATCCCAGAACTTCTTGGAAGCCAGCAGCACCAGGGCGTCGTAGGCGTGGCCGGTGGTGGACAGGTACTTCTGCACGTCGTAGAACTTTTGGGCGTGCACCACGGTAAAGGGGTTTTCCTGCGCATCCACCGCACGGCTTTCCAGGGCCGAGAACAGCTCATTGACCGGCATGGGAACGGCGTTGGAGCCCAGACCATTGAACAGATCGATGTAAAGCGTGTTCTGCATGGTGCGCACCTTCAGGCCAACCAGGTCTTCGGCCTTGACGATGGGGCGCTTGCTGTTGGTGAAGTTGCGGAAGCCGTTTTCCCAGAAGGCCAGGCCAATCAGGTCCTTCTCGGGCAGCTTGGCCAGCAGCTTCTGGCCAAAGGGGCCGTCAAGCACCGCGTCGGCCTGCTTCTCGCTGGCAAAGGAGAACGGCAGGCCGATGACGCCAAATTCCTTGATGAGGCCGGCCAGCGTGGCGGTGGACGGAATGGTGAACTCCTGCGTGCCCCCGCGCAAGGCGCCCTGCATCTGCTGGTCGCTGCCCAGCACGGCAGCCGGGTACACGGTGATCTTGATGCGGCCGTTGCTCTTTTTGTCGGCCAGCTCGGCAAACTTGCGTGCGCCGATGGTCTGCGGATGGGTCTCGGGCAGGCTGGTGCCCAGTTTGGCCTTGACGTCCTGCGCGGCCACCACGGTCGACAGGCCCATGGCCAGCAGGGAAAGGCTCAGTTTGTGCATGATTTTCATGTTGTCTCCTAGGATTGACGGAAAAAAACAGCGTGCGCGCCGCGCTCAGTCGAGGCCATAGGCCGCCACGGCGTTGTCACAAAAAAGGGCCAGCCGCTGGGCCGGCGGCAAGGTGCGGGTGAGCTGCTTGAAGCCCGACCACAGCGTGTCCAGGCTGCCCACCAGCCCGTCGACCGGGTAGTTGCTGGCAAACATGCAGCGCCCGGCGCCGAACAGGTCGATCAGCGTGTGCACCACCGGCGCCTGCGCGTCGGCCGTCCAGGCCTGCCCGGCAACCCCCAGCCCCGAAATCTTCACCCGCACGTTGGCACATGGCACCAGCGCCGCCATGGCCGTGCGCCAGGCGGCCAGGGAGGCGGCGTCGCGTTGCGCCGGCAGCCCGGCGTGGTTCACGATGATGGGGGTGGCCGGAAAGTCGTGTGCCAGCTCTGCCGCCTCGCCCATGTGCCACCAGGGCACCTGCAACTCGAAAGCCAGGCCACTGGCTGCCAGCCGGGCATACCCGGCACGCCAGACCGGGCAGCGCATGGAGCCCGGCGCCTGCCAGCCTGCGTGGTACTCCTGGCGCGGCAGGCTGCGGGGCTTGTGGCGCACGCTGCGCACAAAGCCGGCCAGTGGCGCCGTGGTGTAGCGGCGCAGCACCTCGGCCACGTCGCCACGGTCCAGCCAGATCTGGGCACTCATGGCATGGGGCACGCCGGTGCGCAGGGCCAGCCCGTGCATCCACACAGCCTCGCCCACGGTGTCCTGCGGGTCCCACTCGCCTTCCATGGTCACATGGCGCATGACACGGTGTGCCCCGCGCGCCCGGGCGTAGTCTTCGGGCAGAAAGTCGCGGCAAATGGCCTCGTAGTCGCCGTAGCGGAACGCAATGCGGGGACGCTGCGTCAGCCACGGATGGGGGTTGTGCGCCACGTCCCAGAAATGGTGGTGCGCGTCGACAATGGGCAGCAGCGCGTCGTCACTGCTGGCCAGGAACTCGGCCCGCGCAAGGGCAAGGTCTTCCCGCATGGCTCAGTCCAGACGGATGTTCTTCTTGCGGATCAGATCGCCAAAGCGCTGGTATTCGGCGTTATGGAAGGCTTGGAACTGCGCCTGGGTCATGGGCGTGATATCGGCACCAATGGAATCCAGCCGGGCCCGGGTCTCGGGCATGGCCAGCACCTTGTTGACCTCGCTCAGCACCCGCTCCTGCACCGCCTTGGGCGTGCCGGAGGGCATGTAGATGCCATACCAGGCGCTCATTTCCACGCCCTTGACGCCGGCCTCGGCCAGCGTGGGCACATTCGGCAGCTGCGGGTTGCGCTTGGCAGCGGCCACCGCCAGGGCTTTCATCTTGCCGCCCTTGATGTGGCCCAGCACCGAAGGCAGGGTGTCAAAACTCATTTGCACCTGCCCGCCGATCAGGTCCACGATCGCGGGGCCGCTGCCGCGGTAGGGGATGTGGGTGATGAACACGCCTGTCGTGTCCTTGAACAGCTCGGCCGCAATGTGCTGCGTGCTGCCGGCGCCACTGGTGGCGTAGTTCAGTTGGCCCGGCTTGCTTTTGGCCAGCTTGATCAGCGAGGGCACATCGCTCACCCCCAGTTCGTTGGAGGCCACCAGCACGTTGGGCACCGAGCCCACAAAAGCCACGGGCACCAGGTCCTTGTTGCTGTCGTAACCGAGCTTGATGAGGTGCGGTGCAATCGCGTGGGCCGTGGAGACCCCCATGAGCAGGGTGTGGCCATCGGTCGATTTGGCTGTGACGTCGGCGGCCAGGGTGTTCGACACGCCAGGGCGGTTCTCGACCACCACGGGCTGGCCCAACAGCGGCCCCAGGCGGTCAGCCACGGCGCGGGCCATGGCGTCGGTGCCGCCACCGGGCGCGGAGCCGACCAGGATGCGCACGGAGCGGGACGGCCAGCTGGGGGCTTGCGCGTGAACCGCGGTGGCGCCCAGGGCGATCAACGCCGAGCAGGCGGTTGCAAGAAGTCGATTCATCTGAATGTCTCCGGTCGGACGCTGGTTGTGAATGCACGGATCGTAGGCATCAAATTGATTTCCGTAAAATGAAAGCTCTTGATAGAAACATAACCTCAGGTTATCAATCATGGGTTCCATTGACCGGCAGGATTCGACGCCACAACTGCTCAACCGCCTGCGCATGCGGCAGATCGCCCTGATCCTCGCCATTGATGACCAGCGCACCTTGCGCGCCGCCGCCGGCCAGCTCGGGCTGACGCAGCCCGCGGCCACCAAGATGCTGCATGAGCTGGAAGATGCCCTGGGTCAACGCCTGTTCGACCGGGTCGGCCGCGGCCTCAAGCTCAACACCGCGGGCGAGCGCGTGACCGGCCATTTCCGCAGCATTCGCGGCAGCATGGAGGCGCTCAACCGCGAGCTGGGCGAACTCCGGCTGGGCGACGCCGGCAAGTTCTCGGTCGGCAGCATCATGGCGGCGTCTCCGGGGCGCCTGTGCGACGCCCTGCTGGACCTCAAGGCGCAGTTCCCGATGCTGGCGATGGAGATCGCGGTCGACACCAGCGACCGCCTGCTGGCGCAGTTGCGCGACGGTGTGCTGGAGGTGGTGATCGGCCGCATGGTGACGGCCGCCGGCATCGACTGCACGTTCACGGCCATCGAAGACGAGCGGATCGTCGTCGTCGTGGGCAACGACCACCCGCTGGCGCGCAAACGCCGCGTGGAATTTGAAGCCCTGCTCGACTACCCCTGGATCCTTCAGCCCCAGGGCAGCCCGATGCGCGATGTGATCGAGCGCGAGTTCCGCGACCACCATGCCGCCCTGCCCAAGGGCCTGATGGAAACCGGCTCCATCCTCACGACGATCAACCTCATCCAGCGCTCGGATCTCGTGGCGGTGATCCCCGAATCGGTGGCTGAACGGGACGCCCGACACGGCGTGCTGCAAATCCTGCCTTACACATTCAGGCAAAAGCTGGAGACCTATGGCAGCCTGGTGCCCCGCGAACGCCCCTTGAGCAAACCCGCGGCACACTTCCTTGAGCTGCTGCACGCTGAACGGAAAGCCGGGTAACCCGATGAGGGGCGACCCGATGCGGGTTGGGTCGCGCCCTGTTCACTCCCGCTTCAGGCCACCGATCGCCTTGATGAGCGAGCCCATCCTGGCGAGGTCGGACTTGACCAGCGCGGCCAGCGCCTCGGGCGTCGAACCCACGGGCGTGGCGCTCAGCTCCTTCAGCTTCGCCTGCACGTCCGGCAGCGCGACGACCGCCACCAGTTCCTTGCTGAGTTGGTCAACCACGCTGCGCGGCACACCCACCGGGCCGAAGATGGCGTTCCACGTGTAGGTTTCGTAGCCTGGCAGTCCCGCCTCGGCCATGGTCGGCAGGTCAGGGAATGACGGCGCGCGCTGGTCCAGGGTCATCGCCAGTGCGCGCACCGAGCCGCTGCGGATGTGCGACGCCGCGCCCGAAAGCACGTCGAACAGGATGGGAATCTGCCCGCCGATCAGGTCGCTCATGGCCGGCCCGCCCCCCTTGTAGGGCACGTGAATGATGTCCACGCCGGCCATGGCCTTGAACAGCTCCCCCGACAAGTGCGGAGGGGTGCCGACGCCCGAGGACCCGTAGGCGAACTTGCCGGGCTGGGACTTCAGCAGGGCAATGAGTTCCTTCAGGTTCTGCGCCTTGACCGAGTTGCCGACCAGCAGCACGTTCGGCACCTTGGCGAGCAGCGAGATGGGTGTGAAGTCGCGCTGCGGGTCGTAGGGCGATGAACCTGCGGACAGGGGGTTGATCACGTGCGTCGCGATCGTGCCCATCAACAGGACGCTGCCGTCGGCGGTCGCCTTCGCCACCTTCGCGGCACCAATGGACCCGCCGCCACCCCCCACGTTCTCAACGACGATCGCACGAGCGATGCGCTCCGACAGCTTCTGCGCAACCAGCCGGCTGACGACATCCGTGGCGCCGCCCGCGGCGAACGGCACGACCAAGGTGATCGGCCCCTTGGGCAGGGCGGCCTGCGCGAACGCGGAAACCGCGGGCACGCCCAGGCTGACGGCAGCGCCCCATTTCATCAGGTCGCGCCGCGTGATCGTCGAGGATGTCATGCTCTTGTCTCCGATTTTTTTTGAATGGCTGCGTCAACGCAGCACGAAGGGATTTCCGGCGACGGCACCGCTGTTGATCCAGACCGATTTCGTCTGCAGGTACTCACGCACCGCATCGATGCCGTTCTCGCGGCCCAGGCCGGAATCCTTGTAGCCACCGAACGGCGCCATGAAGCTGACCGCGCGGTAGGTGTTGACCCAGACGGTGCCGGCCTGCAGCCGCTCGGACATGCGGATGGCGCGGCCGATGTCCTTCGTCCACACCGCGGCAGCCAGGCCGAAGCGCACATCGTTGGCGATGCGCAGGGCGTCCGCCTCTTCCTTGAAGCGGATCACCGACAGCACCGGCCCGAACACCTCTTCCTGCGCGATGCGCATGTCGTTGCGCACCCCGGTGAAGATCGTCGGCTGCACGAACCAGCCCTGGCCGCACTCGGGCGCGTTGCCCTTCTCGCCGCCGAGCACCATGCGCGCGCCTTCGCTGCGCGCGATGTCGATGTACGCCAGCACCTTCTTGTATTGCGGTGGCGTGGTCACCGGCCCCACCTGCGTGGCCGGGTCCATCGGATCGCCCATGCGCGCCGTGCGTGCCACCGCGAGCAGCTTCTCGACGAAGGCGTCGTGGATGCTGTCCTGCACCAGCAGGCGCGAGCCGGCGATGCAGGTCTGGCCGGTGGCGGCGAAGATGCCCGAGACTGCACCGAACACCGCCTGTTCGAGGTCGGCATCGTCGAACACGATGTTGGGCGACTTGCCGCCCAGCTCCATCGCCGTGTGCTTGAGCAGGCGGGCCGCCTTCTCGTTGATCAGCCGCCCGGTCGCGTCCGACCCGGTGAAGCTGATCTTGTTGACGAGTGGATGCTCGACCAGCGGCGTACCCACCTCGGCACCGAAGCCGGTGACCACGTTGAAGACGCCGGGCGGGAAGCCGGCCTCATCGAACAGTTCGGCAAACTCGAGTGTCGAGGCCGAGGTGAACTCCGACGGCTTGATGACGATGGTGCAGCCGGCCGCCAGGGCCGGCGCGATCTTCCAGGCGGCCAGCAGCAGCGGCGAGTTCCACGGCGTGATGGCCGCGACGACGCCGACCGGCTCGTGGCGCGTGAAGGCGAAGTAGCCCTTCTTGTCCAGCGGTAGCGTGCTGCCCTGGATCTTGTCGGCCAGGCCGCCGTAGTAGTAGAACCACTGCGGGATGTAGTGGAGCTGGCCCTGCATCTCGGCGAGCAGCTTGCCGTTGTCGCGCACCTCGGTGGCGGCAAGCCGGGCGGCGTCTCGCGCAATCAGGTCGCCGAGCCTGTGCATCAGCGCGCCGCGTTGCGTTGCCGTCATTTCGGCCCAGGGGCCCGACGTCAGTGCCCGGTGCGCCGCCTGGACCGCGCGGTCCACGTCGCGCGCGTCGCCGCGGGGAATCTCCGCCCAGGCCTGCCCGGTGAACGGGTTCTGGGTCTCGAACCACGCGTCCCCCTGCGGGTCCACGGCCTGGCCGTCGATATGCAGCCGGTAGCGCTTCATGCTGCCTCCGGCCTCAGAACGGCTTCAGGCCCAGTGCGGCGCGGAAGCGGTTCTTGATGTAGGGGCCATCGCGCGGTGGCAGTGCGCGGGGCGGCTCGTCGGCCTCGATGAACACCTGCGCGAACAGCGTGCCCGTCCGAGCATTGATGCGCTGCGCGATCTCGTCGCTGCGATCAAGGCTGCCGGTCGAGAACGCTTCCTCGATGCCGAAGCCCCGGGCCACCGCGACCAGGTCCGTGCCCAGGCTGGAGTGGCTGCGCTGCATGCCGGTTTCGCCGAAGTGACCGTTGTCGAGCACGACGATCGTCAGGTTCTGCGGCTGCTTCACCGCGATGGTGCCCAGGCTGCCGATGCCCATCAGTTGCTCGCCATCGCCGGTGATCACCACCACCGGCTTGTCCGGCTGGGCCAGGGCCAACCCCAGCCCCAGCGAGGTGGCACCCCCCATCGCGCCCCAGAGGTAGTAGTTGTGGTCGCGGTCTCCTGCCGCGAACACGTCGTAAGCGGCCGAGCCCAGGCCGGTGATCACCAGCGCATCGGGCGTGGCGGCCAGCAGCCGGGAGACGAAGGCGCGGCGGTTTGTGCGCGCTGTGTTTTTCAAGGCGGTCATCAGTTGCGCTCCCACTTCTTGCGGCCGATCAGGCTCTGGCCCAGCAGCACGGCGACCCTTTCGCCGGCCTGAAACGCGGCATCGAAGCCGGCGCTGACAATCTCTTCCACTTCATCGGGGTGATTGGCCCGCAGCACGTGGATGCCCATCAGCTCCAGCGCCGCCTGCGTGGCCTTGCCCATCGGCCCCTGCCAGGGGTTGAACTCGGCGTATTCGCCGCGCATCGTCACGAGCGTGAAGAACGGAAAGTCGCCGGACTGCAGCAGCGAGAACATGTTGACGCAGTTGCCCACGCCGCTGCTCTGCATCAGCAGCACGGCGCGCTGGCCGCCGAGCCAGGCGCCGCTGACCACGGCCACGCCTTCTTCCTCGGTCGTGAGCACGACGTCCTCGATGTCGGGGTCGGCGATGGCGCTGCGGATCGCGTATGAGTGCCCCGCGTCGGGCACGTAGGCGATCTGGCGAACGCCGCCCTGTTTCAGGACTTTGAAGACGGCCTCCTGCCAGGCAGGCGCCGGTGCGGGTGTGTGATTCATCGCGGTTCTCGGATGGAGTGGAAGTGGATGGCAACGAATCATAAAATTTGATGACATGCCATGTGAAATAGAATTTCAGCATTCCACCATCACGATCGGCAATCGATCCCTCCACGAGAGACACCCCACGATGGACTTCAAGCAACTGCGCGCCTTCCTGACGGTGGCGGAGACGGGCAACGTGACCCGCGCCGCCGAGGTGCTGCACCTCGTGCAGCCCGCCGTCTCGCGGCAGATCATGTTGCTCGAGGAGGACATCGGGTCGCCGCTGTTCGAGCGCGAACGGCATGGCATGGTGCTCACCGACGCCGGGCGCGCACTGGTGGGCTATGCCCGCCGCGCCATGCTGGAACTCGACCGCGCGCGGGCCGAGATCAAGGGCGCCACCGCGGGCATCGGCGGGCTGGTCACGCTGGGCTTGCTGCCAAGCACGATCGACACGCTGGCCAGCCCGCTGGTGTCCGCCCTGGCCACAAACTACCCGGGCATCCGCATCCGCATCGCGATGGGGTACGCCGGCACGCTGCTGCGCTGGCTGCAGTCCGGTGAGATCGATGCGGGTCTGCTCTACGGCGCCGAGCGGTCATCCGAGATCCAGACCCGGCCGCTGATCGAAGAGCCGCTCTGGGTGATCGGGCCGAAGGAAGCGAAGCTGCGCCGGAACAAGCCGATGTCACTGGGCCAGCTGGTGGGCGAGCCCCTCGTGCTGCCCAGCGCCCCGCACGGCATCCGCACGCTCGTGGACCACGCCTGCGCGGTGTCGAACGTGGAACTCACCGTCTCGGCCGAGACGAACGCCCTCAGCGTGCAGCGCAGCCTCGTCCTCGGTGGCCATGGCCTGACGATTCTTCCACCGATCGCCGTGGCGGACGACCTTCGAACGGGGCAGTTGAGCGGAGCACCGCTGGCCGAGCCGGCCATCACGCGCACCATCGTCCTCGCCCTGCCCACCCAACGGCCCACCGGGCCGCATGTGCGGTGCGCGGTCGATCTGCTGGTCGCGGGCGCCAGGAACGCGGTTGAAGCCGGGGCCTGGCTGGAGGGGCGCTGGCTGGGTGCCTGACGCCGCGATGGCCTGCCGGGCCCACGGCCGGGCTCGTCGCGCCTTGCCGTCCGGGTTTGATCTGCGAATCCACTGTCCGGCATGGGCCGAGTGGATGCCCCGGGGACGGGGTGTCCATCTCTGCAGGTCCAACGCCCAGCGATGTCGCCCAAAACCGGCCGAAACAAAGTCGGAGGAAAATCCGGTTCGCTGGAGAAACTTCCCCGACTCTTTTGCCAGAGTCCCCGACTTTGCCTGCACAGAACCGAAACCCCGCCATGCTGAATTACCTCACCGTCCCCGTCACCCCCTTCCAGCAAAACTGCTCCATCGTCTGGTGCGATGAAACCATGAAGGCCGCCATCGTCGATCCGGGCGGCGATCTCGATGTGCTGCTCGCCGAGGTGGATCGCCTGGGCGTGAAGCTGGAGCAGATCTGGCTGACCCACGCCCACATCGACCATGCGGGCGGCACGGCCGAACTCGCGGAAAAGTTGAGCCTGCCCATCATCGGCCCGCACCCCGGCGACCAGTTCTGGATCGACGGCCTGCCGCAGCAGGGCAAGATGTTCGGCTTTCCCCACGCCGAGGCCTTCACGCCCACGCGCTGGCTGGCCGATGGCGACACCGTCACGATCGGCCACTGCACGCTGAACGTGCGCCACTGCCCGGGCCACACGCC
>JAHFQI010000085.1:13858-16852 GCA_023259355.1 Comamonadaceae bacterium
CTGGGTGCCGAGGTTGGCCGCCACATCGCCGACCTGGCCCAGCCCCAGCAATTGCGCGCCCAGCCGCAGGCCGAAGCCGGTGGCCTCGCTCTTGGCCAGGCGTGCGCGCGCGTGCTCGCGCAGGGCGTGGGCCATTTCGTGGCCCATGACCATGGCCGTCTCGTCGTCGCTGAGCTTGAGGTTGTCCAGGATGCCGGTGTAGAACGCGATCTTGCCGCCCGGCATGCACCAGGCGTTGATCTGCTTGCTGCCAATCAGGTTGACCTCCCACTGCCACCCGCTCGCACGCGGGTTCCACTGGCTGGTGAAGGGAATCAGCCGGCGCGCGATGGCGCGCAGCCGCTGCAGCTGGGGGTGGTTGTCCGGGGCCAGCGCGCCCTTGGACCGCGCCTCGGCCAGCACCTGCGAATACTGCTGGTGGGCCGAGCGCTCCAGCGTTTCGGCGGGCACCAGCTTGCGCATGGCGGACGAACCGCCCACATCGACCTGCGCCAGCGCCGGCCCGGCGGCGGCTGCACCCGCCGCCAGCAGGAAGGCGCGGCGCGGCGCCCACGGCGAACGGTCAGAAGGGGCGGGCCCCGCCTGGGGGGTTTGGGCGTCGCAAATCCAGCACATGGTGGGTGAATAATAGCCCGATGTCTGAATCCGCAACCGCCGTGTCCGAATCCGCGAAACCCGCGCCCCTTTCATGGCTCGCCGCCTTGCGGGTGTACCTGGAACCGGCCAGCCTGCGCATGCTCACGCTGGGCTTTTCAGCCGGACTGCCGCTGCTGCTGGTGCTGGGCACGCTCTCCTTCCGGCTGCGCGAGGCGGGCATCGACCGCGGCACGATCGGGTACCTCAGCTGGGTCGGGCTGGCCTATGGCTTCAAGTGGGTCTGGGCGCCGCTGGTGGACCGCATGCCGCTGCCCGGGCTCACGCGCGGGCTGGGGCGCCGGCGCAGCTGGCTGCTGCTGTCGCAGGCGGCCATCGTCGCGGGGCTGGTCGGCATGGCGCTGGCCGACCCGCGCGCGGCGCTCGGCCCGATCGTCTGGTGCGCGCTGGCCGTGGCCTTTGGCTCGGCCACGCAGGACATCGCGCTGGACGCGTTCCGCATCGAGTCCGCCGACGCCGAGCGCCAGGCCGCGCTGGCCGCGTCCTACCAAACCGGCTACCGCCTGGCCATGATCTGGGCCGGCGCGGGTGTGTTGTGGATCGCGGCGCGCTCGGAGGTGGCACCCGCCGCGCAAGCGGCAGGACAGGCCCTGGCCCAGGGGGCGGCGGCCTACCAGAACGGCGCCTGGCAGACGGCCTACCTGGTGATGGCGGCGTCCATGCTCGTGGGTGTGGTCACGGTGCTGTTCTCGCGCGAGCCCGCGCAGGTGGCGCTGCCGCCCGCGAAGAACATCGCCGAATGGATCGAGGGCGCGCTGGTCGAGCCGTTCGCCGACTTCATCCGCCGCTACCGCTGGCAGGCCGCGCTGATCCTGGGGCTGATCGCCGTCTACCGCATCAGCGACGTGGTGATGGGCATCATGGCCAACCCGTTCTACGTGGACATGGGTTACACCAAGGACGAGGTGGCCGCCGTGACCAAGGTGTATGGCGTGGTCATGACCCTGCTGGGCGCCTTCATCGGCGGCGTGCTGTCGATGCGGCTCGGGGTGATGCGCATCCTGATGCTGGGCGCGGTGCTGAGCGCGGCGACCAACCTGCTGTTTGCCTGGCTGGGCTCGCGCGGCCACGACGTGACGGCACTGATCGCCGTGGTCTCGGCCGACAACCTGGCCAGCGGCATCGCCTCCGCGGCGTTCATCGCCTACCTGTCGAGCCTGACCAACGTGAGTTATTCGGCCACGCAGTACGCGCTGTTCAGCTCCATGATGCTGCTGCTGCCGAAGTTCATCGCGGGCTTCTCGGGCGACTACGTCAACGCGCACGGTTATGCGCAGTTCTTCACCAGCACCGCGCTGCTGGGCGTGCCGGTGCTGGCCCTGGTGGCGCTGGCCGCCCGGGTGACGCCGGCTCCGCCGCGCAAGCCATGACCACCGGGCCGCCTGCGCGCTGAAGCCCTCAGGAACGCCCCACCTGCACCTGCGCGGCCAGCACCGCCTTCTGCACCTTGCCCAGCGCCGTGCGGGGCAGCGCGTCCAGGCGCACCCACTGGCGCGGCAGCTTGTAGCGGGCGATGCGTTCGCGCAGAAAGCCGGCCAGGGTCGGCTCCCAATCCGGCCGCCCATCCGGCCTGTCCTTCAAGACCACCACGGCGGCCACCACCTCGCCCCATTGCGCATCGGGCAGGCCCAGCACGGCGCAGTCGGCCACCAGCGGGTGGCTGGCGAGCAGGTGTTCGATCTCGGCGGGGTAGATGTTCTCGCCGCCCGAGATGATCATGTCCTTGGCGCGGCCCACGACGGTGTAGCTGCCATCCGCCGCCCGGCGCGCCAGGTCGCCGCTGTGGAACCAGCCTTCGGCGTCCACCGCCGGCTGGTCGGGCCAGTAATGGCGCACCACGTTGGGCGCGCGCAGCAGCAACTCGCCCACGCCGTCATGGACGCCGCCCAGCCGCACTTCGACACCGCGCGCCGGCCAGCCGCAGGCGCCGGCATGGCTGGCCGCGTGCGCCGGCGGCAGGGCGATGGAGAACGGCCCGGTCTCGGTCGCACCGTACACATTGCACAGCGGCACGCCGCGCGCGAGAAAGGCCGCCACCAGCGCGGCCGGCAGCGTGCTGGAGCCGGCCCAGACGGCGCGCAGGCGGGACAGATCGGTCGCGGCCCAGTCCGGGTGCTCGATCAGCGCCTTCATGGTGGCGGGCACCTGCAGCGTGAGCGTGGGGCGGTCCCGCGCGATGGCCGCCAGCGTGGCGCCCGCATCGAAGCGCGGGTGCAGGATGACCGACGCGCCCGCATGCAGCGCGGGCAGGGTCTGGATGCACAGCCCGCCGACATGGAACATCGGCAGCACCGTCAGCACCACGTCGGTGGCCGTCAGCGCCTGCGCCTCGCACGCGGC
>JAHFQI010000086.1 GCA_023259355.1 Comamonadaceae bacterium
ACCAGGTAGCCGCTGTGGCGGTTGGCAACCTCCGGCTTACAGGGCTCGATGGACTTCGCACCGATCTGTCGCGCCAGGTTCTTGGTGGACACCTTGCGGTTGCCGTGCATCAGCACCATCAGCGGCTTGGCATCCTGGTCCTGCATGACCAGGGTCTTGACCACGGTGAAGGGGTCGAACCCCAGCACGGCCGCGCTGTGCTGCGCGCCGCCATGCTCCAGGTACTCATAGGGGTGCTCGGTGAACACCACCTTGTTCGCCTTCAGGAGCGCGGTCGCAGGGGTTTCGCTGACGCGGTCTTTCTTCGACATCGCCCGGTCACCCTGCCCTCAGAGCGCCGGATCGCGGATGTCCCAGCGGATGGCGTCAATCGCCGCCAGCACCTCGGGCGAAAGCGTGGTGCCCCAGGCGTCCAGGTCCTCGTCGAGTTGGGCCACCGATGTCACGCCGATGATGGTGCTGGCCACCTGCCATTTCGTGTAGCAGAACGCCAGGGCCAGTTGAGCGGGCGTCAGGCCGTGTTCACGCGCCAGCGCGCTGTAGCGGCGCGTGGCGGCCAGTGCGTCCGGGCGGCCCCAGCGCTGCTTCTTCATCGAGTCGAACTTCGCCATGCGGCCCTGCGGCGCATCGGGTCCATCGATGCCGGTGACGTCGTACTTGCCCGTCAGCAGGCCGAAGCCCAGCGGTGAATAGGCCAGCAGCGACACGCCCAGGCGGTGGCAGGTTTCATCAAGCGCGTTCTCGAAAGTGCGGTTGATCAGGCAATAAGGGTTCTGGACGGTCGCCACGCGCGGCAGACCATGCTGCTCGGCCAGGCGCACAAACTCGTGCACACCATAGGGGGTTTCGTTCGACAGGCCAATGTGCCGCACCTTGCCCGCCTTGACCAGTCCGGCGAGCGCTTCAAGCTGCTCGTGGATGGACGTCGCGGATTTCTCCTTGGACGGGTCGTAGTACAGCATGCCGAACGCCGGCACATGGCGCTCCGGCCAGTGAATCTGGTAGAGGTCGATCACGTCGGTCCGCAGCCGGCTCAGGCTGCCTTCGCAGGCCGCGACAATGTCGGCGGCGGTCATGCCGCTACCTTCGCGGATCCACGGCATGCCGCGCGACGGGCCCGCCACCTTGGTGGCCAGCACCAGCTTGTCGCGCGCGCCGGGGTGCTTCGCGAACCAGTTGCCGATGAAGGTTTCAGTCGCACCACAGGTCTCGGCACGTGCCGGCACGGCGTACATCTCGGCCGTGTCGATGAAGTTGACGCCGCGCTCCAGCGAGCGGCTCAGGATGGCGTGGGCGGTGGCCTCATCGACCTGTTCGCCGAAGGTCATGGTGCCCAGGCAGATGGGGGTGACGTGCAGGTCGCTGGACCCGAGCTGGATGTGGTTCATGGTGGTTTGAAAGTTGGAGGGCCGTACGCAAAGCGTTCGAGTTTACGGATTTGCCCGCACACCTGCACGGTGAGCCTCCGCGGCCAGCTCGGTGGCGCGCGCCCGTGCTTCCTCCTGCAGGCGCAGCACGCGCCGCTGGACCTTGCCGGTGGTGGTCATGGGCAGCACGTCGATGAACTCGATCTCCTTGGGGTACTCGTACGGCGCGAGCTGCCCCTTGACATGCGCCTGCAGCTCGGCCACCAGCTCCGCCTCCCATTCGATCCGGGAGAACGGCTCGTGGCCACGTTCTCCGGCGGCCTCGGGCGTCAGGACGACATAGGCCTTGACCACGGCGCCGCGTTCGCGGTCGGGCTTGGGCACCACGGCGGCGTTGGCCACCGCCGGGTGCTTGACCAGGCAATTCTCGATTTCACCGGGGCCGATGCGGTAGCCCGCGGCCTTGAACACATCGTCGGCCCGGCCCTGGTACCAGAGGTAGCCGTCCGCGTCGCGGATCGCGAGATCGCCGGTGCGGCACCAATCGCCCGTGAATTTGGCCTGCGTGGCCGCCTCGTTTTTCCAGTAGCCGAGGAAAAACACCGGGTCCGGGTGGCCGTGCAGGTCGAAACGGTTCACGGCCACGTCGCCCGCCACGCCGGCCGGGCACGCCTTGCCCTCGTCGTCGATCACCGCCACCCGGTGGCCGGGATAGGCTTTGCCCATGCTGCCGGGCCGGGCTGGCCAGAACCGGGCGCAATTGCCGACGATGTAGTTGATCTCGGTCTGGCCGAACATCTCGTTGGGCGTCACGCCCAGTTGATCACGGCACCAGTTGAAGACGGCGTCGCCGACCGCCTCTCCCGCGCTCATGACGGCCTGGAGCTGCAACCGGTATCGCTTTCGCGGCGCGGGGACGGCCTTCATCATGGCCTTGAGCGCGGTCGGAAACAGGAAGGTGTGGGTGACGCCATGCTGCTGCATGAGCGAGAACGCGAGTTCGGGGCTGAACCGGCCGTTCCACGCCACGATGGGGCGGCCGAAATACAGGGTCGGCAGCAGCGCGTCCATCAGGCCGCCAGTCCACGCCCAGTCGGCCGGCGACCAGAACACAGCCTCGGTGCGCTCGTTGGTCACGCCGTCGAAGCCGAACCAGTTCTGGCTGCACACAAACCCGGTCAGGTTGCCGATCAGCGCGCGATGCGGAATCAGCGCGCCTTTGGGATTGCCAGTGGTGCCGCTGGTGTAGATCAGCACCGCCGGATCATCGGCGCGGGTTTCCACCGCCGCGAATCGGGGAGACGCCCGCACCATGGCGGCCCCGAAATCCAGATCAGCGCCCGCGACACCGACGCCCATCACGGCCCTGAGCAGCGGGCAACGCCCGCGCACCGCCTGCAGGGCGCCGATCGAGGCTTCGTCGCAGATGGCCAGCACGGCCTCACTGTCCTGCAGCCGGTATTCCAGCGCGTCCGGGCCGAACAGCATTGACAGCGGCATGGCCACCGCGCCCATCTGCAGCACCGCCATGTAGGCCACGGCCGTCTCGAAACGCTGCGGCATGACGATGGCCACGCGATCGCCCCGCCGCACGCCCTGGGCAACCAGCGTATTCGACAGCCGGCTGGCCGCCTGCTGCAGCGCCAGATAGGTGTGAGCCGTGCCGGACCCGGTCGCGGCATGCCCGATGACCGCCACCCGTCCTGGCGAACCCGGCGCGCCGCCATCCTCGCTGGCCCAGCGTCCGCAACACACCTCGGCGATATTGAAGGTTTCCGGCACCGCCCAGCGAAAGCCGTCGTGCATGGCCTGGTGCCTGTCCTGCGCTTGCACCGGCGCTGTGTCCCTGCGTTGACTGACCGGCATGCTGCGCCTCCTTAATAATCTGCCGAATGTACCAAGTCAAAAGAGCCTCGCGCAGCGAATTTGTCCCCATCCGCACCCTCCCCTACCACGTCCGCCTTTGGGGCGAGGCGACGCCGGGCCTGGCCCCACTGGTCATGGTGCACGGCTGGATGGACGTGGCGGCGTCGTGGCAGTTCGTGGTCGATGCCTTCTCGGAGGCATTTGCCGCGGGACGCACGATCATCGCCCCCGACTGGCGCGGCTTCGGCCAGACCGGCCTGCCGGGCACGGACAACTACTGGTTCCCCGACTACCTGGCCGACCTCGACTTCCTGATCGATCATTACGCCCCGGATCAACCGGTGGACCTGGTTGGCCACAGCATGGGCGGCAACGTGGCGATGCTCTACGCTGGCGTGCGGCCCGGGCGCATCCGCCGCCTGGTCAATCTGGAGGGCTTCGGCATGCCAGCCACCCGGGCCGCCCAGGCGCCGGGGCGCTACGCCAAATGGATGGACGAACTCAAAGCCCTGCATCGCGGCGAGATGGCGCTCAAACCCTATGACGACGCGGATGGCGTGGCCCGCCGGCTGATGAAAACCAATCCGCGCCTCGACCGGGACAAGGCCGACTGGCTGGCCACTCATTGGGCACAGCCCGACGTGCAGGCCGACGGTTCGACGAAATGGCAGATCCTCGGCGACCCGGCGCACAAGCTCACCAACGCCCAGCTTTACCGCGTTGACGAGGTGCAGGAAATCCACCGGCGCATTACCGCGCCCACGCTGGCGGTGGAAGCCTCGGACGACAGCCTGGGCCAGTGGCACCAGGGCCGGTACACGCTGGCGGAATACCACGAGCGCCTGAAATCGGTCCCCGATTGCCGACGGGCCGTGGTCACCGACGCCGGCCACATGCTGCACCACGACCAGCCTCGGCAACTGGCGCAGCTGATCGAGGGTTTTCTCGCCTGACCGGCCCCGGCGAGGGACATTTACACGGCCCGGCCCGCCATGATCGTCCTGGGCATCGATCCGGGCGTCGCCAATGCCGCCAACCGGCTGTCGGTGCTGGCCGCGGACAGGCTCCCGGCCCCGCGGCAGGTTGCCGGCGGGCCGGAGGTCATGTGGTTGACCACAATTGAAGTTCCCGCGCGCCGCGCCTAAAGTGCGAGGACTCCCCGTCGCGGCCCACAAGGCGGCGGCGTCCGCCATCCAACCGGAGTCCCGCCATGACGCCTTCCACCGCATCGGTCAAAAAGCCGATCTACAAGTCCCTTTACGTTCAGGTCCTGTTCGCCGTCACCGTCGGTGTGCTGCTCGGCCATTTCTACCCTCAGATGGGCGCCGAGATGAAGCCGCTGGGCGACGGCTTCATCAAACTGATCAAGATGATCATCGCGCCAATCATCTTCTGCACCGTGGTGGTGGGCATCGCCGGCATGGAAGACATGAAGAAGGTCGGCAAGACCGGCGGCCTGGCCCTGCTGTACTTCGAAATCGTCAGTACCCTGGCACTGGTGGTCGGCCTGGTCATCGTCAACCTGGTGCAGCCGGGATCGGGCATGCACGTGGACCCGGCCTCGCTCGACACCAAGGGCATTGCCGCCTACACCGGCCCCGGCAAGATGCAGGGCACGGTGGATTTCCTCCTGAACGTCATTCCCAGCTCGGTGGTGGACGCCTTTGCCAAGGGTGAGATCCTGCAAGTGCTGCTGTTTTCCGTGCTGTTCGGCTTCGCGCTGCACCGCTTCGGCGGGCGCGGCACGATGATTTTCGACTTCATTGAAAAATTTTCGCACGTGCTGTTTGACATCGTCGGCATCATCATGAAGGTGGCACCCATCGGCGCGTTTGGCGCCATGGCGTTCACGATCGGCAAATACGGCATCGGCTCGCTGTTTTCGCTCGGCAAGCTGATGGGCACGTTCTACCTGACCTGCCTGATCTTTGTCTTCGTGGTGCTGGGCACCATCAGCCGACTGCACGGTTTCAGCGTCTGGAAGTTCGTCAAGTACATCAAGGAAGAGCTGCTGATCGTGCTCGGCACGTCCTCTTCCGAGTCGGTGCTCCCACGCATGATGGAGAAGCTGGAAAACCTCGGCGCCCGCAAATCGGTGGTGGGCCTGGTGATCCCGACGGGTTATTCGTTCAACCTGGACGGCACCTCCATCTACCTGACCATGGCCGCCGTGTTCATCGCCCAGGCCACCGACACGCCCATGACACTGACCCAGCAGATCACCCTGCTGGCCGTGCTGCTGCTGACGTCCAAGGGCGCGGCCGGCATCACCGGCAGCGGCTTCATCGTGCTGGCCGCCACGCTGTCGGCCGTGGGCGGCGTGCCGGTGGCTGGGCTGGCGCTGATTCTGGGCATCGACCGCTTCATGTCCGAAGCCCGCGCATTGACCAATCTGGTGGGCAACGGCGTGGCCACGCTGGTGGTCGCCAGATGGACCGGCGACCTGGACATGAAACAGCTCCAAGCCGCCCTGAACAACGAGAGCTGGGAAGCCGCCCAGGCGCCCGAGATCCTGCTGAATCAGAAGGTTGAGCACATGGCGGTCAAGAACTGAACGGATACGCCGGAAGTCCGATGTCCTGGGCGCTGCGCCGCCCAGGGGCTTGCGCATGAGAAAATAGCCGGTTGCCGCACGACGGCCCCAAATACAACCGCAGGATACCCCTCTCATGGAAGCAGAACACATCAACCAGATCGGCACCCAACTTTCGGACCTGAGCGCCAGGACCGAAGCCTTACGGGGGTATCTTTGACTTCGATGCGAAATCGGAGAGACTGAGAACCGTCAACGCCTGGCTTGAAGACCCGACGGTCTGGAACGACCCCAAGCGCGCCCAGGAACTCGGCAAGGAAAAGAAATCGCTCGACAGCGTGGTGGTCACGCTGACCCACCTCACGCGCGAACTGGCGGACAACCGCGAGCTTTATGACATGAGCAAGGAAGAAGGCGACGAGGCCGGCCTGCTCACGATCGAAACCGAAGCTGCCAAACTGGCCCAGGACATCGAGCAGCTCGAATTCCGCCGCATGTTCAACAACCCGGCCGATCCGCTCAATGCGTTCCTGGACATCCAGGCGGGCGCCGGCGGCACGGAAGCCTGCGACTGGGCCAGCATGTTGCTGCGCCAGTACCTGCGGTACGCCGAGCGCAAGGGCTTCAAGGCCACGGTGGAAGACCTGTCCGACGGCGACACGGCGGGCATCAAGGGCGCCACCATCAAGGTGGAGGGCGAATACGCCTTTGGCCTGCTGCGCACCGAAACCGGCGTGCACCGCCTGGTTCGCAAGAGCCCGTTCGACTCGTCCGGCGGCCGTCACACCAGCTTCGCCAGCGTGTTCGTCTACCCGGAAGTCGACGACACGATCGAGATCGACATCAACCCCGCCGATGTGCGAACCGACACCTTCCGCGCCAGCGGCGCGGGTGGCCAGCACATCAACAAGACCGATTCGGCGGTGCGCCTGACCCACATCCCGACCGGCATCGTGGTCCAGTGCCAGGACGGCCGCAGCCAGCACAGCAACCGCGACGTGGCCTGGAAACGCCTGCGTTCGCGCCTGTACGACCACGAGATGCGCAAGCGCATGGAAGAGCAGCAGAAGCTGGAAGACACCAAGACCGATGTGGGCTGGGGCCACCAGATCCGCAGCTACGTGCTTGACCAGAGCCGCATCAAGGACCTGCGCACCAACTACGAGACCTCGGCCACCCAGAAAGTGCTGGACGGCGATCTCGACCCCTTCATCGAAGCCTCGCTGAAGCAGGGCGTCTGATGCACAAGGTGGAAGCGCTGGTGTTCGACATGGACGGCACCATGGTCGACTCCATGCCCTGGCACGCCAGGGCATGGATCGAATTCGCGCGCCGCCGCGGCCTGTCGCTCGATGTGCCCGACCTGATGCGCCGCACCACCGGCCGTACCGCGTTCGAATGCGCCTGCGAACTCATGGGCCGTGAAGTGACCGAGGTGGAAAGCGCGGCGATCACGCACGAGAAGGAAGCCATCTACCGCGAACTGTTCGGCGCGCAGTTCCGCGAGGTCGCGGGTTTTCGCAGCTTTGCCCGAGCCGCGGCAGCACGCGGCCTGAAGATCGCGGTCGGCACGGCGGGCGACCGGCACAACATCGCGTTCACCCTGTCGCATCTCAGGATGGACCCGCCGCCGCTGGCCATCGTGGGCGGCGATGAAGGCCTGCCCGGCAAGCCGCAGCCCGCCATATTTTTAGAAGCCGCGCGCCGCATCGGCGTGCCGGCTGCGCACTGCATCGTGTTCGAGGATGCCCCGTTCGGCATCGAGGCCGCGCGCCGGGGCGGCATGCGCGCCGTGGCCGTCTGCAGCAGCCACACGGCCGCCGAACTTGCAGGGCCGCACGTGATTGCGGCCGTGCGTGACTACGACGAACTCGTTCATTCAAATTTTCTGGAGACACTCGATGTTGCTGCGTGATGCTCAGGGCCAACCCGTCGCGATTCGTCGCGAGGACTACCACCCGCCCGCTTTCTGGATCGACACCGTGGATCTCACGTTCGACCTCGACCCGGCCAAGACGCGCGTGCTCAACAAGATGCGCCTGCGGCGCAATCCGGACGTTCCCAACCAGGCCCTGCGCCTGGACGGCGAGGAACTCAACCTCGCCCGCGTGCTGGTCAATGGCGCGGGCACCTCGTTCAAGATGGACGGCAACCAGCTGGTGCTGGAAAACCTGCCGGAGGGCGAAGCACCCTTCGATCTGGAGATTTTCACCACCTGCGCGCCGGTCAAGAACACCAAGCTGATGGGTCTTTACGTTAGCAACGAGTCGTTCTTCACCCAATGCGAGGCCGAGGGCTTCCGCCGCATCACCTATTTCCTGGACCGTCCGGACGTGATGTCCAGCTACACCGTGACGCTGCGCGCCGACAAGGCCAGGTGCCCGGTGCTGCTGTCCAACGGCAACCTCGTCGATCAAGGCGCGCTGGACGACGGCCGCCACTTCGCCCGGTGGGTGGACCCGCACAAGAAGCCCTGCTACCTGTTCGCGCTGGTGGCCGGCAAGCTGGTGGCGCGCGAGCAGCGCATCACCTCGCGCGGCGGCAAGGACCACCTGCTGCAGGTCTACGTGCGCCCCGGCGACCTGGACAAGACCGAGCACGCGATGAATTCGCTGATGGCCAGCGTGGCCTGGGACGAGGCGCGCTTCGACCTGCCGCTCGACCTGGAGCGCTTCATGATCGTCGCCACCAGCGACTTCAACATGGGCGCCATGGAAAACAAGGGCCTGAACATCTTCAACACGAAGTACGTGCTGGCCAGTCAGGCGACGGCCACGGACGCGGATTACGCCAACATCGAAAGCGTGGTCGGCCACGAGTATTTTCACAACTGGACCGGCAACCGCGTGACCTGCCGCGACTGGTTCCAGCTGAGCCTGAAGGAAGGCCTCACGGTCTTCCGCGACCAGGAGTTCAGCCAGGACCTGTGCGCCGAGCCCTCGGCCCGCGCCGTCAAACGCATCGAGGACGTGCGCGTGCTGCGCACCGCGCAGTTCCCCGAGGACGCGGGCCCCATGGCCCACCCGGTGCGGCCCGACAGCTATGTTGAAATCAACAACTTCTACACCGTCACCATCTACGAAAAGGGCGCCGAGGTCGTGCGGATGATGCAGACCATGGCGGGCACGCCGGCCCAGGGCATCTCCGGCCGCGATGGTTTCGCGCGCGGCATGAAGCTCTATTTCGAGCGCCACGACGGCCAGGCCGTGACCTGCGACGATTTCGCGCAGGCCATTGCCGATGCCAACCCCGACTCCGACCTCGCGCGCCTGCTGCCGCAGTTCAAGCGCTGGTACAGCCAGGCCGGCACGCCCCGGCTGGCGGCCACGGGCGTCTACAACGCCGCGGAACGCAGCTACACCCTGACCCTGTCCCAGCATTGCGCGCCAACGCCGGGTCAGGCCACCAAGGCGCCGTTCGTGATTCCGGTGAGCCTGGGCTTGCTGAGCCCCGACGGTCGCGCCCTGGCGCTGCAGCAGGCCGATCAAGGCCAACCGGAACAAGACACCTGCACGCTGGTCCTGACCCAAGCCAGCGAAACCTTCACCTTCGTGAACGTGGATGCCGAACCGGTGCCGTCCATCCTGCGGGAGTTCAGTGCCCCGGTGGTGCTGGACCACAGCTATACCGATGCCCAGCTGCTCACCCTGCTGGCGCACGACAGCGACCCGTTCAACCGCTGGGAAGCGGGTCAGCGCCTGGCGCTCAACCGCGCGATCACGTTCATCCAGGGGCATGCCCATCCCGCGGGCGCGCAGGTGCTCGACGCGGCCTGCATCGAGGCCCTGCGCGGCGTGTTGCGCCACCCCACGCTGGACGCCGCCTTCAAGGAACTGGTGCTGACACTGCCGTCGGAGACCTACATCGCCGAGCAGCTGGATGTCGTGGACCCGCAGCGCATTCACGCGGTGCGCGAGGCCATGCGCGAACAGCTCGCCATCGGGCTGCAACACGACTGGCAATGGGCCTGGGACGCCCACCGCGAAAACGGCGGCTACCGGCCCGACGCACTGTCGTCCGGCCGCAGGGCGCTCGCGGGCCTGGCCTTGTCGATGCTCTGCCTGGCGGCGCGCCACACGGGCGATGTCGTCTGGCCGGGCAAGGCGTACCAGCGCTTCAAGGATGCGGGCAACATGACCGACCGCTTCAATGCCCTGTCCGCGCTGGTGAGCAGCGGGCATGCGCTGGCGGCCCAGGCGCTGCCGCGTTTCCATGCCCTGTTCAAGGACGAGGCCCTGGTGCTCGACAAGTGGTTCGCCCTCCAGGCGGGCACCCCTGATGTGGGAGGTAATGTCCTGCCCGCGGTGCGCCATCTGATGACGCACCCCGACTTCACGCTGCGCAACCCGAACCGTGCGCGCAGCCTGATCTTCAGCTACTGCAGCGCCAACCCCGGGGCCTTCCACCGCGCCGACGCGGCAGGTTATGTCTTCTGGAGCGAGCGCGTGATCGAGCTGGATGCGATCAACCCGCAGGTAGCCGCGCGCCTGGCCCGTGCGCTGGACCGCTGGAAAAAACTCGCCGAGCCTTACCGTGGCGCAGCGCGCGAGGCCATCGCGCGTGTCGCGGGCCGACCGGATCTGAGCAACGATGTGCGCGAGGTCGTGACCCGCGCGCTGGCCGATTAACCGACAGACCCCGTTCGGGGCGAACCCCAAGGAAGGCATTTCATGTCACAAAAAATTTCCCTGACCCGCTATCTCGTCGAGCAACAGCGCGTTGACGGCCTGATTCCCTCCCAGCTGCGCCTGCTGCTGGAAGTGGTGGCGCGCGCCTGCAAGAGCATCAGCCAGGCTGTCAACAAGGGCGCGCTCGGCGGCGTGCTGGGCACGGCCGGCAGCGAGAACGTGCAGGGCGAGGTGCAAAAGAAGCTCGACATCATCGCCAACGAGGTGCTGATCGAGGCCAATGAGTGGGGCGGCCACCTGGCGGCCATGGCGTCCGAGGAGATGGATGGCATCTACCTCGTGCCCAACCGCTACCCGCAAGGCGAATACCTGCTGCTGTTCGATCCCCTGGACGGCTCCAGCAACATCGATGTCAACGTCAGCATCGGCACCATCTTCAGCGTGCTCAAAAAGCCCGAGGGCGACCGCGGCGTGGAGGAATCAGATTTCCTGCAGCCCGGCAGCCAGCAGGTGGCCGCGGGCTACTGCGTGTACGGCCCGCAGACCACGCTGGTGCTCACGGTGGGCGATGGCGTTGCCATGTTCACCCTCGACCGGGAACAGGGCTCCTTCGTGCTGACCGAGGAAAACGTGCGGATCCCGGAGGACACGAAGGAATTCGCGATCAACATGAGCAACATGCGCCACTGGGACACCCCGGTGAAACGCTACATCGACGAATGCCTGCAAGGCAAGGAAGGCCCGCGCGCCAAGGACTTCAACATGCGCTGGATCGCCAGCATGGTGGCCGACGTGCACCGCATCATGACCCGCGGCGGCATCTTCATGTACCCGTGGGACAAGCGCGAGCCCCACAAGCCCGGCAAGCTGCGCCTGATGTATGAAGCCAACCCCATGGGCTGGCTGATCGAGCAGGCCGGCGGCGCCGCCACCAACGGCCGCCAGCGCATCCTCGACATCCAGCCCACGCAACTGCACGAGCGTGTCAGCGTGATCCTGGGCTCAAAAAATGAAGTCGAGCGTGTGACCAGCTACCACACTGGGCTATAATTTGAGGCTTAGCCGGTGTAGCTCAGTCGGTAGAGCAGCTCATTCGTAATGAGAAGGTCGGGTGTTCGATTCATCTCTCCGGCACCAACAAAGTCAAAAAAGCCCGCGATCTTCACTGATCGCGGGCTTTTTTGCGAAAACCCGTAACGGAATGAATCCCCGCATTATGTGGCCTGATATTGCGTCTGCCCTGCACTTTCGGGTCTACCAGATGGCCAGCTACCTGCTGTTCAATGTCATGGACGACCCCGCCTGGCTCGCCATGATTTTTTGCTGAATCCTCTCGCCGCATTGCGGATTCAGCACTTGAATCCCTGCCAGTGGATTTCAAGCCCATCGATCAGCATTAAAAAACCCGTCATGGTGCCATGACGGGTTTTTTAATTCACGCACCGGACTCAACAGCGTGAATGAACGCCGGCGGAATGGCCGGCATTGATAATCAGGCGATCAGAAATTGCGCCCGTTCCTGGCCATCAATCCATTTGGGCGCCTTGCCACGACCGGTCCAGGTCTCGCCGGTTGCGGGATTGCGGTATTTGGGCGCCACTTTGGTCCCCGCGGTTGCGACACGGGCCTTGCCGGTCGGGAAAACGTCTTGCGACGTCAACCCGAATTCGGCAACCAGGGCTCGCACTTGGTTGACTGCCTGCTTGATTTCGAGTTGCCGGGCTTCGGCAATCTGCAATTCAAGTGCTTCACGCTGCCTCAGGAGTTCTTTATAAGTGGTCATTTGAACCTCATCCAACGGGTCTTTGTAAATGGAAGCTGGATTATAAGGATGATTATCTCGAAAAGCGGAGAAAACTCAAATCAACCATATTCCCACATCGACACCTGAAGCACGGGACGGCTATTGGGCCTCCGGCAGATTCACCCGAAGCGCAAGTACTTTGTCGATGCGTTTGCCATCCAGATCCACCACTTCAAACACCCAGCCCGCGCATTCAATCCGCTCCCCGGTCCCCGGTAATCGCCCTGAAACCGACATTAACAGGCCCGCGAGCGTGTTGTAGCGGCCCTTGTCCTCATCGGGAAACTCCCGTATTTCCAGGCGTGCCTTGAGTTCATGAACCGGCATGAGCCCATCGAGCAGCCAGGACCCGTCGTCGCGCGGCGTGGCCCACGCGTCGATCTGCGCACCGGGTTGAAGTTCGCCCGTAATGGCCTCCAGCAGGTCTCTCGGCGTGAGCAACCCCTGAACCACGCCATATTCATCGACCACGAAAACCATGCGACCCGAGCGCTCGCGCAACTGTTCCAGCAGTGCCATGCCCGTCAGCGTCTCGGGCACGAAGGTGGCCGGCATGACATGGGCCTCGATGGTGCCGGGCTGCTCCGACCCCAGCTGCAGCAGGCGCGCGACACTGATGACGCCCAACACGTCATCCAGGCTGCCGCGGCAGACCGGGTACCAGGAGTGCGTGCCGTTCTCACCGCCGTGACCGGCCTGGTGCATGCATTCCGCAACGGTGCTGCCGGCGTCGAGCCAGTCAATGTCCGTGCGCGGCACCATCAGCGAGGTCAGCGGCCGGTCATCGAGGTGGAACACGTTCTGCACCATCTGATGTTCATGCTGCTCAATCAACCCGGCGTCCACGCCCTCTTCCAGACTCGCCGTGATTTCCTCCTCGGTTACGGGGCGGGTCCGGGTGACGTCGATGCGAAGCAGTTTCAACACACCGTGCGTCGTCATGGACAGAAGCCGCACAAACGGCTTGGCGACTGTCGCGAGCCAGCGCATCGGCTGGGCCACCCAGCGGGCGACGGTCTCCGGGTACAGCTGGCCAATGCGTTTGGGCACCAGTTCGCCAAAAATGATGGTTGTGAAAGTAATGACCGTCACCACGGCGGCCGTGGCGGCGATGCCGGCGGCCTTTTCGGTCACACCAAAGCCCTGTAACCACAGTGCGACACCGCTGCTGAAAGCCGCCTCACCCACGATGCCGTTGAGCACACCAATGGATGTGATGCCTACCTGCACGCTCGAAAGGAACTGGGTAGGGTCTTCAAGCAGCTTGAGCGCCGCCGCCGCCCCCTTGTCGCCCGACTCGGCCATCGCGGCCAGACGTGCCTTGCGGCTTGATGCCAGGGCCAGCTCCGACATGGCAAACAGGCCATTGAGCAGGGTCAGAAACGCGATCAGCAGGAAATCCATGAACGACCGGCTGCGCGCCGGTGGAAAATCAACACCATGTCACTTTACTGGATTGCTGCAAGGCCTTTCCCTGCTGCCTGTTCAGTCATGGCCCGGAGGTTTTTTAGCGCTTCCGTCCAGAGTGGCGCATAGCGGCTGTCTAGCTGCGCTTCCACCTGGGCAACTGTTTCCAGCACCGGCAAGCCTGCGCATGACGCAAGGTAGGCGATCTCGTTCGCGTCGGGCTTACGACGCCCGGCCTTCCAGTCGGTGAGGCGCTGCGGGTCTTGCTGCAATCCATCGGCAACAACGCGGCGCGAGCCTTTCGCGGCCACGGCCAGATCAATTAATTCTGAAAGTTTCATAGCGGTCCTTGTTCGCATCCATTTTTGGATGTATAGTGCAGCCAAATTTGGTTGCAGCCGGTTTTGGTTGCAAGCGAACTGTACCACCGGAACCGCCATCCATGCCAACAGCAACAGATCGCCGTCAGTGCTTCCCAATCGGTGAGCTTGCGCTCCATCTAGGCCAAGCGCTCAAAGCGGCTCAGGCTCAGCGTTCGGCCTTCATGTCCGGGAGTGATCTTTTGATTTCGTCCACCCGCGCCCGCGTCACTGTGGTGTTCCATGAATCAGCGAGTCTGGACTCGTTGATTCCGTCTCTGATCGCTGCCTTGATGACGCGGTACAGCAGCCACATTCCGAGCAGGAATGCGATCACATCGCCGATGCCCGAAATCAGGGCAATTCGCATCATTTGCTCTTGGTACTGCTTGATGAAAGTCAAGTCCATTTCTTCCCCCTCGTTTGGTTCCTCTGATTGTCGCGATAGCGCCCTGCAGGTGCGCGCATGCGTGCCTGCAGGGCGCGGGAGCGCCTGTCAGCCATCCCCGATGGTAATCACGGGGATAACCTCCAATTCGTCGCAGGTGGTCGCATGACCCGGCCTTCCCGTTCTTCGTTGGTCCTCGACGGCGGCGAAATCAAATACCGCCTCGAAGCCGAACGCCTCGCGACCGGCTCCGCTGTCCATGTTGATTGGCTCCGTTTCACGGTTCTTCTGCGCCACGCGGAAGCGCCCGATATCGAAGTCATGTTCCCCAAAGACGCCCCGGTCTATGACTCGATCTGGGACGCCAAGACCCGGCAAATCAAGCTGCACAAAGCCCTGTCCTTGTTGCCCGATGCCGACTTCGCTGCAGGCGTCCAAGCCGGCCAACTCGCTCGCGAAGTCTGCGATGCGCTCGGCGCTGATTTCATGCCCGCCGTCGAACCCGGTAAGGGCCACGACTTCTACCGCTACCGCCTCCCGATCCTCCGCAATGACTGCGAGGTCGGATGGGTTGGCTACCTTTCCAGCGGCGACAGCCCGCGCCAAGCTGCGCAAGCCAAAACTATGCACGTCAACCTGTACGGCGCGGCCTGCACCTTCGCGGCTCGTGGCTGGTCTGACCGCCTCGCCGATCTGATCGACGAACGCCACGGTGATATCACTCGCTGTGATCTGGCCCTGGACTTCTTCGATGGCTTGGCCGGCGGTTTGGATGGCGTGATGCAGGACTACAAGACCGGGCTGTGTGACTCGGGTGGCCGCAAGCTCAAATGCAACACGGTCGGGGACTGGGCGAACGGTCGTGAACGCTCCTTCTACTTCGGCAGCAAAGAGGCTGGCAAGCAAACGAACGTCTACGAAAAGGGCGATCAGCTTTTCGGGCTTGAGTCGAATAACCCTTGGGTCCGGGTCGAACTCCGCTACGGCAACAAGCTGCGCGTTCTCCCCTCGGACATGCTGCGCCGCCCCTCTGACTTCTTCGCCGGGGCGAGTGAATGGCACGCCTTGAAGCTGGCTGAACTTGGCAAGTTTTCTCCTCCGGAATCGGTTCGGTGCGAGCCACGTCTTCCTCTTGAAACGGTCGATGCGGAAGTTACCCGAAACATGCGTTGGCAGATGAATGTGGCCGGTGCGACGCTCGCTGCTGCATTCGAGTTTCTGACCTTCGAGGAGTTTCAGCCGCTGCTGTACGCGAAGCGTCTTCCCGGACGCCTCGCGAATTTCACCAAAGACGAATTGCGCGCTGCCTATGCCCGCGTCGTGAGTTCAATTTCTTCGGCTGGGGGCGCTTGCCCTGTTCCCGCATAAGCCGATCCACCAGGGCAACAAGGAAAAAAGACCATGCAATTCAAGTCGGTAGTGATCGTCCACGGCATCAAGGAATCCGTGGGCACGTACGAGGGTCGGGACTTCAGCTCCTGCACCTTCCATTGCGAAGTGGACCTCAAGGAAAACGGCGCGGGCCGTTCCCTCGGTCGCGTCACCCGCCCCTTCAAATTCCCGGACGCGAAAGAGTTCGACAAGTGGGCGCACCTGGGCGCGTCGTTCCCGATCCGCGCCACTGCGACCTTTGAAATGGAAGCAGCGAAGGAAGACAAAACCGTGTTGAAGCTGGTCGATATCAGGCCGCTGGCTCAGCAAAAGGCGGCTGTCTAAATGCGCCTCCTGATCCAGTCTCGTGCTACCGGGCGCTTCTTGGCTCCGTCAATGGATTCGGGCGTGCCTGAGTGGGTCACGTCGCTGGATCAGGCTGGCGGTGGCGTGTGCACTGATCCCGAATCGGCGGTGCAACTGCTCGAAGACAACTGCGATTTTGAAGACCAGCCGGTGATCGTTGACCTCGACCGGCTGGGCACTGCTAACGATTACTGAATGCGCGTCATGGCAAAGCACATCTATGCACTTTTGGCTGTCTTGGCTCTCGCTGCCTGCGCGACTCGCGCACCTTCGGAACTGTCGCAGTGGATGCCTCGGTCTGACCAATTTGACCAATGGAAAAAGGGGACATGGTGATCGACTGGAACAACACCGCACAGGTGGGCCAAGCCCTGTTTTACATGGGCCTGACCTTCGCCTTCTTCCACGGCTACAGCATCGGCAATCGGATGATCTGACCATGCTGGAGTCCACATCAATCATGCAAATCGTCGGTGCCGTTGCTGGCATCTGGGCGATTGGGTTTTCGGTCGGCAAGACCGCCGCGTGGGTTCGCGGCATCGGTTCGACCCTGTAGGAATTTGGCTTTTCGGCCAATGTGACCCGGCACTTTCCGGGATGTTTGGAGTTGATATGAAAAACGTTCGTGCTCT
>JAHFQI010000087.1 GCA_023259355.1 Comamonadaceae bacterium
TTGCGTCAGCGCCGGGTAGCGGCCTTGCGCGTCGGGGACGCACAGCGGCGCCAGCTCCCACTGCGCCGGGTCGGGCATCTGGCGGGCCAGCGGGTCAAGGGTTTCGGGCGCCTGGCCGGCCAGCTTGGCCAGCCGCCCGCGCAGGGACTGCGCCACCCAGCCCAGTGAGCGTGGGTTGTCGCGGTCGATCACCAGCAGGTCGAGCAGGGCGGCGACGTCGCGGCTTTGCTGGTACTGGGCGTGGAAGGTAATGGTGCTGTCGAACAGCGCCACCATGGCCTCGAACCCGCCTGCGTCATGCACGGAGCCGGTCTCGAAGCCGCAGGCCAGTGCCGGTACCAGGAAGCTCAGGCGCTCGATGTGGCGGCCGATCGAGAGCAGCCGCCAGCCGTCGTCGCGCGTCATGCGGTCGGTCTGGGCGCCCGTGATGGCCGCCATGTGGCCGCTGGCGCTGTCCAGCACGCGCAGCGCGTCCACCGCCGCCCAGTCGCCGTGCCGGGCGTAGTTGGCGCAGCGCTGGGTGAGTTCGGACTCGGCGCGGGTGATCACGTTCCAGTGCTCCTGCGACAGCCGCTCGCGCACGGCCGACGCCGCGAGCTTGAGCGCACGCAGGTTGTAGCCCACGCTGGTGGCGCCGTCGCTGCTGCCCAGGCTGGCAATCAGCGAACGTTCGAACACGCGGCGCGCCTGCACGGCCGTGGGCACGCCGG
Organism: Comamonadaceae bacterium; assembly: GCA_023259355.1. GTDB lineage: Bacteria > Pseudomonadota > Gammaproteobacteria > Burkholderiales > Burkholderiaceae_C > JAHFQI01. The sequence goes on from JAHFQI010000087.1 coordinate 711, forward strand.
GCAGCACGAGCGTGTTTTTCACGGCCATCTCGCTGAGCCAGGTCAAAAGCGGCGGCGACGACGGGTCTTCGCCGTTCAGGCTGCCGAGCGTGAGGCGCGCCAGGCGGATGCTGTTTTCGGCGCGCTCGGTGTAGCGGCCGAGCCAGAACAGGTTTTCCGCCGCACGGCTGGTGACCATGCGCCTGCGGTGCGTCACCGTCGAAGGAGAATGGGGGCTCGGCAACAGGGTGGTGCGGTCCACCTGGTCGCCTTTTTCAATGTCGGTCAGCACCCAGGCGTCGGCGCTGCTGCCGCCGCGCTGCATGGAAGCGATGCCTTCGCTGGCGCTGGCCAGCCGCGCCAGCCCGCCGGGCAGCACGCGCCACGATTGCGGTCCGTCGGCCACGGCAAACACGCGCAGCATCACCGAGCGCGGCACGATGTGGTCGCCGTGCTTGCCCGACTGCCATGTGGGCATTTGGGAGAGCGGCAGCCAGGTCTGCGCGGTGTAGTTGTCACCCTGGCGCAGGATGCGGCCGGCCCATTCGTCGAGCGCGCGGCGCGACAGGGTGCGCCCCAGCACGGCGTTGAAACTGCCATGGCTCGCCGAGCCCGGGTAGGTGGGTTTGATCACACAGGCGTCGAGCTGCGGCAGCGCCGCTTCGAGCGAAGCGCGCTCGCCGCACCACCAGGTGGGCAGCGCCGGCAATTGCAGGTCTTCACCCAGCAGGTGGCGCGACAGCGCCGGCAGGAAGCCCAGCAGCGCGTTCGATTCGAGAAAGGCCGAGCCTGGCGCATTGGCCACCAGCACGTTGCCCGCGCGGATGGCCTGCAGCAGCCCGGGCACGCCCAGGGTGGAGTCGGAGCGCAGCTCCAGCGGGTCGAGGAATTCGTCGTCCAGGCGCTTGAGCAGGCCGTGCACCGGCTCCAGCCCGCGCAGTGTCTTGAGGTAGACGCGCTGGTCGCGCACGGTCAGGTCGCTGCCCTCGACCAGCGTCAGGCCGAGGTAGCGCGCCAGGTAGGCGTGCTCGAAATAGGTTTCGTTGTACGGGCCGGGCGTCAGCAGCGCGATGTGCGAATCGGCGCCGGCAGGGCTCATGGCTTTCAGGCCCTCGATCAGCGCGCGGTAGGTGGCCGCCAGGCGTTGCACATGCATGGCCTCGAACGCCTTGGGAAACAGGCGCGAGATCGACAGCCGGTTTTCCAGCAGGTAGCCCAGGCCCGACGGGGCTTGCGTGCGTTGCGAGACCACCCACCAGTTGCCGTCGGGTCCGTGGGCCAGGTCGAATGCCGCGATGTGCAGGTGCGTGCCGCCCACCGGCGTCACGCCGTGCATGGCCCGCAGGTAGCCGGGGTGGCCGCGCACCAGCGCGGGCGGCAGCAGGCCGGCCTTCAGAAGTTCGCGCGGCCCATAGACATCGGCCATCACGCGGTCCAGCACGCGCACACGCTGCAGCACGCCGGCTTCGATCTGCCGCCAGCTGGCGGGTGACACGATCAGCGGGAAGAGGTCGAGAGCCCACGGCCGCTGTGGGCCGCTGGCATCGGCATAGACGTTGTAGCTGACGCCGTTGTCGCGAATCTGCCGGTGCAGCGCCTCGGTGCGGCGGTTCAGGTCGGCAAAGCCCTCGGTGCCCAGTTCGGAAAAAAACTGCGTCCAGGGGGGCGACAGGCCCGGCGCATGGGTCGCGCCTGACTCCGCCGAGGCCTCTCGGCCGCGCAGTTCGTCAAAATGGCCGGCTTCCACGGCCTGCGCCAATGCGGCCGCCAGACCCGCGGGTGCAGGTGCTGGCCGGGTATCGGCGGAGGGGAGGGGGGCAGTTTTATCCACGGCGGTCGATTGTCGCATCGGCGGGGTTGGGGCTAACCCTGAACGACGCGGACCTGTCGGCCAGGGATCCCCTCCCGCTTACGCCGGGTGGCGCAAGTCCAGCGTGAACGGAAACTCCCGGCTGCCCGGCACGTTGATACTGGCGGGCGGCACCTGCATCAGACCCGGGGTGTGGCCCATGCGGACGAAGCGCGACAGGCGCCGGCTTTCGGCCTCGAAGGCGTTGACCGGGAAGGATTCGTAGTTCAGGCCGCCCGGGTGGGCGACGTGGTACTGGCAGCCGCCGAGCGAGCGCTTCATCCAGGTGTCCACGATGTCGAACACCAGCGGCGCGTGCACGCCGATGCTCGGGTGCAGCGCCGACGGCGGGTTCCACGCCTTGTAGCGCACGCCGGCCACGTACTCGCCCGTGGTCCCGGTGGACTGCAGCGGCAGCGGCTTGCCGTTGCAGGTGATGACGTAGCGGCTCTGGTTCAGGCCGGTGACACACACCTCGATGCGCTCTAGCGAGGAATCGACGTAGCGCACGGTGCCGCCCGCCGAGCCTTCCTCGCCCATCACGTGCCAGGGCTCCAGCGCGTTGCGCAGCGTCAGCTCGATCCCCATGCTGCGCACTTCGCCCACCAGCGGGAAGCGGAACTCGAAGTGCGGCGCGAACCAGGCGTCGTCAAACGCGAAGCCGGCCTGGCGCATCTCGGCCATGATGTCGGCGAAGTCCATCTTGATGAAGGTGGGCAGCAGGAAGCGGTCATGCAGCTCGGTGCCCCAGCGCGTGACCGGGGCCTGGTACGGGTTCTTCCAGAAGCGGGCGACCAGCGCACGCAGCAGCAGTTGCTGGGCGATGCTCATGCGGGCATGCGGCGGCATTTCGAACGCGCGCAGCTCCAGCAGGCCCAGGCGCCCGGTGCTGCTGTCGGGCGAGTACAGCTTGTCGATGCAGAACTCGCTGCGGTGGGTGTTGCCGGTGACGTCCACCAGGATGTTGCGCAGCGTGCGGTCCACCAGCCACGGTGGCATGTCGGCGCCGTGTTTCTCGCGGTTGGCGTGGATTTGTTGCAGCGCGATTTCGAGCTCGTAGAGCTGGTCATTGCGCGCCTCGTCCACGCGCGGGGCCTGGCTGGTCGGGCCGACGAACATGCCGCTGAACAGGTAGCTGAGCGACGGGTGGTTGTGCCAGTACAGGATCAGGCTGGCCAGCAGTTCGGGTTTGCGCAGGAAGGGGCTGTCGGCCGGCGTGGCGCCGCCCATCACGAAGTGGTTGCCGCCGCCGGTGCCGGTGTGGCGGCCGTCGGTCATGAATTTCTCAGCCGACAGGCGCGTCTCGAAAGCCGCGTCGTAGAGGAACTCGGTGTGCGCCACCAGCTCGCCCCAGTTGTGCGCGGGGTGGATGTTGACTTCGATCACGCCGGGGTCGGGCGTGACCTGCAGCACCTTCAGGCGCACGTCGCGCGGGGGCGGGTAGCCCTCCAGCACGATCTTCACGCCCAGCTCCTCGGCCGTGGCTTCCACGGCGGCGAGCAGGTCGAGGTAGTCCTCCAGCATCGCCACCGGGGGCATGAACACATAGAGCACGCCGCTTTTCGTGCCGACGGCCTCCGCCTTGGGGCCGCTCGCGCGGCGCGGGTCGCGCACTTCCACGCACAACGCGCTGCGGGTGATCCAGTGGGCTGATTCGCCGGGCTTGGGCACGCGGGTGGCGTTGGCGGTGGTGCTGGCGTGCGAGGGTTGCGCCTGGCCCAGCAGGTTGGCCCGGGCGGCGCTCAGGCGGCTGGCTGCGGTGCCGGCGGCCGTGCCGTGCCCCTGGCCCTGCACCGCCACGACCCCGCCTTCGGCAAAGCCGCCGCCGGTGGTGTGGGCGGCGTAGCCGGTCGGGCCGTCCTGCAAGGCGTTGTACTGTGCGCGCAGCGTGGCCGCGTGGGGCAGCGGGTTGCGGCTGGCGTAGGGGTCCTGCTCGATCATGTACGGGTAGTCGGACTTGCTGACCCAGGGCAGGGAGTCCAGCGGCAACCGGTAGCCCATGGGCGAGTCGCCCGGCATGAGGTACATGCGCTCGTCGCGCAGGAACCACGGGCCGGTGCGCCAGCGCGGGCCGATCACCACCGCATCGGCTTCCGGTGCCTGCAGCGGCAGCACGTAGCCGATGACGGCATCGAGCTTCTGGTCGAACACGCGGCGCAGCCGGCTGCGTTCCATCTCGTCGTCGAGCTTCGATTCAAACGGGTCCACGTTCACCGGCAGGCGGCGCTCGCGCCACAGGTAGTACCAGACGTCTTCATGGCCGGCCTCGATGTGCTTGCCCGTGACGCCGAGTTTTTCCGCCAGCAGGTGGGTGAAGCGGCGCGCGTCCTCGCTGCTGTAGTTGCTGGCGTCGCGTTCGTCGGCGAACAGCGACGGGTCGCGCCAGCAGGGCTGGCCGTCTTCGCGCCAGTAGATGCCCAGCGCCCAGCGCGGCAACTGTTCGCCCGGGTACCACTTGCCCTGCCCGAAATGCAGGAAGCCGCCCTGGCCGTATTCATCCCGCAGCTTGTGCACCAGCGCGGTGGCCATGCCGCGCTTGGTGGGGCCGAGCGCGTCGGTATTCCATTCGGCCGCGTCGCGGTCGCCCACGGCCACGAAGGTGGGTTCGCCGCCCATGGTCAGGCGCACGTCGCCATCGACCAGTTCCTTGTCCACGGCGGTGCCCAGGGCCATGACCCCGGCCCATTGGTCGTCGGTGTAGGGCAGGGTGACGCGCGGCGATTCATAGATGCGCGTGACCTGCATGTGGTGGGCGAATTCCACCTCGCACTCGTCCACGCCGCCCTCGATGGGCGCGGCGCTCGACGGGGTGGGGGTGCAGGCCAGCGGAATGTGGCCTTCGCCGGCCAGCAGGCCCGAGGTGGCGTCCAGCCCGACCCAGCCAGCGCCGGGCAGGTAGACCTCGCACCATGCGTGCAGGTCGGTGAAATCGACCTCGGTGCCGCTGGGGCCGTCGAGCGCCTTCACGTCGGATTTGAGCTGGATCAGGTAGCCGGACACGAAGCGCGCGGCCAGGCCGCAATGACGGAGCAACTGCACCAGCAGCCAGCCGGAGTCGCGACACGAACCGGAGCCCAGCTTGAGGGTTTCCTCCGGTGTCTGCACGCCGGGTTCCATGCGGATGGTGTAGCTGATGTCCTTGTGCACCATCTGGTTCAGATCGACCAGGAAGATGACGCTGCGCCGCTTGGTGCGGTCGACCTTGTCGAGGTAGCGCTGCACCAGTGGCGTGACGGGGTCCGCCATCAGGTAGGGCGCCAGCTCCTGCTTGAGGTCGGCCTCGTAGGCAAAGGGGAACTCTTCGGCCTTGGGCTCCAGGAAGAAGTCGAACGGGTTGTACACCGCCATCTCGACGACCAGATCCACCGTCACCTTGAATTCGGTGGTGGGCTCCGGGAACACCAGGCGGGCCTGGTAGTTGGCGAACGGGTCCTGTTGCCAGTTGACGAAATGGCCGGTGGGCTCGATCTTGAGCGAATAGGAAATGACGTTGCTGCGGCAGTGCGGAGCGGGCCGCAACCTGACAACCTGAGGGCCGAGCTTGACCGGGCGGTCGTATTTGTAGTGGGTGACGTGGTTCAGGGCGGCGTGGATGGACATGCGCGTCTCGGTTGGATTCGGTTCGGTGCGGTGATAAATCGGGGTCAAGCGGATGCAATGGCCCTTGGCTGCATCCTAGCAAGACCCGAGCCAGTCGGCGGGGGCTTGGCCATGTCGGTTTAGCATGGCGTGATGCATTTCACCCCGGATTTTGACGAAAGCGGCGCCGCGACCGGGCTCTGGGCCGGCTCGCTGGTGCTGGCGGGCTTTGTGGCGGGCTGCGCGGTCCAGCTGCAGCAGCCCCGGCTTTGGCTGTGGCCGGTCTATGCCTGGCTTCTGGCCATCCCCCTTGCAGGATGGTCCTGGCAGGCTTTGAGGAAAAGGGGTTTCCGGCCGCCACGGCCCGGCGCGGCGATCCTGCGGGGGCTGCTCTGGGGCGGTGGCGCCCTGGTGCTGGGATTCGCCTTGTGCGGCCTGCGGGCCACGGCCTTCGCGCGGCAGGGCCTGAACCCGGCGCTGGAAGGGCGCGACCTGGCCGTGGTCGGCCTGGTGGCGGCCATGCCGCAGCGCAACGACGGCGGCCTGCGTTTCCGGCTGGACGTGGAGTCGGTCTCGCTGGACGGCGCGACCGTGAGCCTGCCACCGCAACTGCTGCTGGGCTGGTACGGCGGGGCGTTGACGGGTGCCGATGGCGCCACGCCGGAGCTGCACCGCCAGCCGGCCGACCTGCGCCCTGGCGAACGCTGGCGGATGACGGTTCGCCTCAAGGCCCCGCACGGCAATCTCAACCCGCACGGGTTCGACTACGAGCTCTGGCTCTGGGAGCAGGGGGTGCAGGCGACGGGCTATGTGCGCGCCGGTCCGAAAGACCCGGCGCCCCAGCGGCTGGGCGCGACCGCGTGGCACCCGGTGGAGCGCGCCCGGCACGCTGTGCGCGACGCGATCCTGACTCGGGTCGGCGATGGCACGCCCGAGCGCCAGCGCAGCGCCGGCATTCTGGCCGCGCTGGTCACGGGCGACCAGGCCGCCATCGACCGCGCCGACTGGGACATCTTTCGCGCCACCGGCGTGGCCCACCTGATGAGCATCTCCGGCTTGCACATCACGCTGTTTGCCTGGGCTGCCGCGGCACTGATCGGCGCACTCTGGCGGCGCACGGCACTGTGGGGCTGGCGGCTGTGCCTGTGGCTGCCGGCGCCGACGGCCGCGCTCGTCGGCGGTGTGGCGCTGGCCGCGGCCTATGCGCTGTTCAGTGGCTGGGGCGTTCCGGCGCAACGCACGATCTGGATGCTCGCCACGGTGGGCGTGCTGCGCCTGACCGGGCGGCAGTGGCCCTGGCAATCGGTCTGGCTGCTGGCGGGTGCGGTGGTGGTGGCCGTGGACCCGTGGGCGCTGATGCAGGCCGGCTTCTGGCTGAGTTTTGTCGCGGTCGGCGTGCTGTTTGCGACGGACCCCGGTGCGGTGGATGAGCCACCCGCGCCGGGACGGGCTCGAATTTTCTCCAGAGTCCGCCGTCTGCTGCACGAGCAATGGGTGGTGACGCTGGCGCTCACGCCCCTGAGCCTGCTGCTGTTCGGCCAGGTGTCGGTGGTGGGGCTGCTGGCCAACCTGCTGGCCATTCCCTGGGTGACGCTGGTGGTCACGCCGCTGGCGCTGGCCGGGGTGGCCGTGCCCGCGCTCTGGGACGCGGCGGCCTGGGCGCTGCGGCCGCTGGCCGCGGGGCTGGGCCTGCTGGCGGGCCTGCCGTTTGCCACGGTCTCGGTGGCGGCCGCGCCCGCCTGGGCGGGGGTAGCCGGGGTAATGGGCGGCGTGCTGCTGGCGGCGCGCCTGCCGCTGGCCCTGCGGGCTCTGGGTCTGCCGCTGCTGCTGCCCGTGCTGCTGTGGCAGGCGCCCCGGCCGGCGGCTGGCGAGTTCGAGGTGCTGGCGGCCGACATCGGACAGGGCAACGCCGTCATCGTGCGCACGGCGGGCCATACGCTGGTCTACGACGCCGGACCGCGGTTCTCCGCCGAGAGCGACGCCGGCCATCGCGTGCTGGTGCCGCTGCTGCGCGCGCTGGACGAGCGCGTGGACACCCTGGTGCTGAGCCACCGCGACACCGACCACACCGGCGGCGCCCGCGCCGTGCTGGCCATGCAGCCCCAGGCCGCGCTGCTGAGTTCCATCGAGGATGGCCACGAGCTGCAGGCGCTGCGCCCCGCGACCCGCTGTGAGGCCGGCCAGCGCTGGACCTGGGAGGGCGTGACGTTCGACGTGCTGCACCCGCAAGCTGCCGACTACGACGCGGGCGCCAGGTCCAACGCCATGAGCTGCGTGCTGCGGATCGCCAACGGAGCGCGGACGGCGCTGCTGGCGGGGGACATCGAGGCCGCGCAGGAAGCGCGGCTGACGGCCCAGGTCGCGCCGGGGCTCAATGCCGATGTGCTGCTCATGCCCCACCACGGCAGCAAGACCTCGTCCACCCCCGCCTTTCTGGACGCCGTGCAACCCCGATTCGCACTGGCCCAGGCCGGTTACCGCAACCGCTTTGGCCACCCCGCGGCGCCGGTGCTGGAGCGCTACCGCGAGCGCGGCATCCGCGTGATCGACTCCGCCGGCTGCGGCGCCGCGACGTGGTCTTCGGCCGCGGCCCTTGAAGTGGGTTGCCAGCGGGACGCGGTCCGGCGCTACTGGCATCACGAAGTGCCCTGACTGACCCGGACGGCCAGCGGACGCTTGCCCGTCCCTTATTTTGCAGAGCGAGTGCACCAAGCTGGCGCGCAACTTGCTATCCTGTCATCAGGAGAAGTGCAATGCTGAAATTCGATGAAATGTACGAAAAGCTGACCTCTGCGGGAGCGGGTCAGAGCCAGTCCCAGTCCCAGGGCTCGCAGAGCCAGAGCCAGGGTCTGTTGCCCGGCGAGGACGTGCGGGCGCACTACGCGGCCTATGCGCAGTGGCTCTCGCGCCAGCCGCCAGAGGTGATGCGTGCGCGCCGCGAAGAGGCCGAGATGATCTTTCGCCGCGTCGGCATCACCTTTGCCGTCTATGGCGCCAAGGACGAGGACGGCTCGGGCACGGAGCGGCTGATTCCGTTCGACCTCATCCCCCGCATCATTCCCGCCCACGAATGGGCCAGCATGGAGCGCGGTCTGGTGCAGCGCGTCACCGCGCTCAACCGCTTCATCCATGACGTCTACCACGACCAGGACATCATCAAGGCGGGTGTGGTGCCGGCCGAGCAGATTCTGAATAACGCGCAGTTCCGCCCCGAAATGATCGGCGTGGACGTCCCCAACGACATCTACTCGCACATCAGCGGCATTGACATCGTGCGCGCGCCCGACGCCCAGGGCAAGGGCGAGTACTACGTGCTCGAAGACAACCTGCGCGTGCCCAGCGGCGTGAGCTACATGCTGGAAAACCGCAAGATGATGATGCGGTTGTTCCCGGGTCTGTTCAGCCAGAACCGGGTGGCGCCCGTGGCGCACTACCCCGACCTGCTGCTGGAAACCTTGCGCGCCTCCAGCCCGGCCACCACGGCCGAGCCCACGGTGGTGGTGCTCACGCCCGGCATGTACAACAGCGCTTACTTCGAACACGCCTTCCTGGCCCAGCAGATGGGCGTGGAACTGGTGGAGGGGCAGGACCTGTTCGTCAAGGACAACTTCGTCTACATGCGCACCACGCGCGGACCCCGGCGCGTGGACGTGATCTACCGCCGCGTGGACGACGACTTCCTCGATCCCCAGGCCTTCCGCCCGACGTCCACCCTGGGCTGCGCCGGACTGATGGGCGCCTACCGCGCCGGCAACGTGGCGATCTGCAACGCCGTGGGCACCGGCGTGGCCGACGACAAGTCGATCTACCCCTATGTGCCCAAGATGATCGAGTTCTACCTGGGTGAAAAGCCCATCCTGAACAACGTACCGACCTACATGTGCCGCAACCCGGACGAGCTGAAGTACGTCATGGCCAACATGAAGGACCTGGTCGTCAAGGAAGTGCACGGCGCGGGCGGCTACGGCATGCTGGTCGGCCCCGCGGCCACCAAGGCCGAGGTCGAGGAGTTTGGCAAGGCGGTGCTGGCCAATCCCTCGGGTTACATCGCCCAGCCGACGCTGAGCCTGTCAAGCTGCCCGACTTTCGTCGAGTCCGGCATCGCGCCGCGCCACATCGACCTGCGCCCCTTCGTGCTTTCGGGCAAGAGCGTGCAGATGGTGCCGGGCGGCCTGACCCGTGTGGCATTGAAGGAAGGCTCGCTGGTGGTGAATTCGTCGCAGGGCGGCGGCACCAAGGACACCTGGATTCTGGAAGTTTGAGGAACACAAGATGCTGAGCCGTACCGCCGATCACCTTTTCTGGATGTCCCGCTACACCGAGCGGGCCGAAAACACCGCCCGCATGCTGAACGTGAACTACGAAACGTCGCTGCTGCCGCAGTCGGCCGCCGTGGCCGAGGTCGGCTGGCAGGGGCTGTTGTCCATCAGCGAACTGCTGCCGTCCTACACGGCGCTGCATGGCGAGGTCAATGCCCGCGGCGTGATGGAGTTCATGGTGAAGGACGAGGACAACCCTTCGTCCATCATTTCCTGCCTGCGCGCCGCGCGTGAAAACGCCCGTGCCGTGCGCGGCACGCTGACCACCGAAGTCTGGGAAACGCAGAACCAGACCTGGCTGGAAGTCAACCGCATGCTCAAGAGCGGCGAGTTCGAGCGCGATCCCGGCAAGTTCTTCGAATGGGTGAAATTCCGCTCGCACCTCTCGCGCGGCGTCACCGTGGGCACCATGTTGATGGACGAGGCGCTGCATTTCATGCGCCTGGGCACCTTTTTGGAGCGCGCTGACAACACGGCTCGCCTGGTGGACGTGAAATTCCACGCGGTGGAAAGCGACTTCTTCGGCAATGCCAGCGAGAAGGACCAGGAGTACGACTTCTACCACTGGAGCGCGATCCTGCGCAGCGTCAGCGGTTTCGAGATCTACCGCAAGGTCTACCGCGACGTGATCAAGCCCGAGCGCGTCGCCGAATTGCTGATCCTGCGCCCGGACATGCCGCGCTCGCTGCACGCCAGCCTCAACGAAGTGGTGAGCAACCTGCACCTGGTGGCCAGCGACCAGGCCAGCGATACCCTGCGCCACGCGGGCCGCCTGCGCGCCGACCTGCAATTCAGCCGCATCGACGAAATCCTCGCGACCGGCCTGCACGCCTTCCTCACGCAGTTCCTCGACCGCGTCAACGGGCTGGGCGGCCGCATCAGCCGCGACTTCCTGGTACCCGCGACAGCCTGACGGCGGACGCAGCGGCTTCCTTCTCGGAGGCCGCTTTTTTGCTGCGATCATAAAGATTCATTTGAAATGAATTTTATTGATGAAGATCAAAAGGAGTATTCGACTAATTCAGTAAGGTATAGCCTCATCACAGCAATGAGGTATCCCATGAGCCAAGGCTTTACGAGTCAGATGGCGCGCAACATCTTCTATGGGGGCACGGTGTTTTTCGTGCTCCTGTTCGCAGCGCTCATCTTCCACAGCGAAACCAAGATCCCGGAGCGGTCCAAGTCCGGCGAACTCACGCCCGCGGTCGTGCGCGGCAAGCACCTCTGGGAAACGCGCAACTGCATCGGTTGCCACACGCTGCTGGGCGAGGGCGCGTACTTCGCGCCCGAACTGGGCAATGTCTACCAGCGCCGCGGCCCCGATTTCATCAAGGGCTGGATCAAGGCCATGCCCACGAACACGCCGGGCCGGCGCCAGATGCCGCAATTCAACTTCACCGAGGCGCAGCTCGACGATCTGGTGGAGTTCCTTAAGTGGACGAATGGCGTCAACACGGAAAAGTGGCCCCCCAACATTGAAGGGTAAGCGTCCCGGCTCCCCGAGATTCCAACCCCAACACCCGAGGACATCATCATGCAACCCGCAACCCTCAAATACAAATCGCAGGCGGTTTCCAAGCTGTATTTCATCGCCGCGCTGGGCCTGTTCACCGGGCAGATCGTGTTCGGCCTGACGCTGGGCCTGCAGTACGTGATCGGCGACCTGTTTTTTCCGGCCATTCCCTTCAACATCGCGCGCATGGTGCACACCAACCTGCTGATCGTGTGGCTGCTGTTCGGCTTCATGGGCGCGGCCTATTACATAGTGCCCGAAGAGAGTGAGACGGAGCTTTACAGCCCCTTGCTGGCCAAGATACTGTTCTGGGTCTTCCTGGCCGCCGGCGCACTCACCATCCTGGGTTACCTGCTGGTGCCGTACGCCACGCTGGCCCAGATGACCGGCAACGACCTGCTGGCCACCATGGGGCGCGAGTTCCTCGAACAGCCCCTGCCCACCAAGCTGGGCATCGTGGTCGTGGCGCTGGGCTTCCTGTTCAACATCAGCATGACCGTGCTCAAGGGCCGCAAGACCGCGATTTCGCTGGTGCTGCTGATGGGCCTGTGGGGGCTCGCGCTGATGTTCCTGTTCAGCTTCGTCAATCCCGGCAACCTGGTGCGCGACAAGATGTACTGGTGGTTCGTGGTGCACCTCTGGGTGGAAGGCACCTGGGAACTGATCCTGGGTTCGCTGCTGGCTTTCGTGCTGATCAAGACCACCGGCGTGGACCGCGAGGTCATTGACAAGTGGCTTTACATGATCATCACCCTGGCGCTGGTCACGGGTATTCTGGGCACCGGCCACCACTTCTATTTCATCGGCCTGCCAGGCTATTGGCAGTGGATCGGCGGTGTCTTTTCCGCGCTGGAACCGATTCCCTTCTTCGTGATGACGCTGTTCGCCTTCAACATGGTCCAGCGCCGGCGCCGCGAGCACCCGAACCAGGCCGCCGTGCTCTGGGCGGTGGGCACGGCCGTGATCGGCTTTCTGGGTGCCGGCCTGTGGGGCTTCATCCACACGCTCAGCCCGGTCAACTACTACACCCACGGCACCCAGGTCACCGCGGCCCACGGCCACTTGGCCTTCTACGGTGCCTATGTGCTGGTGGTGATTGCCATCATCAGCTACGCGATGCCGGTGCTGCGCGGGCGTGAAGCCAATTCGCTGCGCGCGCAGGCGGTGGAGATGTGGAGCTTCTGGATCATGAGCATCAGCATGGGCGTGATGGTGCTCGCCCTGAGCGGCGCCGGCATCCTGCAAGTGTGGCTGCAACGCATGCCCACGACCGGCGCGATGCCGTTCATGGCCACGCAGGACCAGCTGGTGTTCTTCTACTGGGTTCGCATTGCCGGCGGCGTGGGCTTTTTGGCCGGTCTGCTGACCTACCTCTCCAGCTTCTTCATTGGCGCGTCCGCCGACGAGCTGGACGCGGCCCGCATGCCGGGTGGCCGCCTGCAGCGCGCCTGAACGTGGGTGAGGGAGCTTCCATGGATGCTGAAGTGATTCCGGGTTCGGTGCGCAAGGCTTCGCTGTCGCAGCCTCCGGCCCCCTTCTACGCAGCGCAGGCCGGCGAGTGTGATCTCTTCGAGCATTGCTTTCGCCAGCGCCTGCCGCTGCTGATCAAAGGCCCCACGGGTTGCGGCAAGACCCGCTTCGTGGAGCACATGGCGGCCCGCCTGGGGCGCCCGCTGATCACTGTCTCGTGCCATGACGATCTCAGTGCGGCGGACCTCGTGGGGCGCCACCTGATCGGCCGTGGCGACACGGTCTGGTCCGACGGGCCGCTCACGCGCGCGGTCCGGGAGGGCGCAATTTTGTACCTGGACGAGGTCGTGGAGGCGCGCAAGGACACCACCGTGGTGCTTCACCCCCTGGCCGACGACCGGCGCCTGCTGCCGGTCGAGCGTACCGGCGAGTTGCTCAAGGCACCGCCCGAGTTCATGCTGGTGATTTCCTACAACCCCGGCTACCAGAACCTGCTCAAGGGGCTCAAACCCAGCACCCGGCAACGCTTCACCGCCCTTTCGCTGGGCTACCCGGCCGCGGCGGTGGAGCGCACCATCCTGGAGCGTGAAGGCGATGCCTCGCCCGCGCTGGCGGCCCGGCTGGTGCAGTTGGCGCAGGCGCTGCGCCGCCTGACCGATCACGACCTCGAGGAAACCGCCAGCACCCGGCTGCTGGTCATGGCGGCCCGGCTGGTGGCGTCGGGGCTGTCGCTGCGCGCGGCCTGCCGGGCGGCGATCGTGGACGCACTGACCGACGATGCCGACACCGCCGCCGCCCTGGATGACGTGGTGCGCGCGGTGGTCGGCGATGAAGACTGACGGCCTGGCGGGCGCGGCGATGCTGGATTCCGCGCAGGCGGCGTCCAGCGCTGGCGGCGTGCTGCTGCAGCGTCGCCGGCGCTGGTTCCAGATCGGTTTTTTCGCCTTGTTTCTGCTCGCGCCCGCGCTCAACCTGCTGCGCTTCGATTTGTACGAGACCCAGCTGTGGGTGCTGGGTTTCCGGTGGTCGCTCGGCATCGATGCCTTCGTGCGCGGCGAAGCCAGCGCGGCCCAGACCGCCATGGCCATTCTGTTTCGTGGCTTCCTGCCCGCGGTTGCCCTGATCGTGGCATTCCTGGGTGTGGCCTACCGGTTTGGCCGGCTGTACTGCGGCTGGCTGTGCCCGCATTTTTCGCTGGTCGAAACACTCAATGACCTGTTGCACCGGGCCAGCGGCAAACTCAGCCTGTGGGACCGGTCGCGCACGCCCCGGCCCGGGCGAAGCGCCCAGGCGCGCTGGTGGCCGGTCTTCTTTTTCTCCTGCGCGGTGTTCGGTTTTCTCTGGGCGATCACGCTCCTGACCTACCTGCTGCCGCCGGCCGTGATCTGGGGCAATCTGGTTCATGGCACGCTCACGGCGAACCAGCTGCGGTTTCTGGTCGTGGGCACGTTGGTCTTCACGTTGGAGTTCGCGCTGGCGCGGCACCTGTTCTGCCGATTCGGCTGCGCGGTGGGCTTGTTCCAGAGCCTGGCCTGGATGGCCAACCCCAAGGGCATGGTGGTCGCTTTTTCGCGCGAGCGGGCGCGTGAGTGCCGCAGCTGCGACCCGCCACGCGGCAGCGCCTGCGACAACGCCTGCCCGATGCGCCTGAACCCACGCAACATCAAACGCATGATGTTTTCCTGTGTGCAATGCGGCCAATGCCTGTCGGCCTGCGACGCTTCCCAGACCCCGCAGGGGCGCACGCCCGTGCTGGAGTGGAAGGTCGGCCTTGAGGCGGTGCGCGAAACCCTGCGCCAGCGGCGCGAGGAGTTGCGCTGATGGAAGAGTGGGTCGGGCAATGGTGGCACCGCGCGATCACCCGCGCGGCCGATGTGTCGCATTCCGAATCGCGCGTCAGGCTGGAGGAGATGCGGCAGAGCATCGGCCTGCTGTTCCGCGCGGGCGGCGGCCCGGCCACGGTGCGCGTGGCGCCGGTGGCTGACTCCCGCCACGGCGGCGCCAGGGGCTGGCTGCAGCGCATGGCGGGCACCGGCCTGCGCGCCGCGCAGTCCCGGCTCGACGGGGAAACGTTGGCCCTGCCGCCCGACATCGCTGTGTTCGCCGACCGTGAGCTCAATCGTGATTTGTACGTCTGGCTGGCGGCGCTCGCCTCCGTGCACGAAGCCACGGGCGACTGGATCGCCGACAACCGCGCCGCCACGGCGCGGGCCCTGCAGCGTTTTGCAGGCCTGCGGGGGCGCCACCAGCGCCTGGTGCAGGCGCATCTGGCCCAGCGGCCGGCGCTGAATGGCTTGCGCGGCGACGGTGTGCCCTGGGAGGCCGCGGTGCAGGCCGCGCTGCGTGGCGAGGATCATGGGCCGCTGTTCGTTGCACCCCATCAGGTGGCGCCGGTCTGGCTCTGGCTGGCGTCCGAGGATGGCCCAACCGTACCGACCCGTCACGAGTCTGGCGACGGGGTGGCGCAACGGCCCGATGCGCCGCCGGGCCAGGTGAGCGCCAAGCGCCGCCGCGCCACGCGCGTTGCACCGCCCGACGAGCGCAACGCCATGCTGCTGTTTTCCAGGACCGAGTCCCTCATGAGCTGGAGCGAGTTCATCCGGCTCGACCGCGCCACCGACGACGATCCGGACGGCAACGCGATGGCCGCGGCGGACGACATGGACACGCTGTCGCTGGCGCGCGGCGACCAGACCACGGCCTCGCGCGTCAAGTTCGACCTCGATCTTCCGAGTGCTTCGGTGGACGACCTTCCGCTGGGACCGGGCCGCAAGACGCCCGAGTGGGACTGGCGCCGCCGCGTGCTGCTGCCCGACCATTGCGCGCTGCAATGCGTGGTGGCGCGCGCGGGCACACCTTACGTTCCGCCCGCGGCCCTGCGCGCGACGGCGCGGCGCGTGCGTCGCCGCCTGGAGGTGCTGCGCGCGGCGCCGCGCTGGCGCAATGGCCAGACGCTGGGCGACGAGATCGACCTGGACGCCTGGGTGCGCCATCAGGGCGAAGTGCTCGCCGGCGTCGAGCCCAGCGATTCACCGCCGGTCTATGCGCAGCGCCAGCGTGGCGAGCGCAGCCTGGCCACGCTGCTGCTGGCGGACCTGTCGCTGTCCACCGATGCCTATGCCACGTCGAACGCCCGCGTGATCGACGTGATCCGCGATGCGCTCTACGTGTTCGGCGAAGCGCTGGCGGGCACGGGCGACGCCTTCGAGATGCTTGGCTTCAGCTCGGTGCGGCGCCAGCATGTGCGCATCCAGCACCTCAAGGGGTTCAGCGAGGGCTGGAGCGAGGCGGTTCGCG
>JAHFQI010000088.1 GCA_023259355.1 Comamonadaceae bacterium
GGCGTGCCCGGGGACAACCCCTTCGTCGGCCGCCCCGGCGCCCTGCCCGAGATCTGGAGCTACGGCCACCGCAACCCGCAGGGCGCCACGCTGGGCCCCGATGGGCGGCTCTGGACGCACGAACACGGCCCCCAGGGCGGCGACGAAATCAACCAGCCCCAGCCCGGCCGCAATCACGGCTGGCCCGTGATCACCTATGGCGAGCAGTACGGCGGCGGCCCCATCGGCGCGGGCATCACGGCCAAAGAGGGCATGGAGCAGCCCCTGCACCACTGGACGCCCTCCATCGCACCCTCAGGCATGGCCTTCCTGACCAACGAGCGCTACGGCCCGGCGTGGAGGGGCAATCTTTTCGTCGGTTCGCTCAAGTTCCAGTTTCTGGACCGTATCGAACTGGCCGGCGGCAAGGTGCTGCGCGAGGAACGCCTGCTCAGCGAACTGGGCGAACGCATCCGCGACGTGCGCCAGGGGCCGGACGGGTACCTGTATGTGCTGACGGACAACGCAAAGGGGCGCTTGCTGCGGGTGGTGCCGCCTTGAGGGGGGCGGTCCCGCCTACAAATCCCGCACCACGCCCGCCAGCTGCCCCATCAGGAAGGAGAAATAAGGCTGCACGCAGCCCAGGTGGCTGGACGGCATCGCGGGGCAGTCGGTGAGCGTCGCCGTGGTGGCGCCGCGGGCCAACATGGTTTGCAGGGTGCGGGCGGATGCGGCGTAGGCCACTGTCTGGTCGTCGCGCCCGTGGAACATGCGCACGGGCAAGGCGGGGGACCAGTCGTGCACGTTGCTGTCACGCTCCATGGCGGCGGTGTCATCGGCCAGGTAGTTGTCGATGAAGGTGCTCTGGAAGCTCACGTCCGCGTCGTCGGGGATGAGCGCCTGCAGCAGCAAGTTCCGGACCTCGTTGCGCACGCTGGTGCTCAGGAAACGCAGCACGCCGGGGTTGAGCAGCGCGCCAATCAGCGGATTCTCGTCGCGCACGCGTTCGAGCACCGCATCCATGGTTGCGCCCAGGTGGTAGGGCCCAGCGCCCGGCAGCGAGCCGACCAGTTGCACCAGATGCGGGCTGTTGGCGGCCTGTAGCGCGCGGTGCGCGGCCATGGTGGCGTAGCCGCCCTCGGAATAGCCGACCAGGAAGAGCTGGCCGTTGTCGGTGACGCTGTTCTTCCTGCGCCAGGTCTTGGCGGCCGTCAGCAGGTCCACGACGGCGGAAGCCGAGGGGGCCGACAGCAGGTAGGGGTGCAGCGCGCCCTTGGACGCGCCGAAGCCCACGTAGTCGGCCGCGACCACGATGTAGCCGAGCGAGGCCATGACCGCCGGTGGCTCCGAGGCCACGACGTTGTTGCTGGGCGCCTCCGCGTCCTTGAAGATCGAGCCGTGCTGGTAGCTGACCACCGGGCTGCGCGCACCCGTGGCCTTGACGGGCACGCTCACCAGTCCCGAGGCCACGATGTCCCGGCCCTGGCCGTCCTTGGTCAGGTAGGTCAGCCGGTACGACGTCACCGCATACAGCGGGGTGGCCGGCCGCAGTTTGTTGTCGGGCAGGGCCACGGCGGCGGTGATGTCGGCCATCGGGAGGGTGTTGACCAGGGTTGCGCTTTTCAGCTCGCCCGGGCCGGTCACGTCGACCTCGACCGGCGGCGCGGACGAACTGCCACCGCCGCCGCAGCCGGCCAGAAGCAGCATCGACGCGGCCAGCAGCGCGGCGGGCCAGCGCAGGACAGAGACGGAGCGGTTCATGGCGGTGTCTCACTTTCAAAAAAAGGCCAGCGCGCCCTGTCGGGCCGGCCACTGACCGAAGATTCATCCCTCTGCGCAGGAGTATGCGCCGGGCTTGCGGCCAATTCCAGTTCATGGGACAGTCCGCCAAATCCCGGCGCCGTCACCTAGTCAAAAGCCACCCATGCCATCAAACAACTTCACCATCCGTTCCATGACCCGCCCCGAGGTGGATCTCGCCGTTGACTGGGCCGCCGCCGAAGGGTGGAACCCGGGCCTGCACGATGCGGATGCCTTCTATGCGGCCGATTCCGGCGGTTTTCTGGTCGGCTTGCTGGGCGATGAACCCATCGCCACGATTTCGGCGGTGAAGTACGGCACATCGTTTGGTTTTGTCGGCTTCTACATCGTCAAGCCGGGTTATCGCGGCGAAGGTTTTGGCATTCAGGTCTGGAACGCGGGCCTGGCGCGCCTGGCGGGGCGCACCGTCGGGCTCGACGGCGTGGTTGCTCAGCAGGACAACTACCGCAAGTCCGGGTTCGAATTGGCTTACAGCAACATCCGCTACCAGGGCACCGGCGGTGGGCCGGCCCATGACGACGCGGCGGTGGTGCCGCTTTCCACCGTGCCTTTCGACGAGGTGGCCGCGTACGACCAGCCGTTTTTCCCGGACGATCGCCGCGCCTTTTTGCGATGCTGGGTGGATCTGCCGGATGCCACCGCACTGGGCATTCTGGAGGGCGGCCGGCTGGCCGGTTATGGCGTGCTGCGGGCCTGCCGTGCCGGTTTCAAGGTGGGGCCGCTGTTCGCGGACAGCCCGGCGCTGGCCGAGCGCCTGTTCGTGGCGCTGAAGGCCCGCGCCCCTGAGGGGGCGGCGGTGTTCCTGGACACGCCGGCCGTGAACCCTGCCGCCATCGATCTGGCCCGGCGCCACGGCATGGGGTTGGCGTTCGAGACGGCGCGCATGTACACGGGCGTCGCCCCGCGCCTGCCACTGGAGCGGCTGTTTGGGGTGACCACGTTCGAGCTGGGTTGATCGCGGTCTTCCACCAGGGACAATCTGCCCATGACCATCCCCCTGCAGTACCTGGACTTTGACTACAGCGAAGACGGCGACGGCATCGGCACGTTTGATGCCATGGCTTCAACCGCCCCCGATCGTGTGCCGGCCGTGCACGCCGAGATCGCGCGCGTGCTGGGCTGGGCCCACGAGGCTTTTGCGGGTGCGCGCGGCCCGCTCGACGAGGGCGGCGAGTGGGACTACGACCTGCAGGGCCAGCGGGAGTGGTCGGCGCCGGAAGCCCTGGATTACGACGAGGCCACGCAGCGCCTGAGCGTGAAGGCCGGCGCGGCCGGGGTGCCGCGCCACACGGTGAGCCTGTCGATCAGCGGGACGCCGGCGTTTTGCGCGGCGCTGCGGGCCCGGTTCGGCTTCGATTGAAGCGCAGGGGCGTCAGACCCGCCGCGACGGCAGCGTGGCCTGCACCGCCGGCAAATCCACCATCACCGGCGTGCCCGGCACGGTGCAGCCGGTGTCGCAGCACTTGCCGGGCTGGCGGTTCTTGGTGATCGCGCGGGCCGGGTCGTGCGGCGCGGCGGCGGGGCTGCCGTCGGCGGCCACCCCGCGCTCCAGCAGGCGCTCGACCAGTTCCACCCTCGAGCCCACGGGGTAGTTGCGGTAAATCTCCTGCTTCATGGCCGCGGGCGAGCCGCCGCCGTGCAGGCTGATCACGCTGTACCAGCCGCCCTGGTAGCCGGCCGTGAGGTCTTCGATGAAACGCGCGGTCTCGATGCGCTGCTCGTAAGGCACGTCGGGGTTGGCGCGCAACACTTCCGACAACTTCGCGGCGGTCTCCGGGTTGTGGTCTTCGTCGGGGCCGGGCAGGGTGACGATGAGGCCGCCGCTCACGTAGTGCGCGATGCGGTGCATGTCGTAGATCTTCGTGGCCAACAGCAGCTTGCCGATGTTGGAAAACACCGGGTCGGGCATGAAGGTCTGGCTGTGTTCATCGGCCTTCGCATAGACGCTGGCGGCCACGCCGCAGGCAAAAAAGCTCTCGGTGATCGTGATGAGTTCGACCATCTGCTCGCGCAAATGCGTTTCCCGCCCAGGATCGAAGCCATTGGCCTCGCACATCAGCGCGCCCGCGCCGATCAGCAGGTCGCCAAAGCCGGCGCGTGCGCCGATGCAGCTGTGGCGGTGGTGCGTCGCGTAGCTGTAGGTCAGGTGGCCGGAGTGCTCCCATTCGCCGGCGTAGAACACGTGATCCAGCGGCACGAAGACGCGGTCGAACAGGCAGACGCCGGTGCTCTGGCCGTACTTGCGGCTGAACAGCGCATCACCGTGCTCCAGCTTCTCGCCGGGACGGCCGGCGGGGCGGGCGATGATGGTGAGGCCCGGCGCGTCGATGGCCACGGCGCAGCAGACGGCGAAGTTGGCGTCCTCACGGCCCATGTTGCGGCAGGGCATGACGAGCAGCTCGTGCATGTAGGGCGCGCCCGTCACGATGGCCTTGGTGCCGCTGATCACGATGCCGCGCTGGCCGTTGCGCACGGCGTTGCGCTCGACGACGTGCAGGTAGGTGTCCACATTGGCCTGCTCGTGGGGGCGGCGGCTGCGGTCGCCCTTGGCGTCGGTCATGGCCACGCCCAGCGTCAGATCCTGGTCCTGCACGCGGTGCAGGTAGTTCAGGAAGCGCGCGGTGTTCTCTGTGGTGCCGCGCGCGTCGTCGATGCGCGCGCTGACCTGGCCAATGGCGTTGAGCGCGTCGTGCGTGAGGTAGCGCTGGGCGCAGCCGGTTTCCTGGCAGACCAGGCGCACCGCTTCGAGCTTGTTGAGCAGGTCGCCACTGCTGGTGTTGATGTGCGACAGGCGGTTCACCAGCTTGCCGCTGGTGTGCTGCACCGCCGTCATCAGCCGGGCGTATTCGGGCTTCAGCGCGTGGTCGTAGGTCAGCGCCACGGCGTTGATGCCGGGCTGGAAGGCGCGTTCATCGGCCACGCTGTCCACCCGCCGGCCATCGACAAACACGGTGGGCCGGTAGCGGCGCAGGGATTCGCGGTAGTCGGCGCCGGACATCAGCGTGGCGGCGGGGGCGGGTGCGTTCATGGGCGGCGTCCTCGGGCGGGGTTCAGTGCAGGGGCTTGCGGCTCGGCGGACCGTGGCAATTCGCCCGAAAGGCTGATTTGAACATCGGGACGGCAACCCCGGTGCGAGCGATTGAATGATGCCTGCGTCGCGCCGGGCTGCGACAATCCGGCCCAGACTGTTGCCCCGTGAACCCAAGGAATTGCCATGCTGCTTGATGCCTCTGAATCCCAACTCGTGCTGGTGGACTACCAGGCCCGCCTGATGCCCGCCATCTTTGAAAGCGCCGCCGTGCTGGCCAACGCGGCGCGCCTGGGCCAGCTGGCGCGGCTCATGGGTGTGCCGGTCTGGGGTACCGAGCAGAACCCGTCGAAGCTCGGCGAAAACGCCGCCGAGGTGCGCGCCCTGTGTGACCGGACGCTGGCCAAGATGCATTTCAGCGCGGTGGAAGAAGGCCTGGGCGAATGGTTGCGCCCCCCTGTGAAGGCGCCGCAGGGCAACGCCCGCAGCCTGCCCAAGCACCTGCAAAAACCGGCCGAACCCGAGCGCGGCATGATCGTGATCGCTGGCTGCGAGGCCCATGTCTGCCTGCTGCAGACCGCGCTGGACCTGCTCGAAGACGAGTTCGACGTCTGGGTCGTCACGGATGCCTGCGGCTCGCGCACCGAGCGCAACCGCGACGCCGCGTTCGACCGCCTGGCCGGCGCGGGAGCCGAACTGGTGACGACCGAGATGGTGGCGTTCGAGTGGCTGCGCACGGCCGAGCACCCGGATTTCAGGGCGGTGCAGGCGCTGATCAAGTAAGCGGACACGCGGCGGCGGCCGCTGGCGACAGTCACCGTCAGATTCCAGCAAGCACGTCATGAATAATTATGAATTCAGAAGTGACGTCCGCGGCATCATCGGGTTGCGGGCTGATCAACCTTACGATGGCTGGGCACCGAGGAGACACGCATGACGAGCTACGCAGACTTTCACCGCCGTTCCATTGAAGACCGCGACGGCTTTTGGGGTGAGCAATCCGCGCTGGTGGACTGGCACACGCCGCCGCAGCAGGTGTGCGACTACAGCAACCCGCCGTTCGCGAAGTGGTTCGTCGGCGGCACCACCAACCTCTGCCACAACGCGGTGGACCGTCATTTGAAGGACCGCGCCGACCAGGCTGCGCTGATCTTCGTTTCCACCGAAACCAACCAGGAAAAGGTCTATTCCTTCCGCGAACTGCACGCCGAAGTGCAGCGCATGGCCGCGGTGCTGAAGGACCTGGGCGTGCAAAAGGGCGACCGCGTCCTGATCTACATGCCCATGATTGCCGAGGCCGCCTTTGCCATGCTGGCCTGCACGCGCATCGGCGCCATCCACTCGGTGGTGTTCGGCGGTTTCGCTTCCGGGGCGCTGGCCTCGCGCATCGAAGACGCCAGCCCCAAGCTGATCGTCAGCGCCGACGCGGGCTCGCGTGGCGGCAAGGCGGTGGAATACAAGCCGCTGCTCGACGAAGCCATCCGCCTGTCGGCGCACAAGCCCGACGCCGTGCTGCTGGTGGACCGCCAGCTCGTTCCCATGAACCTGGTGGGCGGGCGCGACCATTTGTGGGCCGCGCTGCGCGACAAACACCTGAATGCCACCGTGCCCTGCGAGTGGGTCGATGCCACGCACCCGAGCTACACGCTCTACACCTCGGGCACCACCGGCAAGCCCAAGGGCGTGCAACGCGACACCGGCGGTTACGCCGTGGCGCTGGCCGCGAGCATGAAACACATCTACTGCGGCAACCCCGGCGAAACTTACTTTTCCACGTCGGACATCGGCTGGGTCGTGGGCCACAGCTACATCATCTACGGCCCGCTGATCGCCGGCATGGCGACCATCATGTACGAAGGCCTGCCGATCCGCCCGGACGCCGGCATCTGGTGGAGCCTGGTCGAGAAGTACAAGGTCACGGTGATGTTCAGCGCCCCCACGGCCGTGCGCGTGCTCAAGAAACAGGACCCGGCGCTGCTCACGAAGTACGACCTGTCCTCGCTGCGCGCGCTGTTCCTGGCCGGCGAGCCGCTCGATGAGCCGACGGCCGAGTGGATCAGCCAGGGCCTTGGCAAGCCCATCATCGACAACTACTGGCAGACCGAAACCGGCTGGCCGATTCTCAGCATCTGCAAAGGCGTGGACGATTCATCGACCAAGTTCGGCTCGCCCGGCAAGGCGGTCTATGGCTACAACGTCAAGCTGCTCGACGACCAGACCGGCGCCGAACTGACCGGCCCCAATCAGAAGGGCGTGGTCGCCGTCGAAGGCCCGCTGCCGCCCGGTTGCCTGCAAACCATTTGGCGCGATGACGAGCGCTTCGTCAAGACCTACTGGAACACGGTGCCCGGCCGGCTGGTTTACAGCACCTTTGACTGGGGTATCCGCGACGAAGACGGCTACTTCTTCATCCTGGGCCGCACCGACGACGTGATCAACGTCGCCGGCCACCGACTGGGCACCCGCGAGATCGAGGAAAGCATTTCGCGCCACCCGAACATCGCCGAAGTGGCCGTGGTGGGCGTGGCCGACCAGCTCAAGGGCCAGGTGGCGATGGCGTTTGCCGTGGTCAAGGACACCAGCCTGCTGACCGACGAGGCCGCCAAGCTCAAGCTCGAAGGCGAGATCATGAAGCTGGTGGACGGCGACCTCGGCGCCGTGGCCCGCCCGGCGCGTGTGCGTTTCGTCACCGTGCTGCCCAAGACGCGCAGCGGCAAGGTGCTGCGCCGCGCGATCCAGGCGGTCTGCGAAAGCCGCGACACGGGCGACCTGACCACGATGGACGACCCGGCCGCGCTGCAGCAGATCAGGGACCTGGTCGTCGCCTGACGGCCGGCGCCGCGGCCCGGGGGTCGGGTTGTCGGAAGAATGGGGGTGCTGCGGCGCCCCTTTTTCAATGGTGTCACTGGTTTTAATGGCGAGCCCCTATAGTTGCGCAGGATGGGCGCACGTTGCTGCTCACCGCACCGTGGGACGTTCAGTTCAATGACCGCTGGCGCTGTTGCCCGCTTTTTCCTTGCCCAGGCCCTGCCCAGGTTCGGCCGGCTGCTGGGCGTGGTCGCGCTCCTCTGGCTGGCCGGTTGCGCCGCCGTCCGCCTGGATGTGCCGCGCACGCCGTCCTACGCCATCGACAATCCGCAGGAGACGGCGCTCGCGATCAGTTTCGCCAGGCAGCTCGCCGCCACGCCGGGCCAGTCGGGCGTGCACCTGCTGGTCTCGGGGCAGGAAGCGTTTGCCGCCCGTGCGGCGCTGGCGGAATCGGCGCAGCGCACGCTGGATCTGCAGTACTACCTCGTCATGCGGGATTCGACCGCGACGCTGCTGCTGCACCGGGCGCTGCTGGCCGCCGAACGCGGGGTGCGCGTGCGGCTGCTGATCGACGACATGAACACCGGTCTGGGTGATGGCGATCTGGCCATGCTCTCGGCGCATCCGAATGTGCAGGTGAGGCTGTTCAACCCGTTCGCGATTCGCGGCCTGTCCAGCCTGTCGCGGGCGCTTGAACTGCTGGGCCATGGCGACCGGCTGAACCGCCGCATGCACAACAAGCTCTGGATCGCGGACAACGCGGCTGTTGTGATGGGCGGCCGCAACCTCGGCGATGCCTATTTCGACGCCGACTCGGAAGGCGGCTTTGCCGATCTCGATGTGCTGGTGGCCGGCGAGGTCGTGCCCGGAATTTCCCACAGCTTCGACCATTACTGGAACAGCGAATGGACGGTGCCGATTGAAGCGTTCGCGGTCAGGCCAGTCTCCGACAGCGAGCGGGATCAGGCCATGGCGGACATGGCCGCGCGGGCCGAGCAGTTTCGCAGCGGCGACTACGTTCGATCCGTGCGCGCGACGGAACTGGGGCAACAGCTTCGCGCCGGCCAGCTGCCGATGACCGCCGCGAATGCGACGGCCTTGTATGACGCGCCGGGCGATCCCCGGGCGGAGGTGCCGGGCAAACATGGTGAGATCTTTCCCGCGTTGCGCGAGATCGTCGAAAAGGCGCAGCGCGAGGTGATCCTGGTGTCGCCCTACCTGGTGCCGGGGGACAGGACGTTGGACGTCATCTGCGGCCTCGCGAAGCGCGGCGTGCGGGTGCGTATCCTGACCAACTCCCTGGCGTCCACCGACGTTCCGGTGGTGCATGCGGGTTATGCGCGCTACCGCCCCGGCCTGCTGGCCTGTGGCGCGGAAGTGCATGAGTTGCGTCCGGCCGCCGATCGCACCGCGCGTGCGCGGCGCGGGCTTTCATCGGGCGCCAGCCTGCACACCAAGGCGGTCATCGTCGACGGCCAGACCGCTTTCATCGGTTCCATGAACCTGGACCCGCGCTCCAGAAGCCTGAACACCGAGGTCGCGCTGCGCATCGAAAGCGCCCCCCTGGGCCGACAACTCGTTGACCTTTTCGACGAGGCCACGGCGCTGGACCAGGCCTTTCGGGTGGAGCTTGACGAGCCGGGCAATCCGGCCGCCCCCTTGCACTGGACGGCCATGGAGGACGACAAGCCGGTTCGCTACACGCGCGAGCCGCTTGCGAGCACGTGGCGGCGGATCTTGACGCCGATTTTCGGCTGGCTCGCGCCCGAGGATCTGCTGTGACGCCTTGAGGCGAATGAATTCGAAAATCCGCTCAAACGGATGTAATCTACGTTCATTCTGCTTTCGGCAGTGGAGGGCGATCATGGACAAATCCGCACACCGTTTTACCGAGCTTTTTGCCCAGTTGGGCCTGCCGTCGGATGAGCCGGGCATTAGGGCGTTCATCGCAGCGCATTCACCGCTGGGCGCGGACATCATGCTGGCGGACGCTCCGTTCTGGAATGCGGCCCAAGCGGCTTTTCTGAGGGAGGAAATCGTCGAAGATGCCGACTGGGCGGAGGTGGTTGACCAGCTCAACGCGGCGCTTCGGGCGCCCCACCTCCAGGCCTTTTGAGCGAGTCTGGGCTCAGGCCTTGACGCGGCGTCCCTGGTCGTCGATGACCGGCTCGCCATCTTCCTTGGCGAAGGGGCCTTTTTGCGGCCCGGGCAGCAGGTCCAGCACGGCTTCGGACGGCCGGCAGAGCCGGGTGCCCAGCCCGGTCACGACGATGGGGCGGTTGATCAGGATCGGGTGGGCCAGCATGGCGTCGATGAGTTCGTCGTCGGTCCACTTCGGATTCGCGAGGTCCAGTTCCGCGTAAATCGCTTCCTTGGCACGCATGAGTTCGCGCACCGGCGCGCCGGCGGCCGCAATCAGTGTGACCAGTTCGGCGCGGCTGGGCGGCGTCTTCAGGTATTCGATGATCTGCGGCTCGATGCCGGCATTGCGGATCAGCGCGAGGGTGTTGCGCGAGGTGCCGCACTTGGGGTTGTGGTAGATCGTGATGGCGGTCATGGGGGCTTGATGGATGGGATGGAGGGGCCAATGGCGGCTCAGGTGCGTCATTGTGGCTGCGGTGCGAGTAGGCGCGCCAGCCAGGCACCCGTGGCCGCGCCGACGCACTGCGCCAGTACGAAACCCGTCGCGCTGGCCGGGGCGATGCCGGCGAAGCTGTCGCTGAACATGCGGCCCATCACGGCCGCGGGGTTGGCGAAGCTGGTGCTGGCGGTGAACCAGTAGGCCGCGCCGATGTAGCAGGCCACCAGGGCGCTGGCCTTGCCTGGCGCGGAGCGCAGGATCACGAACAGCAGGCCGCCGGTGGCCACGGCCTCGGCCAGCCATTGGCCCCAGCCGGTGAAGCGGCCCGCCGCGTCCCAGCCGCCGCGCAGCTTGCCGCTGAACTGCAGCACCTGCAGGTCGAACATGGCGTTGGCGAGGAAGGCGCCCAACACCGCGCCGGCCAACTGGCTGGCGATGAACACCACGGCGAATTGCAGTTTTGTTTCTCTGGCGGCGGCCACGCGGGTCCACAAGACCAGCGTCACCAAGGGGTTGAAGTGCGCGCCGCTGACCGGGCCGAGCGTTTCGATCAGCACGTACAGCGCGAACACCGTGGCCAGCGTGTTGGCCAGCAGCGCCACGGCGACGTTGCCGCCCGCCAGTCGCTCGGCCATGATGCCCGAGCCGATCACGGCGCACAGCAGCGCGGCGGTACCGACGAACTCGGCCAGCGCCTGGCGCGGCAGCGAGGCCGCTGGCGTGCTCATGACCGGGCGAGCGCGCGGGCGCTGTCCTGCAGCAGGGTCTTGTGCAGCTTGTCGGCCGGCAGGTTGACCAGCAACTCCTGCCGCTGGTGCAGGGCGTGCAGGGTCTGGCGGAAGGCGGCGAGCTTGACCTCATCGGGGGCGTCGCCGGCCGACGGGTCGGGGTAGCCCCAGTGCGCCGTGGCCGGGTGACCGGGCCAGTAGGGGCAGGCCTCGCCGGCGGCGTTGTCGCAGACGGTGATGATCAGGTCCATCTGCGGCGCGTCCGGGCCGGCGAACTCGTCCCAGCTCTTGCTGCGCAGGCCCTCGGTGGAGATGCCGGCGCTTTGCAGTACTTGCAGGCCCAGCGGGTTGGGCTGCTGGTTCTCGCGCGGGCTGCTGCCGGCCGAATAGGCCTTGAAGCGCCCCTGGCCGATGTGGTTCAGGAGGGCTTCAGCCAGGATGCTGCGCGCCGAATTGTGCGTGCACAGGAACAGCACGTTGAGGGGTTTTGCGGTGTCGGTCATGGGGTTTGCAATGAACGGTGGGTCGAAAACGGGTCAGTGGCGATTTCTCAGCAGCAGGACGAGCCGGCGGCGCCCGCGGGTCCACAGCAGCCCGCGGTGGCCGCCACGGGAATGGCCACGGTCTTGAGCGCGGCGGGTGCCTTGGGCGCGCAGCAGGCGCTGGCCTGATCGGCTGCGGGCCGGTCTTCGCTGAAAACCGGAATGTTGTCCAGCGTGTGGAACTGTTCCCAGGCCACGCCCTGCGGGTCGGTCACCCAGTATTTGTCGCTGCGCGCGTAGCAGCAGGTGGTCTCACCTTCGTCAAGCAGCGCCATGTCGGCGTTCTGTGCGTTGGCTTTCAGCGCGGCCAGGTCGTCCGCCGACTCGACCTGGATGCCAAGATGGTCAAGCCCCGGCGTGGCGCCGCGCGTGGAGATCGCGAAATTCACGGGCGGGTCGGTCAGCATCCACTTGGCGTAGTCGGCCTCGGTGCGGGCCGGGGTCTGGTTGAACATCGCGGAATAGAAGGCAATATTCTTGGCGAGGTCTTCGACGTGCAGGTGAACGTGAAAGCGTTTCATCGCGGGCTCCTTGGGTGGGATGGGGAAGATGGGGGATCAGCAGGTGCGGCAAGCCGCAGCGCTCGGGGCGTCGTCGCCGGCGGCGGGCGCCACCTCGCAAGTGCCGCCCTGGCAGCAGTGCTGCGTCAGGTAGCCGAGCAGGGCGTTCATCTGGCCGAAGCTGGCGCGGTACACGAGGTAGCGGCCGCGCGGTTCGCTCGCCACCAGGCCCGCATGGGCCAGTTCCTTCAAGTGAAATGACAGGGCGCTGGGTGCCACACCCAGCTGTTCGGCCATGGCGCCGGGCGTCAGCCCTTCGGGCCCGGCGACGACCAGCGCGCGGAAGGCACGCAGGCGCTGCGGCTGGGCCAGTGCAGCCAGCGCCTTGACCGCCATCGCTTCATCGGCCGTGGACTCGACAGGATTTTCTTGCATATTTCAATAATACTTGAAATATTGAATCTATATGAGATCCCAAGCGGGCAGCGGGCGAATTTCATGAAACCGACATGGAAGTGCCACGACCGTGTCACAGCCGATTCCCATCATTCCGGACAGAGATCCACCGAACCTTTCCGGAGAGACTTCATGAAAGAATTGCCAAATCCGACGTTTTCGCTGTCACCGGTCGCCTTGCCCAGGGGGTCACTTCATCCAGGCTGCGCAAATTCTGGTGCGCAGCAGCCTGCAAAGAGTGAGCGGGGCGGCCTGGTGGTTGCGTGGGCCCGCCACCAGGACGAAGTCCGCCAGGCGCAGCGTCTGAGGCATGACGTTTTCGCGGGTGAAATGGGCGCGCGGCTGACGTCCCCGCTGCCGGGCCACGACATCGATCTGTTCGACGACTACTGCGAGCACCTGCTGGTGCGCGATGAAGCCACCAGCGATGTGATCGGCACCTACCGCGTGCTGACGCCGGCGCAGGCCCGGCGCGTGGGTGGCACCTACAGCGACACCGAGTTCGACCTGACCCGCCTGCGCTCGCTGCGCTCGCGCATGGTGGAGCTGGGCCGCAGCTGCGTGCACGCCGATCACCGCCATGGCGGCGTGATCATGGCGCTGTGGGGCGCGCTGGCCGAGTTCATGGTGCGCAACGAGCTGGACACCATGATCGGCTGCGCGAGCATCCCCATGCTGCACAACGGCGTGGTCAGCGGCGACGCGGCGGCCAGCATCTGGCAGCAGGTGCGCCAGACGCACTTGGCGCCCATTGAGTACCAGGTGCTGCCGCGCCTGCCGCTGCCGGTGGAGCAGCTCGATGCCAGCCTGCCCATCGAGCCGCCGGCCCTGATCAAGGGTTACCTGCGGCTGGGCGCGCGCGTTCTCGGCGCGCCGGCCTGGGACCCGGACTTCAACACCGCCGACCTGCCGATGCTCATGCGCATCGCCGACCTGCCGCCGCGCTACCGCAAGCATTTTCTGGGCGGCCAATGAGAGCCGGGTTCGCCATGGAGCCCCTTGCCACCCGGTTTGACGCCATGGGCGCGCTGGGGCAGGGCCTGCTGCACGGTGGACCGCAGGCGCCGGCGCATCCGTCTGAAGACGAAACCGGGCAGACACGTTATCGCGCCATCTTCATCTCCGATCTCCACCTGGGCACGCCGGGCTGCCAGGCGGCCGCGTTGCTGGATTTCCTGAAGGCGCATCCGAGCGACTACCTCTACCTGGTGGGCGACATCGTGGACGGCTGGCAGCTGCGCCGCCGATGGTTCTGGCCCCAGTCGCACAACGACGTGGTCCAGAAGGTGCTGCGCCGCGCCCGCAAGGGTTGCCGCGTGGTGTTCGTGCCGGGCAACCACGATGAGTTCGCGCGGGGTTTCATCGGCCATTCTTTTGGTGGCATCGAGGTGATCGACGAGGCCGTGCACGTCACGGCCGACGGGCGCCGGCTCTGGATCACCCATGGCGACCATTTCGATGGCGTGATCCAGTGCGCCAAGTGGCTAGCCTACGTGGGCGACAACCTCTATGAGTTCACCCTGCGGCTCAACCGCCATCTCAACTCCCTGCGTGCGCGCCTGGGGCTGCCGTACTGGTCGCTCTCGGCCTACCTCAAACACAAGGTCAAGAAGGCGCTGAACTACGTGACGGACTTCGAAGTGGCCGTGGCTGCCGAGGCCCGACGGCGGGGCCACGACGGCGTGGTCTGCGGCCACATTCACCGCGCTGAAATGCGCGAGATCGGCGGCACGCTCTATTGCAACGACGGCGACTGGGTGGAAAGCCGCAGCGCGCTGGTCGAACACGCGGACGGACGGCTCGAACTGGTGCACTGGGACCAGCCCGCCCACGCCCACGCCCACGCCCACGCCCGGCGCCGCGGCACGGTGGCGGCATGAAGATCGCACTGATTACCGACGCCTGGATGCCCCAGGTCAATGGCGTCGTCACCACGCTGGTGGAACTGGTGCGCGAGCTGCATGGCAAGGAGCACACGGTCACGGTCATTCACCCGGGACAGTTTCGCACGCGGCCCTGCCCGGGCTACGCGGGCATTGACCTGGCGGTGCGGCCCGGCCCCCAGCTTGGCGCGCAGCTCGATGCGCTTGCGCCCGAAGCCATCCACATCGCCACCGAAGGCCCGCTGGGCTGGGCCGCGCGCCGCTACTGCCTGCGCCGCGGTCTGGCCTTCACCACGGCGTTTCACACCAAGTTCCCCGAAATCCTGAATGCCGCGATCAAGGTTCCGTTGGCCTGGGGCTACGCGCTGTTCCGGCACTTCCACAAACCGTCATCCGGCGTCATGCTGCCGACCCATGGCTTGCACAGCATCCTGGCGCAGCGGGGCTTTCGCAACCTGCGCAGCTGGACGCACGGCGTGGACACGACGCTGTTTCGCTACCACCCGCAGGCGCGGCTGTACCCGCCCCTGGACGCGCTGGCGCGGCCCGTTCACCTGTACGTGGGCCGCGTGTCCTACGAGAAGAACATCGAGGCCTTCCTCAAGCTCGACATGCCGGGGACCAAGGTGGTCTGCGGCGTCGGCCCGCTCGAAGCCTCGCTGCGCGAGCGCTACCCGCAGGTGCGCTGGCTGGGCCTGCTGCCGCGCGAGGAACTGGCCAGCGTGTACGCCGCAGCCGACGTGTTCGTGTTTCCCAGCCATGCCGACACCTTCGGCCTGGTGATGCTGGAGGCCATGGCCAGCGGCACGCCGGTTGCGGCCTACCCCGTGAACGGACCGCTGGAAGTGCTGGGCCAGGGCAGTGGGCTGGCCCGCGGCGGCGTGCTTCATCACGACCTGCTGCAGGCTTGCCGCGGCGCGCTGGCGGTTCCCCGGCACGAAGCCCGTGCCCGGTCGCTGGATTTCAGCTGGACCCATGCCGCGCAGCTGTTTGCAAGCTATCTGGTGCCCGTGCGCCGGAATTTGCCGGACGGTGACAAACATGTCACACCACTGTCATCATTGACGTAAACAATGTGTCATGAAACCGTCATTTTTGACTGACCTCCATGCCCTTTGAAGCCCCTTCCACGCCAGAGTCTGGCCCCGCTGCCAACTCGCCGGCTTCGCGGCCACCGCTTTCAGCCGTGCCGCTGCTGAACCGGGATCACAGCATCCTCGCGTTCAACGAACGCGTGCTCGACTGGGCCTGCCGGCCCGAGGTGCCCCTGCTGGAGCGACTGCGGTTTCTCTGCATCGTCTCGTCCAACCTCGATGAGTTTTTCGAGGTGCGCGCCGAACCGCACCTGAGCGCCAGCCAGTCCGGGGAACGCAAGGGCCCCTACACCGTGGCCACGTTCGAGGCGCTGGCCTCCGTGGCCGCCAGACTGGTGACGCACCAGTACGCCGTTTACAACGACCAGCTGCTGCCCGCGTTCGAAAAGCAGGGCATCCGGATCCTGGGGCATGGCGAGCGCAGCCCCGCGCAGCGGCGCTGGGTCAAGGCCTATTTCCAGCGCGAGGTGCGCCCGCTGCTGATTCCCGTGGGACTGGACCCGGCGCATCCGTTTCCGCAGGTGGCCAACAAATCGCTCAATTTCATCGTGCGGCTGGGCGGGAAAGACGCCTTCGGCCGCGCCAACGACATTGCCATCGTCAAGGTTCCGCGCGTGCTGCCGCGGCTCATCCGTCTGCCAGAGCAGATATCGGACGGGCGCACGCTGTTTGTTTCGCTGTCCAGCGTGATCCGCGCGCACCTGACTGACCTGTTTCCGGGGCGAGAGGTTGGGCAGTTCTCGCAGTTCCGCGTGACGCGCCACTCCGAACTGTCGGTGGACGAGGACGACGTGGAAAACCTGCGCACCGCCCTGCGCCAGGGGCTGCAGCACCGCCATTACGGACAGGCGGTGCGGCTGGAGGTCTCGGCCGGGTGCTCCGACCACCTCAGCGATTTCCTGCTGCGCCAATTCGAACTCCCGGCGGCGGCGCTGTACCGCGTGCCCGGCCCGGTGAACCTGTCGCGGCTCACGCAACTGATTGACCTGGTCAGCGAACCCACGTTGCTGTTTGCGCCGTACAAGGCGACTTTCCCGGTGCAGCTCACGCCCGGCGAGTCGTTTTTCACCCGCCTGAAGCAGGGCGATGTGCTGATTCACCAGCCCTTCGAAAGCTTTGACGGCGTGCTGGCCTTCTTGCGGGAGGCGGTGCAC
>JAHFQI010000089.1 GCA_023259355.1 Comamonadaceae bacterium
GGTGAACACCGCCGGCGCGTCCGCCCCCGCGCTGTCGTTGCTCAGCACGTTGCCGCTGATGCTGCTCGCGCCGTCTTCGGTCACCCCGCTGGGGCCGTCGTTGACGGCCAGAGGCGCATCGTCCACGATCTCAATGGTGATCGTCACGGGCGGGGAAATGGCCAAGCCATCGAAGGTCGTCAATGTGAAGGTGTTGGTCTCCGGGCCAGGCATGTCGGCGGTCGGCGAAGCCAGTTGATACGTGTACGTCGCCACACCCGTGCCACTGTCGTAACTCGTCACCGTGAACAGGCCGTTATCGCCGGCGATAACGTTGCTGGCGTCGGCCGTTCCCAAGTTGGCAATCAGGATCGTGTGGCCATTGATATCCACCGACCGGATGTCGTCCAATCCGTCCGTGTCCGACACCGTAAAGGTCCCACTCACCAACGTAGTCGTCGGCCCTGCGCCCGATCCATTGGGCACAAGCCCCGCTTCGTACACCGCGTCATTGGCCCCACCCGGATTGCCCGCATTGGTGGTAATTGTTGGCGGGTCGTTCGCGCCATTGATGGTAATGGTGACATCCGCAAAATTGCTCGGATTGGCGCTGTCCGTGGACTGGTAGGCGTTGCTGAAAGTAAAGGCAATGGATTCGCCATCGTCCAAGGCCTGGGCCGCTGCCTGGGTGGCTGCGTTCGGGGTAAACGTGAAGTTGCCGTTGCCCTGGATCACCAGCGTGCCAAAGTCATTGGACAGGCTGATGGGCCCATTGATCACGGCCAGCGTCTGGCCATCCTGATCAGTGTCATTGCCAAGCACGTTGCCTGTGACTGTCAACGCGTCCTCGGTCATGTTGGCGACATCGTTTTGAGCCACCGGAGCGTGGTCATCGTCAATGATGGTGACGGTGGCGGTGTCGCCAACCAAGGTCGCTCCAATCGGGTTGCTCAAGACGATGGTGAAGGTTTCATTGGGCTCAACCCGCAGGTCGCCCACAATGTTTTCTGTCACGACAAAACCGATGTAGCCGGCTGGGATCGTGACCGTGCCGGTCACCGCACCGTCGAAATAGTCACGCGGATCGGTCGGGGTGGCTGTGTTCGTATCTTTGGCCGTGCCGGGAACGAGGGTGTAGGTGATCGTGACGTCGGTTGCCGAAACCATGTTCATGGTGATCTGGAAGGAGACGGCATGGCCACCGCCTTCGCCGTCGCTGGAGCCTTCCGGTACATTCACAGCCGTCACCGAACCCTGAGGAAGGTTGGCCTCAGTGATGAGGACGGGGCCACCGTGACCCTCTTCAATCTGCGTGACCAGGTCAATGCCAACGCTGATCGTGGGCAGTTCCGCGCCCGTTGCCTGCACATCCGGCGGCAGCTCCGGCGCCGCAAACCCGTAGTTGTAGGCCAGCGGCTCCACGCCTTCGGTGATGCGCAGCAGTTGCACGAAGCTGTTGCCGCCGTCAGCGGCATTGGCACCGGGCGCCACCAGGCCGGCTGCCGCGGCTTCGAGCTCCTGGCTCAGATCACCACCGCGCTGCAGCGTCTGGATGACGGTCTCGATCGTGGCCGGCGCGGCCACTGCGCTCTCCTGCGCCGTGGGGCGCTGGTCGGACTCCACCACCTGGTCGTCGAGCAGGACGTTCTGCATCGGCGCAACCGCCATCGATCGGCCGTCCTCCATCATGAGTTCGACGCCGACATCGCCGTTGGTGCGGACGGTTTCGCCCTTTTGCAGGACATCGCCCACCTTCAACACGCGGCTGTTGCCCTGCGAATCAACAGCAAAAACGGCGCCATGCCCATTGATGGCGACGACGGTAGCAAATTGAGCCATGATGACCTCCAGCAAAAAAAGCAAGCCCCCGGACCACAAGGCCCAAGGATTGCGCTTGGTCATTCAAGACTAGTTCGCGAAAAACCGTTGCCTATTGGACCTTGGTACAAATTGATACGAATTTGAGAAAACGCAAGCGGAAGGGATTCGCCCGCGATTCCGCGAGCACACGCCGTACTGCGCCGGGGAACATCGTGCAACGCGGGGAACGCTAGCCGATGCCAGCCTGGCCATCCACTCAGGGCTGACGCTTCGTGCCGGCGGGCGGCGCTGGTTCGGCTGACGCGGCGGTGGACAGGCGCAGCACCAGTTGAAGGCGATCGCGCACACCGAGCTTTTCGAACACGGCGCCAAGATGGGCCTTGACGGTTCTTTCGGTGATGTGCAACCGGGCCGCGACCTCCTTGTTGGAGTGGCCCGCAGTGACCTCCCGGACCACCTGCGCCTCGCGCGCCGACAGGCTGGCCCAGATGCCGTTGGCAACCGCCGCCCCGGCGTCGGGCGGTCCAGCGGCGCGGTTGGCCAACGCCGTCTGGGTCGCGCCTACCAGTCGCTGCATCAAGTGCGGCCCCACCCACAGGCCGCCATGCAGCACCACCAGCGCCACCTCCTGCAGCAGCTCCGGCACCGCATGGTCGTGGGCGTAGCCGTGGGCGCCCTCGTTGAGCGCGCGCAACTCCTCGTCCTCATCCGGCCGGCTGGACAGCAGCACCACGCGCTCGGTGGACCGCATACGCAGGATCTGAGCCAAATGCGCAGGCCATTGGACATCGGCCGCGCTGAGCCAGACGAGGCGATCGGTTTCGGTCGTGGCGGCCAGGTGGGCGATCAGGCGCGGCCCGTCGATCGCCTGTCCCAGGGGAAACGCCTCGCGCCACCGCGCCGGCTCAACGCACGCGGGTCCGGAGCAAAAGTAGTGCTGGGCATTCATCGTTCCGTCAGGGCATTGGACTTGGCCCTGAGCACCGGCTTGATCAGGTAGGACAGCACCGTTTTCTTGCCAGTGAGGATGTCCACCTGCGCCACCATCCCGGGAATGATCGGCAGGTTGTCCGCCAGCCGCGGCTTGTGGGTGCGGACCCTTACCAGGTAAAAGGCGTTGCCTTTCTCATCGACCACCGTATCGGCGCCGATGTTGACCACTTCGGCGCTCAGGCCGCCGTAGATGGCAAAGTCGTAGGCCGTGAACTTGACCACGGCGGGCTGCCCCGGGCGCAGGAAGCCGATGTCCTTGGGATTGATCTGCGCCTCCAGGATCAGCGCGTCGTCGAGCGGCACGATCTCGATCACCTCCTTGCCCGGCTGGACCACGCCGCCAACAGTGTTGACCAGGAGCCGCTTGACGGTGCCGCGCACCGGCGATTTGATGTCCGCGTGCTTGACCTTGTCTTCCAGCGCCAGCCCGCCCTGCGACAGGGACGACAGCTTGCTCATGGTCTCGGACAGTTCGCCGCTCATCTGGTTGCGGTTGCTCAGTTGCGTGTCCTCGATGCGGCGCTGCGCCTCCTGGATCGCCGCCTGCACGCGCATGGCCTGGGCACCGAGCTGCTCACGGTCGCCCCGCAGGCGCGCGACGTCGCGTTCCAGCCGCATCACTTCGACCTCGGACACGGCGCCCGAGGCCACCATCGGCTTGGTGGCATTGAGTTCCTTGATCGTGAATTCCAGGCTGCGCTCGGCCTGCTCCCGCCGGGCATGGACTTCGTTGAGTTCCTGCTGCCGCTGCGTCAGCTGGTTCTGGGAAATCGAAATCTGGGCCTGAATGCCGTCGCGCCGCGATTCATACAACCGCTGCTCCTGCGCCACGATATCGGGCACTTCCTTGATCAAGGCGGGCGGCGGATTGAACGGCACGCCGCGCGTCAACGCTTCCAGGCGCAACGCCTTGACCTGGTAAGCCAGCTGGGTGACCCGGCTTTCCTGCATGTTGGAGAGAAAGCGCGTGGGGTCCACGCGCAGCAGCAGCTGGCCGGCCTCCACGATCTGCCCCTCCTTGACCATCAGCGCCTCCACCACCCCGCCGTCCACGCTCTGGATGACCTGCACCTGGCTGGTTGGCACCACCTTGCCCTGCCCCCGGGTGACTTCGTCGATGCGCGCGAAAGCCGCCCACACCAGCAGCAACGCGACCACCGCGAACGCCACGCGCAGCAGCCTGCGGGCCCGCAG
Organism: Comamonadaceae bacterium; assembly: GCA_023259355.1. Lineage (GTDB taxonomy): Bacteria > Pseudomonadota > Gammaproteobacteria > Burkholderiales > Burkholderiaceae_C > JAHFQI01. The sequence continues at coordinate 3,988 of JAHFQI010000089.1, forward strand.
GGGCTCCTGCTGCAGCAACGCCCAGTCGGCGTCATCGCGCCAGTCCAGCCGCTCCGCATCTTCCACCGGCGTCAGTCGCTGGACCATGCCGCCGAACAGCTTCTGCGTGATCGGCGACACGCGGCGGGCCAGCCACCCGGCGCGTTCAAATGATTTTTCGTCCAGGGCTGTCATCACGCCGCCTTTCCAATCCGGCCTTGCTTCAAGGCGGCGATCACCTGGTCTTTCGGACCATCGGCCACGATGCGCCCGGCGTCCATGACGATGACGCGATCGGCCAGTTCGAGCAGCGAAGTCCTGTGGCTGATGACCAGCAGGGTCTTGCCTTTCGCAAACTCGGCCAGGCGCCGCTTGATGTCCTCCTCGCTCGAATGGTCCATCGATGCCGTGGGCTCGTCGAACAGCAGGATGGGCGGATCGTTGACCGCCGCGCGCGCAATCCCCACGCCCTGCCGCTGTCCGCCGGAGAGCGATTCACCGCGCTCGCCCACCAGCATGTCGAAGCCCTGCGGATGCGCATTGACCATGCCGATGATGCCGGCGATCTCCGCGGCCCGGACCACGGCCCGGTCGTCGGCCAGCGGCGCGCCCAGGGTGATGTTCTCGCGCAGCGTGCCGTAAAACAGCATCACCTCCTGCTGCACATAGCCGATCTGCCTGCGCAGCTCGGCCGGATCGAGCTGGCGCTGGTCGATGCCGTCGATCAGCACCGCGCCCGAAATCGGCCGGTACAGGCCGAGAATGAGTTTTTCCAGCGTGGTCTTGCCCGAACCGATGCGCCCGATGATGGCCACGTGTTCGCCGGGCCGGATGCTGAAACTCAGGTTCGACAAGGCCGGCTGGTGCTGGCCCGGATAGGAAAAGCTCACATCGCGAAATTCGATCGCGCCGCGCAGGTGGCCGCGGCTGATGAAGGTGGTGTTGTCCGGCCGCTCGACGTCGCGCCGCATCATCTCGTTGAGCGAGGTCAGCGCCGTCGCGGCCGTGTGGTACTGCACCAGCAGCCCGGCCACCATGCCCACCGGCGCCATGGCGCGTGAGGCCAGCATGGTGCAGGCGATCAGCCCGCCCATGGACAGCTGGCGATCGGCAATCATGTAGACGCCGAAAATCACGATCACCATGTTGATGGTCTGCTGCACAAAGGCCGAACTGTTGCTGGCCGTGGCCGACAGCAGGCGCAACTGGGCACCGACGCGCGCCAGCAGCACTGCGCTTTGCTCCCATTTGCGCTGGACCGGCGACTCGGCGCCCAGGGCCTTGATGGTTTCGAAACCGACCAGGCCTTCGATCAGGGTGGCGTTGCGCTGGGCCCCCGCGCGGTAGGTGGTTTCCGCCAGCTCCTGCATCCGCCCCTGCACCGCCAGGGCGTAAAGCAGCATGACGCCGGCCCCCAGAAGCAGGGGAATCAGCATGGGCCAGGCGATCCATCCGATCACGATCATGAAGATCAGGCCGAACGGCAGGTCGATGAAGGCCACCACCGTGGCCGAGCCGATGAAGTCCCGCACGGACTCGAAAGCGCGCAGGTTGGACGCAAAAGAACCGGCAGAAACCGGCCGCTGCTCCATGCGCATGCCAAGCACCCGCTCCATGATGTAGGCGGAGAGCTTGACGTCCGAACGGCTGCTGGCCAGGTCGATGAAGCGGCCTCGCATGACGCGCAACACCAGATCGCTCACCAGCATCAGCAGCAACCCCAAAGACAGCACCCACAAGGTGTCCACGGCCTGGTTGGGAACCACCCGGTCGTACACGTTCATCACGAACAAGGGCATGCCCAGGGCAAACAGGTTGGCCAGCAAGGCGGCCAGCAACACGTCGCGGTAGAGCGGGTAGTTTTCCGCGATCACGCTCCAGAACCAGTGCCCATGGCGGCCGGCGCGCACGTCGGGCGTGCGGGCATCGAAGCGAAAGCTGGGCCGGACGTAGATGGAGATGCCGGTGTACTGGGGCTCCAGGTCGGCCAGGGCCACCATCACCGGCGACTCGCCGAGCTCGGGATAGACGACTTGCGCCGCGCTGCGGTCTTCACTGAAACCCAGCAGCACGCAAGCCCGTTCGCCATGCAGCAGGACGACGGCGGGCAGCAGGGCATCATTCAGGCGATGCAGCTCCCGGCGGACCATCTGGCTGCTGAGCCGCGCGCGGCGGGCTGCGCGTGCAAACAGGCTGGGCGTCAGGCTGTGGTGCTCGGCAGGAAGGCCGGCCATGACGGCGTCCCGCGTGAGCGCCTCGCCGTGGGCACGGGCCACAATCAGCAGGCATGACAGCAACTCATCGGGCTCGACAAGCGGCGGCAACGCATCACCGGCCTTCAGGTTTTGGTCGTTGGACATCCACCCCCGCTCCTGACTTCTGTTCGTTCCAGTGTAACGAACAACCTCCCCGCCCAGCAACCCTGACGCGGTGATGGCTATTGGCGGCTGTGTGGGGCCGGCGGTGCGGGGGGGTGCATCTCGGCCTCGGGATCATCCGAGCTGACCACCCGGACGGCCCAGGGCTGGAGCTTGGCGGTATCGGCGCGCAATACCTCGCGCTTGACCGCGAGTATCTGCGACGGGTGCATGGAAAAGCTGCGCAAACCCAGGCCCAGCAACAGGCGCGTCATGCCGGTGTCCCCTGCCATCTCGCCGCACACACTCACCCCCTTGCCCTGGACGATGCATTCGGCAATGGTGTCGGCGACCAGCCGCAGCACGGCCGGGTGCAGCGGGTCATACAGGTGCGCCACGGACTCATCGGCCCGATCGATGGCCAGCGTGTACTGGATCAGGTCGTTGGTGCCGATGGACAGGAAGTCGAAGTATTTGAGGAACAGCTTCAGCGTGAGCGCCGCCGCCGGGATTTCGATCATCGCGCCGAGCTTGAGCGGGCCATAGACCACCCCCAGATTGTCCAGCTGGACGCGGGCGTGATCGAGCAGCGAGAGGGTCTGGCGGATCTCGCGGCCGTGCGCCAGCATCGGGATCAGCAGATGCACCTGACCGTACGCCGCGGCGCGCAGGATGGCGCGCAATTGGGTGAGAAACATCGCCGGATCGGCCAGGCTCCAGCGGATGGCGCGAAGCCCCAGCGCGGGGTTCAGGTGCGCGTCATCGTGCCGGGCCTCGTCAAGCGGCTTGTCGGCGCCCACGTCGACCGTGCGGATCGTCACGGGAAGGCCCTGCATGCCCTCGACCGCGCGCCGGTACGCCTGGAACTGCTCCTCCTCGTCGGGCAGGTGGCCCTGTCGCCCCATGAAGAGGAATTCGCTGCGGAACAGGCCCACGCCGACCGCGCCGACCTTGAGCGCGGCCAGGGCGTCGTCGGGCATCTCGATGTTGGCCAGCAGTTCGATGCGCTGGCCGTCCATGGTCACGGCGGGCGTATTGCGCAGGCGCGACAGGCGCTCGCGCTCCAGATCGCCCTGGCGCTGCTTGAAGCCGTATTCGGCCAGGATGATGGGCGAGGGATCGACGATGACCACGCCGGCATCGCCGTCAATGATGACCCAGTCGTCCTGGCGCACCAGCTGGCTGGCGCTGCGCGCGCCGACCACGGCCGGGATGTCCATGCTGCGCGCCACGATGGCCGTGTGCGAGGTCTTGCCGCCCACGTCGGTCACGAAGCCGGCGAACACGCTTTGCTTGAACTGCAGCATGTCGGCCGGCGACAGGTCGTGCGCGATCAGCACGAGCGGCACATCGAGCGTGTCGCCCAGCAGCAGATCCTGCTGACGCTTCTGGCGCGGTGGTGCGGCAACCACCGGCGAGGCGGCGCCCAGCATGCGCCGCAACACGCGCTCCACGACCTGCTCCAGGTCGGCCTTGCGCTCGCGCAGGTACTCGTCCTCCATCTCGTCGAACTGGCGCGCGATCACCTCGAACTGGGTGGTCAGCGCCCATTCGGCGTTGTAGAGCCGGTCCTTGATCCAGTGCTTGACGCCAGCGGTCAGCGTGTCGTCCTGCAGCAGCATGAGGTGCACGTCGAGCAGCGCGGCCAGCTCGTGCGGCGCATCCTTGGGCATGTCATGCTGCAGGCGCTGCAGTTCATCCACCACCGCGTTGCGGCCGGCCCGCACCCGATCGATCTCCGCCTCAACCCGGTCGGGGGTGATGAAATAGTGCGCCACGTCCACGCGGCTGGACGCCACCAGCACCGCACGGCCGATCGCGACGCCGCGCGCTACGGGGAGGCCGTGGACGCTGAAAGTCATGGCTTGAGCGGCGCCGGGCCGCCCCCAGGCGCGACGGCCCCCGTGGGGGGCAGCGCAGTACACGCAGTGACAAGCGTGGGGGCCATATTCTTCACTCGCCTTCGCCGAACTTGTCGGCCATCAGCGCCAGCAGCGCATCCATGGCCTCCTGCTCGCGATCGCCGCTGGTTTCCAGCGTGACCTCGCTGCCCAATCCGGCCGCCAGCATCATGACGCCCATGATGCTCTTGGCATTGACGCGGCGCTCCCCCTTGCTCATCCACACTTCGCACGGGAATCCGCCGGCCAGCTTGGTGAGCTTGGCCGAGGCACGGGCATGCAGCCCCAATTTATTGCTGATGGTCGTGTTGGTCTTGATCATGGTTTCTTTTTGCCTGATTTTGCGGCGCCGTGACCGCCACCTGCATCACCCCCTGGGTGCCGCCCGTCACCGCGCGCGAGACCAGAGCATCGATCGCCTCGCGGCGGTAGCTGACCGTGCGCAGCAGCATGGGCAGGTTCACGCCGGCGACCAGCCGGGACGTGATGCCATCCACCAGCTTCTGCGCCACGTTGCAGGGCGTGGCACCGAACACATCGGTCAGCACCAGCACCCCGCTGACGTCGGCCTGCGCGCCGAGCTGCTGAAGCGCGATGCGCGCGGCAGCCAACGTTTCCTCGGGGGGGACGTTGGGCTGCACATCCAGCGCCACCACGCTGTCACCGCAATCGGGGAAGACATGCAGGGCACACTGCCGCAACGCATGGGCCAGCGGCGCGTGGGCAATGATGAGGATGCTGTTCATGACCCTCGATTATGGGGTTTCGCCCGCAAAAAACAGGCGTGCGATGCCAGGCAGCAGACGAGAAGCACGCCCAGTGCCGCCCGGTAGGCGGTGGACTCGTCCAGTCCGACCGCCTTGAAGCCGTCAATCAGCAGCCCGATACCCCACTGCACAACGAACACACCCGAGAAAATGACCAGGTTATAGGCCGACAGCGCACGCCCGGCAAGTGCCTGCGGAAACGCCATACCCACCGCTGGCTGCGCCAGCGAAACGAAACTGCAGCTGATGCAGTACAGCGCAAACACCACCGTGGTCATCATCGAAAGGCGGTCGCCGGCCGCGACAAGCACGGCCAGCAGAACAAAACTCCACGGCAATCCCCAGGCAATCAGCCGCTCCGCCGTGAAGCCCCGGCGCGCCAGCCGGGGATTGACCAGCCCCCAGGCCCAGAACGTGGCCAGCATGGTCATGTTGATCCAGAAAAGTCCGGCCGCGGCCTGAACGGGGGCGTAGCCCGCCACCCTGACCATCCACGGCCCCGCCCACAGGGTCTGCAAGGCCAGCAGCCCGCCGTAACAGAAAAAGCCGATCGGCATCATCCGCCGGAAGTAGGGATGGCGCCAGACCTCGGCGTAACTCGCGGGCCGCGTCAGCGCGGCGCCGGCGACCGAAGGCGCTGCTTGCCAGGGTGGCACCTGCCAGGCGATCAAGACCATGGCCAGCGCAATCAGGCCGGCCAGCACCCAGAACAGCGGGCGCCAGCCCAGCAACGGCATCAAACACTGCACCGGCAGCGTGGAAGCGACCATGCCCAGAGAGCCGGTCATCAGCATCCAGGAGTTGGCGCGCAACTGGGTGCCGGCGTCCAGCCAGCGCCGGTAGCCCGTCAGCGGCGCCATCAGGCAGGCGCTCACGCCCGCGCCGCACAACACGCGCGCGGCCAGCAGCCAGGCAAACCCCGTGGCGGCCGAAAAGGCCAGACAACCGAGCACCGCCGCGCTCAGCAAAGAAAGGATCACTTTTTTGGGTCCATGCCGGTCCAGCCACGCCCCCATCGGAAGCTGCGTCACGGAAAAACCCAGGAAATACCCCCCGGCCAGCAACCCCAGATCGCGCGCGTTCAGCCCGAACTCGTGTGTCAGCACCGGCGACAACGTGGCGGTGATGGCCCGCAGCAAGGCGGAAAAGAAATAGGCGAAGGCAAACGCCAGAAACACGATCACGGCGGCGCGACGCGGCAACGGACTCATGGCGCGCCCTGGAGCTTGAGCCCGCCAAAGAAGGTGTCCGCCACCTCCGGTTTCACCGTGTCGGCGTAAATCACGGCATGGAACAGCCACAGGCCGTCGGGCGTCGACCGTGCGAACCACACCGCCTGCGCGCTCACGGCTTGGCCATCCGCGCGCTGGCCGCGGGCCGTCAGGCGGACGGACTGCGGCAGGGCCAGGCCCCCCGCCAACTGAAACGGCTGCTCGCGCACCTCGCCGGCGCGCATGTTCGCCAGCGTGGCGGCGCGCCACTGCGCGAGCGCCTCCGATGCCGGCGCGGCGGGGCGCAGTTTCATCTGGCTGATCGCAAAAGTCGCGCCGTTTGCCTCGCAACCCGTCATGCGCAAGCTCACGGACTCGCCCGCCATCGGCACGTCGCGACTGCCACGGTCCGGCTTGCACGGCAACAGGGCCGTCAGCGGCGCGTCGCCCTGGGGCACTTCACGCCAGTTCCAGGCCGGGCTGCAGCCGGCCAGCCAGGCCGCCAAGGGGATCAACGCAAGAACCATCCAATGCATCCGGTCGATTATCACGGCCCATGGTTTTTCGCGACAATGGCCTCATGAACTCACTTGAAGGCATCCGCATTCTCGACCTGTCCCGCGTGCTGGCAGGCCCGTGGTGCACCCAGACCTTGGCCGACCTGGGTGCGGACGTGATCAAGATCGAGCGCCCCGGCGCCGGCGACGACACACGCAGCTGGGGGCCGCCCTTCCTGAAGGACGCCGACGGCCACGACACCGCCGAGGCCGCCTACTACCTCGGCACCAACCGCAACAAGCGCTCGGTGACGTGTGACATCGCGCAGCCGGCCGGTCAGGCGCTGATCCGCGATCTGGTGAAGCACTGCGATGTGTTCATCGAGAATTTCAAGGTCGGCGACATGGCGCGCTACGGTCTGGACTACGACAGCCTCCACGCCCTGAACCCGCGTCTGGTGTACTGCAGCGTGACCGGGTTCGGCCAGACCGGTCCCTACCGAGAGCGCGCAGGCTATGACTACGCGATCCAGGGCATGGGCGGACTGATGAGCATCACCGGCGAGCGCGACGACCTGGGCGGCGGGCCGCAGAAAGTCGGCGTCGCGGTCGCGGACCTGTTCACAGGCATGTACGCGACGGTGGCGATTCTGGCGGCACTGCGCCACGCCGAGCGCACCGGTGAAGGCCAGCACGTGGACACGGCCCTGCTCGACACGCAGGTGGCCATGCTGGCCAACCTCGGCGCCAACTACCTCGTCAGCGGCAAGGTGCCGGGCCGCTCGGGCAATGCGCACCAGAACATCGTGCCCTACCAGGTGTTCGAAGTGGCCCCCGCCCTTGACGGGAGCAAGGACCATTTGATCCTTGCCGTGGGCAATGACGGCCAGTACGCCAAGTTCTGCACGGTGGCTGGCCACCCCGAACTCGCCACCGACCCGCGTTTCGCCAAGAACCAGGACCGGGTGCGCAACCGCGCCGAACTGGTTCCCGTGCTGGAACGCATCATGAAAACCCGCAGCAAGGCCGACTGGCTGGCCGCCCTGGAAGCCGCGAAGGTGCCATGCGGCGCGATCAACAACCTGGCCGAGGTGTTCGCCGACCCGCAAGTGCAGGAACGCGGCATGGTGACCACCTGGCAACACCCCGTCAAACCGGATCTGCGGCTTGTGTCCAGCCCGATCAAGCTCAGCGCCACCCCGGTTCGCGCGGATTTGCCGCCGCCCTTGTTGGGCCAACACACCGACGAGGTGCTGCGCGCGGTGCTCGGATACGCCGACACGCAGATCGAGGCGCTGAGAGACGGGGAGGTCATCTGATGGCGAACTTTGTCCTGGTTCACGGGGCATGGCACGGCGCCTGGTGCTGGCGGCGCGTCACGGAGGCGCTGGTCCGCGCCGGCCACCGCGCACACGCCGTGACGCTGACGGGCGTAGGTGAACGGGCCCACCTGCTGAGTCCGTCGATCACGCTGGAAACCCACATTGCCGACGTCATCCAGGCCATCGAGGCGGAGGAAATGACCGACGTGGTGCTGGCCGCGCACTCCTATGGCGGCATGCTCGGCACCGCCGTGGCCGACCGCCTGCCGGGCCGGCTCGCCCACCTGGTGTATGTGGACGCGGTGGTGCCCAAGCCCGGCGAAAGCTGGAGCAGCACCCACGCCAGCGCCACACGAAAGGCCCGCCTGGAGGCGACTGCCGCCTCTCCGAACCACAGCTTTCCGCCGCCCGATCCCTCGGTGTTCGGTCTGGAAGCGGAAGATTACGACTGGGTCAAACGGCGCCTGACGCCGCACCCGGGCCACACGTACCAGGCCACGCTGGATTTCGACCCCGCGCGGGTGGCCCGCGTGCCGCGCACCTTCGTCAACTGCACCCGGCCGCCACTGGCCACCATCGACGTCATCCGCACCCGGGTGATCGACCCGAAATTCTGGGACGGCGCCTGGCTGCCGGGCTCGCGGACCGTGACGTTGGCCACCGGCCACAACCCCATGATCAGCGCCCCCGCGGAACTGACACGCCTGCTGCTGGACAGCGCAGGTCACGGCGCGTCAGTCTGACTTTTTGCCACGGGCGGCGCGGCCGCCCGCTTTATTTCAGCGCGCCAAACACCTTTTTCAGTACAGCACTGCCGGTTCCAACCGGGTCCTGACGGATTTTCTTTTCCTCATCGCCGATCATCAGGTACAGGCCGTCCAGTGTCTTGCCGGTCACATAGTGCTGGATGTTGGCGTCCTCTTTTTTCACCAAGCCCATGCCGGCGGCCTTGCCGGCCACGCGGTTGTATTTTTCAGCCAGGCCGACTTTTTCGGTGGCTTTGGTGACCACCGGCAGGAACTTCACGCCCAGGGGGGCGCGGGTCTTTTCGGCAAAAAAATCGGTCACGGACGTTTCCCCGCCCGTCAGGATCTTTTTGGCGTCAGTCACGTTCATGGACTTCACCGCGCCCACCAGCAGGTCCCGGGCCATGGGCACCGCCGCCTCGGCGGCGCGGTTCATGGCCGTCACCAACTCGTCGATGCGCTGTCCCTGGCCGAGCTTGCGCAGCAGATGCGCCGCATCTTCGAGAAAACCCGGGAGCGGGATGCGAACTTTTGGGTTTCCAAGGAATCCATCTGGTTTGCCCAGCAAGTTGACGGCTGCGACGGCCCCCCGTTCCAGCGCTGTTTTCAGGCCCTGAGAAGCTTCAGCGCTGCTCAGGTCGTTGATCGACAGGGCATGGGCACGTTGCGTGGCGGCGAGAATCAGCGGCCCCAGCGTGAAAGCGGAATTAAACTGGCGACGATCCATAGGTGTTCCCCTCAATGAAACGAATTCTGTATGTTGCCGCAGTCGCGGCGGTTTTGGCGATCGGCGCCACAACCTTGTTCAATTCCACGTCTTCGGCCGCGCCGGAATCCACCTTTGTGTTGCTTGACGGCTCCAAAAAGAGCACGGCCGACCTCAAGGGCCGGGTCACGCTGGTCAATTTCTGGGCCACGAGCTGCGTCACCTGCGTGGGGGAAATGCCCAAGGTGATCGCCACCTACGACAAATACAAGTCGCGCGGCTACGACACGCTGGCCGTGGCCATGAGTTACGACCCGCCCAGTTACGTGGTGAATTTCGCTGAAACGCGGAAACTGCCGTTCAAGGTGGCGATCGACAACACGGGCGCCGTGGCGCAGGCATGGGGCGACGTGAAGCTGACCCCCACCACGTACCTTGTGAACAAGCGCGGGGAGATCGTCAAACGCTATGTGGGCGAACCCGACTTCACCGAGCTTCACCAGTTGATCGAGAAGCTGCTGGCCGAGGCCTGAGCCGCCACAGAACTAAGATGAGCGCCTGACTTCGGCCGGTCAGGCGCTCTTTTTTTCGGGTGGGCTGCCACAGAGCCCTTGCCCTCCCCCTAAGTCGTTGCAGGCCTGTGGCTGCGTCTTTATTCCGGGTAGGCTTCCACGCCCAAGGTCAGCTTGACCTCGTCGCTGATGGCCGGCACGCCGAATTTCATGCCGAAATCCGTGCGTTTGATGCTGGTCTCGGCGTCGGCGCCGCACATGGGCTTCTTGCTGAACGGGTGAGGGGCGCATTTGAACGACGTCACGGTCAGCTTGACCGGCTTGGTCACACCCAGAAGGGTGAGGTTGCCCTCAATGCTGTCCAACACCTCGCCGGTGAAGTGGAACTTGGTGGACTTGTAGCTGATGTCTGGGAATTCGGCGGCATTGAAAAAGTCGGGCGAACGGAGATGATCGTCGCGCGAACGGGTACCGTCGGCGCGCTTGCCATCGCCCGTCGAGATCGAAGCCGCCGAGATCTTCACGTCCAGCGAGCCGGCCTTGGCGGCCTGGTCGAGCGTGATCTTGCCGGTCATCCTGTCGAAGCGGCCATGCACCGTCGCCATGCCCAGGTGATTGATCCGGAAGTTGGGGAAGGAGTGAACCGGGTCGATGTTGTAGGTCTGGGGCGCCGCCAGGACGGACAGTGGAACAACGCAGGCCAGGATGGCGGTCGAAAGACGAAGCATGGATCGAACTCCTTGTCGAATGAATAAAGGAAAAAAGAACCCACTCACGTGGGAGACGTGCCACCGGTGAACCAGGCGAGGGCCACCGCAAGCAGACTGGGAATCAGCGCCGCGCAGGCGCAAAGAATCGATGCGAGCCAGACCGGCCGCCCTTCGGAGGGGACCCAGCGGGTCGCCCAGGGAATCACCAAGGTGGGCAGAAGACAGAACCAGGGCAGGGAGCCGGTGAACACGGCGAGCAATCCGATCAGGCCGGCGCCCACACTGGCGGTCAGCCCCAGCGTCCACCCCACCGGGGCGCGCTTCCCCGCGATCATCTGGACCAGCAGGGTACCGCCGGCTGCGGCACCAATCGCAATGCCCAACTGGGCCAGCTGGGCCGAGGCGCCCAGCAAGGCCAGCGCGCCGGAGGTCAGCCCCAGCAGCAGGGCACTCGACGCGGACCGCACCGGATCGCCGCCGACCTGGTGAAACGAATCCACCAGCACCATGACATACAGGACGGCCGCCGCACCGGCGAACACCGCAGCGCCGGTTTCCTGCTGCGCAAGCAACCTCTGCACGACCCAGAGTGCGGCCAGTGCAAATGCCGCTGCCAAGGTCGCGCGCAACGTGGCACTGCAGGCGGAGGCTGTCGCTTCCAGCAGCAGGCTCGCCACCATTGCAGCACCCGCTACCAGCACCAGCTTGCGCACGGAAGTCAGGGACTCGAACGAAAATCCCATGGTCAATCCGACTGCGGCCAACAAACCGGCGCCGATCGCCAGCCCCAACAGACGGGTGCGTTGCAGAAAAGCGGATGCGACCAACGCAACCAGGAATGGGACAACACCGGCCTGCACGGCGGGGTTGTTCAGCAAATCATCCAATTTATTCCTCCAATTGTTCTCAAACCGACGGACACGGCTGTGCACCCTGATCCCTCCACGCTTCGGATCGGGACAATCTTTCTAAGTTCCCGTCATTTTTCGCGACAGGGATCCCGTGAGCGCAAGCAGCGGCTTCGTATGTAACGGCTCGGACGGTCACGGGAAAAGATAAACTGGCGTGCCGCCATCGCTCGCGAATGAGATTGCCAACCCCGACCATTGAACTGATGACACCCGCTGGGGCGGATGCGCTGGAAGCTGCCCGCGCCCTCTTTCGAGAGTACGCCGGGAGCTTGGCCGTGGATCTGTCGTTTCAAGACTTTGAGGCCGAGCTTGCCGACCTGCCCGGCGATTACGCGGAACCCCGGGGTGCGTTGTTGCTGGCGCTGGTTGATGGACAGCTGGCGGGCTGCTGCGCGTTGCGTCCGCTGGACAATGTGGACTACCCCAACGCCAGCGAAATGAAACGGCTTTATGTGCGCAAGCCGTTTCGCCGCTTCGGCCTGGGGCGCCAGATTGCGGAAGCCATTCTGGATGCAGCGCGGCGCGCCGGTTATGGCTGTGTACTGCTCGACACGCTGGACGACATGGAAGCCGCGAGGGCGCTGTATGAAGATCTGGGATTCGAGGAAATCCCGCCCTACTACCAAAGCCCGGTGGTCGGCGCCCACTACCTGAAAGTCGATATCTAGTCTTTCAGGCAGCGCCGCGCCGCCATCCGGTCATTTCT
>JAHFQI010000090.1 GCA_023259355.1 Comamonadaceae bacterium
CGCGTGGGCGACATCACCGGTGCGGGCGACTCGCAGACGGGCCGCTATCTCTTGCATGCGATGAAGCATCCGCTGCAGGCGCGGCGGCTTGTTTCGGCGGCTGACACCGGCGCGTCCGACGTCATGTTTTTGACCGTGCTTGGCGCCAACCTCCACAACCTGCAAAGCATCGATGCCCGCGTGCCCCTCAAGCGCCTGGTTGCCGTCACCGGTGTTTCCGGCTCCGGCAAATCCACCCTCGCGCGCGACGTGCTGCTGGCCAACGTGCAGGCCTGGGTGGCGCAGCGCTCGACCCGGGCCGGCCGCGAGGCCATGGATACCGGCCAGGCGCCGCCGCTGGCCGGCTGCACAGGGCTTCAGGGCTTTGAGAGCATCGACCGCGTGCTCGAAGTCGATCAGACGCCCATCGGCAAGACGCCGCGCAGCTGTCCGGCCACCTACATCGGCTTCTGGGACACCATCCGCAAGCTGTTCGCCGAAACGCTCGAAGCCCGCGCCCGCGGCTATCTGGCCGGGCGCTTCAGCTTCAACACCGGCGAAGGCCGCTGCCCCGGCTGCGAAGGCCAGGGCATCCGCACCATCGGCATGAGCTTCCTGCCCGACGTGAAAGTGCTCTGCGAAACCTGCCATGGCGCGCGCTTCAACCCCGAAACACTGGCCGTCACCTGGCGCGGCAAGAGCATCGGCGACATCCTGCAGATGGAGGTGGACGAGGCGGTCGATTTCTTCGCGTCCATGCCCAACATCAGCCACCCGCTGCAACTGCTCAAGGACGTGGGCCTGGGCTACCTCACGCTGGGCCAGCCCTCACCGACGCTCTCGGGCGGCGAGGCCCAGCGCATCAAGCTCGTGACGGAGTTGTCCAAGGTGCGCGACGACGTGACCCGCCGCGGCAACAAGGCGCCGCACACGCTCTACGTGCTGGACGAACCCACCGTGGGCCTGCACATGGCCGACGTGGACAAACTGATCCGCGTGCTGCACCGCCTGGTCGATGGCGGCCACAGCGTGGTGGTGATCGAACACGACCTCGACGTGATTGCCGAGGCCGACTGGATCATCGACCTGGGCCCCGAGGGCGGCCAGGCCGGTGGCCGTATCGTGGCCGCGGCCACGCCGGAGGATGTCGTGCAGGCGGGGACCCATACGGGGCGGGCGCTTGGGCCGGTGCTGGCGCGGGGGTGAGCCGGGCGGCGAGCGCTGGTCGGTGCTGTCGTTCGCCGGGCGCTGGCGCCTGCGCGACACGGCATCGGGGCTTTCCTGATTGTTTCCATCCTTTTGTTTGGGTCCAATCGTTGTATCAACTGCATTCCAATCGGAGAGACCCATGAAACGCCGCCACATTGTCCAGATCGCCGCCGCCACGCTGGCCGCACCTGCTTTCACGGCCCAGGCCCAGACCTTTCCCGTCAAGCCGGTCAAGCTGCTGGTGGCCTTCCCGGCCGGCGGGCCCACCGACATCACCATGCGTGTGCTGGCGGACAACGCCAGCAAGATCCTCGGCCAGCCGGTGATCGTGGAGAACAAGCCCGGCGCCGGTGGCACGCTGCCCGCCCAGCAACTGCAGACCGCCGCGCCGGACGGCTACACCGTCGCGCAGATTCCGCTCGGCGTGTTCCGCCTGCCCTACACGACCAAGATCAACTGGGATCCGGTGAAGGACATCAGCTATGTGCTGAACGTTACCGGCTACGCCTTTGGCCTCGTGGTGCCGGCCGATTCGCCGCTCAAGACCTGGATGCACTTCGTCGCGTGGGCCAAGGCCAATCCCGGCAAGCTCAGCTACGGCTCCACCGGCACGATGACCAGCCCGCACCTGACGATGGAGCTGATCGCGCAGAAGCTCGGCCTGGAGCTGCTGCACGTGCCCTACAAGGGCAGTGCCGACCTCATGCAGTCGGTCCTCGGTGGCAACCTCATGGCCGCGGCCGACTCCACCGGCTTTGCGCCGCAGGTCGAGGCCGGCAAGCTGCGCGTGCTCAACACCTGGGGCGCCGAGCGCCTGGCCAAGTTCCCCGACGCGCCCACGCTCAAGGAGCTGGGGCTGGACATGGTGCAGAACTCGCCGTTCGGCATTGGCGCGCCCAAGGGCACGCCGCCGGCCGTGGTCAAGCGCCTGCACGATGCCTTCAAGCGGGCCATGGAGCAGGACAGCTACAAGACCGCGCTGGCCCGCTACGACATGGTGCCGATGTACATGAGCACCACGGCCTATCAGAAGTTCGCGCAGGACACTTTCACCAAGGAGAAGGCGCTGGTGGAGAAGCTGGGGCTGGCCAAGGCCTCGTGAGTCGATCGGCTGCCGCTGAACGCATCGCCTGGGGCCGCTACGGCGAGCAGGCCCGTTGTCGTTTTATCGCCGGAGTGCGGCCAGGATGCACGTGCAGACTTCGACAAACCCCGCGCCGCGTTCGCCCTGGGTGATGTAGCGCGGCAGGTGTGTCAGCTCGCGCTCAAAGCGCCGGATGTTGGCCACGCCCACGCTATGCGGGAAGGCTTCGAACATCAACTGGTCGTTGGTCGAATCGCCCACGTAGACCCAGCGGTCGATCTCGGCGGCCAGGTCGCGGCCGAACAGCTCGCACACGATCCAGCGCGCACCGTCCCACTTGTTGTGCGCGCCGAACCAGCCGTTGATGTGGATGCTGCTGACGGTCGCCGTCATGCCCTCGCTGCGCAGGATGTCGACAACCCGCGCGATGGCTTCTGGCGGCAGGTGGGTGAATTCGCTGTGGTCGATCGCGATGTCGGTTTCGCGGCCCGGCGAGTCTTGGGACAGCTGGGCGCCCGGCACCTCGCGCAGCACGCGGGCCGCCACCTGCTGCATGCGCGCAAAGTGGGCGGCGCGCGTGGCGGCGTCCTGCTGGTAGCGCCTGGACAAGGTGCCTCGGCTTTCCGGCGAAGGCGTGGGACCGGCTTGCCCGGGAATCAATGCCGTGGAACCGTTCTCCGCCACGATGGCATCCACGGGCCAGGCGCGCGCAAAGGGCTCGCTCCAGCCCACCGGTCGCCCGGTGATGGGGATGACATGAAGCCCGGCCGCCTTCAGTGCGCCCAGCGCCGCCAGCGCGTCGGGGGTGATGGCGCCGTCGGTGGTCAGCGTATCGTCAATGTCCGTGAAGACGCCGCAGATGCCGCGGCGTTGCGCGATGGGCCAGCTCGGTAGCGCTTGCATCTCGTGGCGCACTTCGACCGGTGTGGTGCGAACGGCGACCGGATCAACCCGCGCTTTGCAGCGCCAGCCCTGCGTGCTCGCGCAGCGGATGGAAGTGGATCTTCGGGAAGCGTTCCTGCGCCAGCCGCACGTCATACGGCGAGGTGCAGAGGTAGGCCAGCGTGTTGGCCGCGTCCAGCGCCATGCGCTGCGGGTAGGCGTTGGTGAACTCGCGCAGCTCGGCCGGTGTGTCGGCCGTGATCCAGCGCGCGCCGGTGTACTGGCAGCCTTCCAGGCGCACGTCGCAGTCGTATTCGCCCTTCAGGCGGTGCTGCACCACTTCGAACTGGAGTTGGCCGACCGCGCCCAGCAGCATCGGGCCGCCGACCTCGGGCCGGAACACCTGGATCGCACCCTCCTCGCCGAGCTGCTCCAGCCCGGTCTGCAGCTGCTTGGTGCGCAGCGGGTTTTTCAGGATCACCGTCATGAACAGCTCGGGCGCGAAGAACGGCAGGCCGGTGAACTGCAGGCTGGCGCCGTCGGTGATGGTGTCGCCGAGCTGCACGCCGCCATGCGTGGTGAAGCCGATGATGTCGCCCGCGTAGGCTTCATCGACCGCCTCGCGGCGCTGGCTCAGGAAGGTGACGACCGAGGTCGGACGCAGCTCCTTGCCCGTGCGCTGCACCTTCAGCTTCATGCCCGGCGTGTATTTGCCCGAGGCCATGCGCACGAAGGCGATGCGGTCGCGGTGGTTGGCGTCCATGTTGGCCTGCACCTTGAACACCACGCCGGAGAAGGCGCCATCTTCGGGCTGGATGACCTTCTCGACCGGCTGCTTGTTGACGATGAGCGAGCTTTTGCGCGGCTGCGGCGACGGGGCCAGGTCCACCAGCGCGTCCAGCACTTCCATCACACCGAAGTTGTTCACGCCGGAGCCGAAGAACACCGGCGTCTGCTTGCCCGCCAGGAACGCGTCGCGGTCCCACAGCGGCGAAGCGCCGGTGGCCAGCTCCATGCTTTCCATCGCGCTGTCCCAGTCCTGGCCGAAGCGCGCCTGCAGCGAAGCCGGGTCGGTCAGCGGCACGGTTTCAAAGTCCTGCGGGCGGCGTTCGCTGCCTGATTCGAACACCGTCATCGCCTGCGTGCGCAGGTTGATGATGCCGCCGAAGCTCTTGCCCTGGCCCACGGGCCAGGTCATGGGCACGCAGGGCATGCCGAGTTCGCGCTCCACTTCGTCCAGGATGTCGAGCGGGTCGCGCACTTCGCGGTCCATCTTGTTGACGAAGGTGATGATTGGGGTGTCGCGCTGGCGGCAGACCTCGATCAGGCGGCGCGTCTGCGCTTCCACGCCGTTGGCCGCGTCGATCACCATCAGCGCCGAGTCCACGGCGGTGAGTACGCGGTAGGTGTCTTCGGAGAAGTCCTTGTGGCCGGGCGTGTCGAGCAGGTTGATGACGTGGTCGCGGTACAGCATCTGCATCACCGACGAGGCGACCGAGATGCCGCGCTGCTTTTCGATTTCCATCCAGTCCGAGGTGGCGTGGCGGCTGGCCTTGCGCGCCTTCACCGAGCCGGCGATCTGGATCGCGCCGGAGAACAGCAGCAGCTTTTCCGTCAGCGTGGTCTTGCCGGCGTCGGGGTGGGAAATGATGGCAAAGGTGCGGCGGCGCCGGGTTTCGGAGGCGAAGGACACTACGGTTCCAGAATGTGGTGAGGCAGGTCTGGGGCGAACCTGCGGCAGATGGAGCGGGTCCTGCCTTGCGGCAGGGCGGGCGGGGCGGCGCCCGGAACCGGGAATTTTAGCCGGCCGGCCGTCGCGGTGCCATCCGGCGCGCCCCGGCGATCACGCCACGTCGATGCGCTGGGCGCCCTGCTGGAACAGCGCCGCACCCTGGGGGGCCAGGTGGAAGGCCGAGAGGAAGTCGGCGATGCCGTAGTGCGGCAGCACCTTGCGGAGCGTTGCGAATTGGGCGCGTGCTTGGTCAAGCGATCCCGCCAGGGCCAGGCTGTAGGCCGCGAGCCCGAGGATATGGGCATGGGCATTGGGGCGGGCAGCCGCCTGGACGGCCCAGGTCGCGGCTTCTTCGAACTGGCCGAGGCGCACCAGGGCAATGGCGCGGGCGCCCAGCATGCCGAAGAGCAGCGGATCGAAGGGGCTCAGCCGGCGTGCGTGATCGGACGCGGCCACAGCGGCTTGCGGGTCGCCGGCCTGGGCGTGGACAAACGCCAGGGTGTAATGCCCGAGCGCAAAGCTGGGGCTGAGGTCGATGGCCTGCTCCAGTTCGACAAGGGCGGGGCCCTGGTGGCCGCTCAGCCAGAGCGCGCGGCCCATGGCCCAGTGCGCCGCCGGGTTGCGGTCGTCGGCGATCAGGCTCTGGCCGGCCGTTTCCAGCGCCCGGGCGATTTCCGGTTCGCGCTGGGCCCAGCCCTGGAAAGCGTTCTGGAAATGCGTGAACGACAGCCCTGCGTGGGCGGGCGCGAAGCTGGGGTCGAGACGCACCGCCATCTCGAAGAAATGCCGGGCCCGCGCGTTGTCGTCCGGGTTGAAGCGGTACATGTGCCACAGGCCGCGGTGGTGCGCCTCCCAGGCGTCGAGCGAGTTCGGCGGCTTCAGGAGGGCGCGCTTGCGCTCGGCCGTCTCGATTTCGCTGGCGGCGGTGGCCACGATCTGGCTACCGATGTCGTCCAGAACGCGGAAGGCATCGTCCAGCGGCCGGTCGAAAATTTCGGCCCAGACAATGCGCGCGCTGCGTGCCTCGGCCAGTTCGACCGTCACCCACAGGCGGTGGTCGTGGCGCCGTACGGTGCCGTTCACGATGTAATCCACTTGCAGCAACTGGCCCGCCTCCCCGGGCCCGATGCCGCGCTCATGGAGCGCGAACATGGTGCCCTGCGCGATGACAAACAGGCTTCGCAGCTGGGCAAGCCGGGTGGTGATGTCGTGGGCCAGCGCGTCGGCGGTGCCGCCGCGCGTGCCTGCGGTGGGCGACAAGTCGGTGAACGGCATGACCGCGAGGGAGGCGCGGCGTGGCGCCGTGGCAGCGGCCCCGGCGGGCGGCGCCAGCATCCATGCGACCGTGTCGCCGTCACCGGGCGGGCGGGGCGGTTCGACTTCCTCGACCGGTGCCACGAAGCGGTAGCCGCGCCGGTGGACGGTTGCAATGCTGTGCTGTTCCTGCCCGTTGTCTCCCACCGCCTGGCGTGCGGCCTTGATGCAGCTGCTCAGGGCCGCTTCGCTGACCACCTTGCCAGCCCACAGCGCATCCAGTAACTCCTGGCGGGTGACGATGCGATCCCGGTGCCGCGCCAGGTGGGCCAGCAGGTTGAACACCAGCGGCTCGAGCGGGCAGGCCTGCCCCGCGCGGCGCAAAGCGAACAGCCGCGTGTCGAGTTCACAGTCCCTGAAAGTCAGCAGCACGGGCCATTCCTTCGCCGAAACGGTTTGCATGAGAGGCGGCCATCATGATAGGGCGGCCATCGGTCCTCATCAAATCTCCAGCCAATCCCCATGCCGCCTTCATGCGGGCCGGCAAGGCTTTCCTTAAGGTGGGGGTCCGTGAACCAGGACGGCCCGGGGCCGCGGGATCAAGACCACCCAAGCAGAAAGGAGTTCATCATGAGCACCACGCTCTACCAGCGCCTCGGCGAGATCGACGGCATTGCCCGCATCGTTGACGATGTCATTGCCGCGCATCTGGCCAATCCGGTCGTCAAGACGCGTTTCGAGAACGCCAAGGACCTGGGGCGCCTGCGCCAGATGGCCTGTGAGTTCTTCTGCGCCGGCACCGGCGGCCCGCAGGCCTACACCGGCAAGGACATGCTGGCCGCCCACAGGGGCATGAACATCAGCGAGCAGGAGTACCTGGCGGTGATGGACGACATCATCGGCGCGCTGGGCAAGAACCAGATCGACGAGGGCACCAAAAGCGAGGTGATCGCCGTCCTCTATTCGCTCAAGGACAACATCATCCGGGTGTGACCCGGTCGCCGCCCGGCCCTGCTGGACCGGTGCGAGGCCAGGCTGCAACTGGGCTCCGGCACGGGGGTGACCAGCGGGGTGTCCGCTCTTTTCTTTATAATCCGCCTTCCGAGGAGCGTTGCAGCGTCCCCAGCACAAAGCGGGGCGTGAGGCTCGGAACCCATTCATGCAACGACGCTCATCCACTGAACGTGTGCGGTGAGCCTATTTCTTCCCCCGATCAGTGGTTTTTTCTAAACTTGTTTTGGAGCAAACCATGAACGCCCGAATCGATTCTTCCCTTTTCACTGACTGCGCGATTGCCGACAGGTCCCTGGCTGCCTGGGGCCGCAAGGAAATCCGCATCGCCGAGACCGAAATGCCCGGCCTGATGGCCATTCGCGAAGAATTCGCGGCCAGGCAGCCGCTCAAGGGCGCGCGCATTACCGGCTCGCTGCACATGACGATCCAGACCGCCGTGCTGATCGAAACGCTGCAGGCGCTCGGCGCGCAGGTGCGCTGGGCCTCGTGCAACATCTTCTCGACGCAGGACCACGCCGCCGCCGCGATTGCCGCGTCCGGCACGCCGGTGTTCGCCATCAAGGGCGAGACGCTGGCCGACTACTGGGACTACACGCACCGCATTTTCGACTTCGGCGCGGCAGGATCGGAAGGCGAAGGCCCGAACATGATCCTCGACGACGGCG
This sequence comes from Comamonadaceae bacterium, assembly GCA_023259355.1. GTDB lineage: Bacteria > Pseudomonadota > Gammaproteobacteria > Burkholderiales > Burkholderiaceae_C > JAHFQI01. The sequence goes on from JAHFQI010000090.1 coordinate 7,820, forward strand.
GCGACGCCACGTTGCTGATGCACCTGGGCCAGCGCGCCGAGAAGGACGCTTCGCTGATCGCCAACCCGACGAGCGAGGAAGAAACCTGTCTGTTCGCCTCCATCAAGGCCAAGCTGGCGCAGGATCCGAGCTGGTACACCCGCAAGAGCGCTGAAATCATCGGCGTGACCGAGGAAACCACCACCGGCGTGCACCGCCTGAAGGAAATGAGCGCCAAGGGCACGCTGCTGTTCCGCGCCATCAACGTCAACGACTCGGTGACCAAGAGCAAGTTCGACAACCTCTACGGCTGCCGCGAATCGCTGGTGGACGGCATCAAGCGTGCCACCGACGTCATGATCGCCGGCAAGGTCGCCTGCGTGGCCGGCTACGGCGACGTGGGCAAGGGTTCGGCCCAGGCCCTGCGCGCGCTCAGCGCCCAGGTCTGGGTGACGGAGATCGACCCGATCAACGCCCTGCAGGCCGCGATGGAAGGCTACAAGGTCGTGACCATGGACTACGCCGCCGACAAGGCCGACATCTTCGTGACCACCACCGGCAACAAGGACGTGATCACGCACGACCACATGGTGGCGATGAAGGACCAGGCCATCGTCTGCAACATCGGCCACTTCGACAACGAAATCCAGGTCGCCACGCTCGAGAAGTACCAGTGGGAAGAGATCAAGCCGCAGGTGGACCATGTGATCTTCCCGGACGGCAAACGCATCATCCTGCTGGCCAAGGGCCGCCTCGTGAACCTGGGCTGTGGCACCGGCCACCCGAGCTTCGTGATGTCGTCGTCGTTTGCCAACCAGACCATCGCGCAGATCGAGCTGTTCACCCGCAGCGAGGCCTACGAATCAGGTCAGGTCTACGTGTTGCCCAAGCACCTGGACGAGAAGGTGGCGCGCCTGCACCTGAAGAAGGTCGGCGCGATGCTGACCGAGCTGTCGGACGAGCAGGCCGCCTACATCGGCGTGTCCAAGCAGGGTCCGTACAAGCCCGACACCTACCGCTACTGAAGCGGCATGCGCATTGACCAACTCCTGGGCGAACGGGGCCTGGCCTCGTCCCGCTCGCAGGCCCAGCGGCTGATTGCCGCCGGCGTGCAATGGCGACTGGGTGACAGTTCGCCGTGGCGGCGCGTCGCCAAGAACGGCGACGACGTGCCCGAATCGGCCGAGATCGAGCTGCTGGACACGGCCGAGTCGCGCTACGTGTCACGCGGCGGCTTGAAGCTGGAAGGGGCGCTGAAGGCCGCGGGGCTGGCCGTCACCGGGCTGAATTGCCTGGACATCGGCCAGTCCACCGGCGGCTTCACCGACTGCCTGCTGCAGCACGGCGCGGCGCACGTGGTGGGCGTGGACGTGGGTTACGGCCAGGTGCACCAGCTGATTCGCGAGGACGAGCGCGTGACCTGCATCGAACGTGTCAACGCACGGGAGCTGACGGTGGCCCACCTGACTGAGGGCGAAGAAGGTGCCGATGACGAGGACGAGGACGGTTCGCCGGCGGATGCCGCGCCCGTCGGCACGGAATTCGACTTCGTCACGGGCGACCTGTCGTTCATCTCGCTCACGCTGGTGCTGCCCGCGCTGGTGCCGCTGCTGAAGCCGGATGGCAATCTGCTGATGCTGGTCAAGCCGCAGTTCGAGCTGCAGCCCGGCCAGGTCGGCAAAGGCGGGCTGGTGAAAGACCCGGCGCTGCATGCCTTTGTCGAGCGGCGCATCCGCGATGCCTGCGCGGCGCTGGGGCTCACGGTGCAGGGCTGGTTCGACAGCCCGATCACCGGGGGCGACGGCAACCGCGAATTTTTTGTCTGGGCCCGCAAGCCCGGTGACGAGTGAGTTTCAAGGAGGCAAGACATGGATCTGCCGATCAGTTTTGAGTTTTTCCCGCCCAAGACGGCCGAGGGCGCCGAGAAGCTGCGCGGCGTGCGCCAGCAGCTTTATGGACTCAAGCCCGAATTTTGTTCGGTGACCTATGGCGCGGGGGGCTCCACGCAGGAAGGCACTTTCGGCACGGTGCGCGAGATCCTGGCCGAGGGCGTGGCCGCGGCCTCGCATTTTTCCTGCATCGGTGCCACGCAGGCCACGGTGCGCGAGCAGCTGCAGATGCTCAAGGCCATGGGGGTGAAGCGCCTGGTGGCGCTGCGCGGCGATTTGCCGAGCGGCTACGGCGCGGGCGGCGAGTTCCATTACGCGAGCGATCTGGTTGCGTTCATCCGCGCCGAGACGGGCGATGATTTCTACATCGAGGTGGCCGCCTACCCGGAGATCCATCCCCAGGCCAAGTCGCCCGACGCCGACCTCCAGGCGTTCGCGACGAAGATGCGCGCGGGCGCCAATTCGGCCATCACGCAGTATTTCTACAGCCCGGACGCCTATTTCCGTTTTGTGGACGACGTGCTCAAGCTCGGTGTGGAAGCGCCCGTGGTGCCGGGCATCATGCCGATCACCAGTTCGACGCAGCTCATGCGTTTTTCCGACGCCTGCGGCGCCGAGATCCCGCGCTGGATCCGCCTGCGGCTGCAGGGCTTCGGCGACGACACGGCGTCGATCAAGGCGTTCGGCCTCGACGTGGTGACCGACCTGTGTGAGCAGTTGCGCTGCGCCGGCGTGCCGGGCCTGCATTTCTACACCATGAACCAGAGCGCGGCGACGATCGAAATCGTCCGGCGCCTGCAGCCGGCATGAAGTTGGCGCGGCGCCTTTGCAGCGGGTGCGGCCTGGCGCCGCTGTGGGCGCTTGCGCTGGCGGGGCTGACCGTCCTGCCGGCGTGGGCCGCCGAGTCGGGCGTGAACGAGGCGGCGGCCAGTGTCGTGTCGTTGGAGGTCGTCACGGCGCCCGTGGCCGTGACGGCCGCCCTGGAGTCCGTGGCGCCCGCCCTGGAGTCCGTGGCGCCCGATGCCGCGGAAATCGACCGGGGCAAGCTCTCCTGGTATGGCCGGCGCTTCCACGGGCGGCGCACCGCCAGCGGCGAGCGTTTCGACATGCATGCGCTGACCGCCGCGCACCCCACGCTGCCGTTCGGCACGCGGGTGAAGGTGCGTCACCTTGGTTCGGGCAGGGAAGTCGAGGTTCGCATCAACGACCGCGGCCCCCATGTGCGTGGCCGCATCATCGACCTCAGCCGCGCGGCCGCCATGGCCTTGGGTGTGTTGCACGCCGGTGATGCCGTGGTGGCGCTGCTGCCGTTGTGAGGGGCTGCGGATCGTTGTCGGCGTGCAACGATTCACCGGTCACTGTCCCGCCTGAGTTTGATCGAACGCAAACTCGGTGCGCGCCAGGCGCCATGGCGCGGGACGTTTGACTTGTCTCAAATGCGTCCGGGTGTGTGGCCGCTTCCAATAGGCACTGGGGATGTTCCCGATTTCCGATTGGACGCTTTTCATGAAAAAACAAGTCATTGCCGCCGCCGTTCTGTGCACCCTGATGTCGGGTGTCGCCTTTGCCCAGCAGGCCAAGGAAGGTCCCTGGATGGTGCGTGTGCGCGCCGTGAACCTGGACAGTGCCAACAAAGACAACACCGGCCTGGGCCTGTCGATCAACAACAAAGTGATTCCCGAGGTGGATTTCACCTATTTCTTCAACAAGAACGTGTCCGCCGAGCTGGTCTTGACCGTGCCGCAAAAGCAGACCGTGCACTCGTCGGCCCTGGCCTCCGACATCGGCACGCTCCGTCACCTGCCCCCGACCCTGACGCTGCAGTACCGCTTTGACGGCATGGCGGCCGTCAAGCCCTACGTCGGTGCCGGCGTGAACTACACGCGCTTCTCGAGCGTCAACCTCGCTGGCGGCGCCGCCACGATCGACAAGAACAGCTTCGGCGCGGCGCTGCAGGCTGGTGTGGACATTCCGCTCGGCGGCAACCTGTCCCTCAACTTCGACGTGAAGAAGGTCTACATCCGCACGGACGTCACGCTCTCCGGCGTCAACAAAGGCTCGTTCAAGATCGACCCGGTGCTGGTTGGCGTGGGTCTCGGCTGGCGCTTCTGAGCCGGTTCGCGCTCTTCATGAAAAAGCCCCGCATTGCGGGGCTTTTTCATTTTGGAGACAGAACACGCGCGGCTTCTGCGGGTCCGCGAGGGCCGGCTTCTCAGCGTTCGTCGTAACTCACCACGAGGCGGTCACTGGTCGGTCGCGCCTGGCAGCTCAGCACGAAGCCCTTGTCGGTTTCCCATGGTTCGAGCGTGAAGTTCTTGTCCATGTGCACGCTGCCTTCCATGACCTTGGCGCGGCAGGTGCAGCAGACACCGCCCCTGCACGACCAGGGCAGGTCCAGGCCGGCCGCGAGCGCCACGTCCAGCACATGCTGATCCGGGTTCATCTGCAGTTCGTGCGGCTTGCCGTCGAGCACCACGGTCAGCGCAATCTGCCCGCCGGCCTGCGTCTTGTGCGTGGCCACGGCGGCCTGGCGGTCCGCGGGGGACAGCGCCTCCAGGGTCGGCGAGGTGAAGCGTTCGGTGTGCACGCGGCTGGCCGGCACGCCAGCCTCGATCAGCGCGGCCTCCGTGGCTTCGATCATGGCTTCGGGGCCGCAGATGAAGACTTCGTCCATGCTGCCCACCGGCAGCAGCGCGTCGATGATGGCGCGCACCTTGTCGGCGTCGATGCGGCCCTGCAGCAGGTCGGACTCCTGGGCTTCCCGGGACAGGATGTGGATCAGCGTGAGCCGGTCCGGGTAGCGGTCCTTGAGGTCCTGCAGCGCCTCGTTGAACATCACGCTGGCCATGCGGCGGTTGCCGTAGACCAGGGTGAATTTCGCCTCGGGCTGCTCTTCCAGCGTGCTGGCCATGAGCGACAGGATGGGCGTGATGCCCGAGCCCGCGGCAAAGCCGACGCGATGCAGCGCGCGCGGGCGCTTCGAGACGAAGCGGCCATCGGGCGGCATCACGGCCAGTGTGTCGCCGGCCTTGAGTTGGGTTGCTGCCCAGTTGGAAAACACGCCGCCTTCCATGGGGCGGATGCCCACTTCGAGTTCCTGGCGGCGCGTGAAATGGCCGCGGGTGCTGCAGATCGAGTAGCTGCGCCGCACGTCGGCGCCGTCGATCATCGCGCGCAGCGTGAGGAACTGGCCGGGCTCGAACTGAAAAGCGTCCCGCAGGTCGTCGGGAATGGCCAGCGAAACCGCGACCGAGCCTGCCGCTTCGGGGCTGATGCGGGAGACGGTGAGATCGTGAAAACGGGGGGCTGCGGACATGGTGGGGTCGCGTTCGACGCGCTCAATAGGGTTTGAAGTAGTCAAACGGCTCCATGCAGTCCAGGCACCGGTATTGGGCCTTGCAGGCTGTGGAGCCGAAATGCGAAGTCTCGGTCGTGTTGGTGGAGCCGCATTGGGGGCAGGGCACCACCTCGTGCGCGGCGGCACTGGCCGCGAAACGCACGATGCTGGCGGCTTCACCCGCGCTGCCGTGGCTGCCGCACTGTGGCGGCGCGATGCCGTAGGCGCGCAGCTTTTCCTTGGCCGCGTCGCTCATCCAGTCGGTGGTCCAGGCGGGCGCGAGCTGCGTGACCACGCGCGCCGCGATGCCGTGTGCCGCGAGCGTGGCGCGCACGTCGTCCTCGATTTGTCCCATCGCGGGGCAGCCGCTGTAGGTGGGCGTGATTACCACTTCGAGCCCTTCGGCACCGTCGCGCACCTCGCGCAGGATGCCGAGTTCGCGCAGCGTGACGACCGGGATTTCCGGGTCGGTCAGTGCGTCGAGCGCGGCCCAGACCTGCGCAGGGTCGGCGGTGGGGGTGAGGGCGGTGGACGGGTTCATGGCGTGTGCGTGATCGGGCCGCGGCTACCAGGTGGCCTGCGGGTGGGCGCGGGCCAGGCTCTGCATCTCGGCCAGCACGAAACCCAGGTGTTCGGAATGCACGCCGTGCTTGCCCTGGGTGATGTAACCCTGCACCGCTGGGCGCGTCAGCGTGGCGTCGGCCAGCGCGGCATCGACCAGGGTGTTCCAGTCGGCCTGCAGGTCGCGCGCATTCACGCCCACGCCCGCACTGCTGGCGGCGGTTTCCGGGGCGCTGTCGGTCCAGAACTCCTGCGTGTAGGGCAGGAGGTGATCGACCGCCGCCTGCGCACGTGCATGCGATTCGTCGGTGCCGTCGCCGAAGCGCACCAGCCAGTCGCGCGAGTGGCGCAGGTGGTAGCGCACTTCCTTGAGCGACTTGGCCGCGATGGCGGCGAGTTGCGGGTCGGCCGAGCCCTGCAGCCGCTCCCACAGCAGCCCCATCAGCGCGCTGTAGAGGAAGTTGCGCACGATGGTCGTGGCGTAGTCGCGGTCGCCCGCGGCGGTGCCGGCCAGCGGCGCGCTGTGCGGGAGCTCCAGCAGCGTGTAGTTGCGGAAATCGGGCACGTCGCGGAAATAGGCCAGCGTGTCTTCCGTGGCGCCGCCACCCAGGATTTCAGCGGCATGCTGGTAGAGCAGGCGCGCCTGCCCGATCAGGTCCAGGCTGTTGTTGGCCAGCGCCAGGTCTTCTTCAAGGATGGGGCCGTGGCCGCACCATTCGGCGTTGCGCTGGCCGAGGATCAGCGCGTTGTCGGCCAGGTGCAGCAGGTAGTCCACCGGCGCGGTGGCGGCTGGCGGCTTGCTGCTTGTCGAAAGGGCTTGCGTGTCCATCACATGTGCCCCACTTCGTCCGGGATGTCGTAGAAGGTCGGGTGGCGGTAGATCTTGTCGGCCGCGGGCTCGAAGAACTCGCCCTTGTCGCTGGGTTCGCTGGCGGTGATGGTGGCCGAGGGCACGACCCAGATGCTCACGCCCTCCTGGCGGCGGGTGTACACGTCGCGCGCCATCTGCAGCGCGTGCTGCGCGTCGCTGGCGTGCAGGCTGCCGCAGTGCTTGTGCTCCAGGCCCTGCTTGCTGCGGACGAAAACTTCCCAAAGGGGCCATTCCTTCAGGGCGGGGGTGTCGGTGGTGCTCATGCGGCTTCCTTCAGGTTGCGTTGCTGCTGTTTGCGGGCGTGGGCCAGCGCGGCGTCGCGCACCCACTGGCCGTCGTTGTGCGCCTTGACGCGGGTGCCCAGGCGCTCCTTGTTGCAGGGGCCGTGGCCGTTGACGGTGGACCAGAACTCGTCCCAGTCAATGGCGCCGTGGTCGTGGTGCTGGCGTTCCTCGTTCCACTTGAGTTCGGGGTCGGGCAGCGTCACGCCCAGCACCTTGGCCTGCGGCACGGTCGCGTCGATGAATTTCTGGCGCAGGTCGTCGTTGCTGATGCGCTTGATGCCCCAGCGCATGCCTTGCACGCTGTTGGGGCTGTCGGCGTCGGGCGGGCCGAACATGGCCAGGCATTTCCACCACCAGCGGTTGACGGCGTCCTGCACCATGGCCTGCTGCTCGGCCGTGCCTTTCATCATCACCAGCAGGGCTTCGTAGCCCTGGCGCTGGTGGAAGCTCTCTTCCTTGCAGACGCGGATCATGGCGCGCGCATAGGGGCCATAGGAGCAGCGGCACAGCGGAATCTGGTTCATGATCGCCGCGCCGTCCACCAGCCAGCCGACGACGCCCACGTCGGCCCAGTTCAGCGTGGGGTAGTTGAAGATCGAGCTGTATTTGGCCTTGCCGCTGTGCAGGGCGGCCAGCATCTGGTCGCGGCTGGTGCCCAGGGTTTCGGCGGCGGAATAGAGGTAGAGGCCGTGGCCGCCCTCGTCCTGCACCTTGGCGATCAGGATGGCCTTGCGTTTCAGGCTGGGTGCGCGGCTGATCCAGTTGCCCTCGGGCAGCATGCCGACGATCTCGGAATGTGCGTGCTGGCTGATCTGGCGCACCAGCGTCTTGCGGTAGGCCTCGGGCATCCAGTCGCGCGGCTCGATCTTGCCGTCGGCGTCGATCCGGGTGTCGAACTGGGCCTGGAGCGCGGCTTCGGAGGCGGTCAGTGGCTTGGCAACGGCCCGAAGTCCGGCGGATTTGGCTTCGTCCGAACCGTCCGGAACATTGAAGGATTGCGTGTACATGCGGAATCTCCTTCGCCTGCAACATGGGGCGAGGACCGCAGTATAGCAATTAACCGACCGATCGGTCGGTTAATTCGGGTTTGTCCCGATCAGGTATCGGCAAACGCCGCTTCAGCCGCCTGCGTCGAGCGTCGTGCCCTTGCCGGGGCCCCGACCCAGCGCCTGGAGCATGGCCGCCAGGGCGGGCTGCAGCGTGGCTTTCAGGGTGTGCGGCGGGTTGATGACAAACACGCCGCTGGCGCGCAGCCCCGGGCGCCGGCGCTCGCCGGGCTCGGTCAGGGCCGGCGGCGGTGTCTCGTCGGCGCCGATGGCCAGCGTGGCGTGCAGCCAGGAGCGCTTGGCCTGCGTCGCCAGGGTCTTGAGGCGGCGCGGCAGATCGTGGGCTTCGGGGCGCGGAATCACCGGGTACCAGACCATGTAGGTGCCGGTGGCGAAACGCTTCAGGCAATCCTGGATGCAGTTGATGACCTGGCCGTAATCGGTCTTGAGCTCGTAGCTGGGGTCGATCAGCACCAGCGCGCGGCGGTTGGGTGGCGGCAGG
>JAHFQI010000091.1 GCA_023259355.1 Comamonadaceae bacterium
ACCACGGGCACGGCCAGCGCGTGGCAGGCTTTCAGCACCGCCTGCACCTGCTCATAAGTCTCGGGCAGGGCCACCACCAGTGGGCGCTCGCGGTAGGCGGTCAGGCCGTCGCATTCATAAGGGGTGGTGTCTTCGGGCGTGTAGAGCACGGCGTCGGCGGGCAACACGGCCTGCAGCGCCGCGACCACGGCCGCCTGGCGCGCCGCCCGGTGCTGCTTTTCGGCGGCAGCGGAATCAGTTGAAGCATTCATGCACGTACTCTACGCGAGCGCCCGCGCGCCGTCGTGAAGTTTCTTGCAGGCTTTGTTGAAACCGGCTGCAGGCGGCCGACCCAAGCCGGTGTACCGGCTCAGCCCACGCTTTTCTTGAGCCACTCGGCAAACGCGGCGCATTCCCAGCGGTCCATGGCGCCGGTGCGCCAGCACAGGTAGTGCGCGTGCGGGCTCGGCACCGTGCGGTCGAACAGCCGCTCCAGCGAGCCGTTTTCGATCCAGGCCGCGCCGAGCTTCAGCCGCACCAGCCCCACGCCCAAGCCCTGGGCTGCGGCGTCGCACATCAGGCCGATGTCGTTGAACGACGAGCCGTCCACCGGTTCGGGCCAGTCGAGGTCGTGCGCGGCAAACCAGGTGCGCCAGGGCTCCAGCGGGCTGCGCAGCAGGGCGGCGGTCTTCAGGTCCTCGGGGCCGTCGAACGGGCCGTTTTCCCGGATGTAGGCGGGCGAGGCCAGCGGCGTGACCTCGTCCTTCATCAGGCAGATGTATTCCACGTCGGCGTAGCGGCCGGTGCCGAAACGCACGGTCAGGTCGGCGTCCTCGGCCACCACGTCGAGCAGCGGGATGCTGACCTGCAGCGTGAGGTCGATCTCGGGGTAGGCTTCCATGAAAAAACGCAGCCGCGGCATCAGGATGGAGCGCGCGAACGTGGGCGTGACGGCCAGCTTGAGCTTGCGTTTGCCCGGCGTGGTGGCCGCGCCGGGGAATTTCTGCAAAAAGGTCAGCCCCTCGCGCACATGGGCCAGGTACTCGCTGCCCTCGGTGGTCAGGGAGAAGTCGGCTCGGCCGAACAGCTTGGTGCCGATGATCTGTTCGAGCTGCTTGACCCGGTGGCTCACCGCGCTCGGGGTCACGTTGAGTTCGTCCGCCGTCTGCGTCACGCTGCGCAGGCGCGCCAGCGCCTCGAAGGTCAGCAGGCACTGGATGGGCGGAATGCGAACGGTCATGGGGTCATGGTCACTTGAAGATCACGGTCTTGTGGCCGTTGAGCAGTACGCGGTGCTCGCTGTGCCATTTCACGGCGCGGGCCAGCACCTGGCTTTCGGTGTCGCGGCCCATGGCGGTGAGGTCGTCCACGGTCTTGCTGTGGTCCACGCGGGCCACGTCCTGCTCGATGATCGGGCCTTCGTCGAGGTCGGCCGTCACGTAGTGGGCGGTCGCGCCGATGAGCTTCACGCCGCGGTCGTGCGCCTGGTAGTAGGGCTTGGCGCCCTTGAAGCTGGGCAGGAAACTGTGGTGGATGTTGATGGCCTTGCCCGAGAGCTTGCGGCACAGGTCGTCGGAGAGGATCTGCATGTAGCGCGCCAGCACCACCAGTTCGGCTTCCTCTGACTGGATGATCTCGAACTGCTTCGCCTCGGCCTGCGCCTTGGTCGCCGCGGTGACCGGAATGTGGTGGAACGGCACGTTGTAACTCGCCGCCAATTGATAGAACTCGCGGTGGTTGCTGATGATGGCGCGGATGTCGAGCGCAAGCAAGCCGCTTTTCCAGCGGAACAGCAGGTCGTTCAGGCAGTGGCCCTCCTTGCTGACCAGCAGCACGGTGCGCATGGGCTGGGCGGTGGCGTGCAGGTTCCAGGCCATCTGGAACGGCTCGGCGAAGAATTTCAGCTGCAGCTTCAGGTCCTCGTGCGTGACCTGGTCGCAGGCAAACTGCACGCGCATGAAGAACAGGCCGGTGTCATGGTCGTTGTACTGCGCGGCTTCCTCGATGTTGCCGCCACGCTCCAGCAGGAAACCGGACACGGCATGCACGATGCCCGGACGATCCGGACAGGACAGGTTCAGGATGTAGGCGTGATTCATAAGCTGCGAATTGTCGCAGGATGGGCGTGTAGGGGCGCCGTTCAGCCGCCTGGCGCCATCTGCCGGCGCATTTCGGCGCAGTAGTCCGTGGGCGGCAGGGCCGGCGTGGTCCAGACGGCGTCGGCCGGCGTTTCATCCGCGGCGGCGCTGGCGGCCCCGCCGGGGCGGAGCACCACCGACTGGTGTGTCAGGGCCCGGTCCAGGTGCGTCGGCACGCCCAGCGCGCGGTCCACATGGCCGTTGCCGGCGATCAGCAGCACGGTCTTGCCTGGTTGCCGCGCCGCCGTGACGGTCCGGGCCATGGCGGCGTCGCGGGCGGTCTGCACCCGGGCCATCGGGGCGATCCGGGCCTCGGGCAGCAGGCCGCAGTGCCCGTCGATGAGGTTGGTCCGCTGCCTCTCCCGCAGCGGGGCCGGCAGGTGGCCGTCCAGCGCTGTGTCGTTCATGGCGAGGGCCATCCCGGCTGGAGCCAGGTTGGCGCCCAGCACCGGTACGCCAGCCTGAACGGCGGCCATCACCACGGGGCCATAGGTGCGCCAGGGCCAGCTCGCTTCGCGCCATTTCAGCGCGTCCCGCGCCTGCGTCTCGGTCGCGTCCGGCGGCAGGCCGGCGGTGGAGGTGTCCTGCTCCGCCATCTCCAGCGCCACCGCCGCCAGGCTGCCCTGCGCGGCCAGCGCCTGCACCACGGCACGTTGCAGCGCCCGGTGCTCGGGGGCGTCGTGCTGCTCGCCAAGCAGCAGTACCTCGGTGGGCAGGAGCGCCTGGATGCGGCGGGGGATGTCCCACTCGTCAATGGGCACCCCGGATGGCGGCGGAAAATGGGCGGCGCAGGCGGCCAGCATGGCGCAAAGCAGCAAGGGTGTGGCGGCGGTGCGACGGTTCATCGCGCCATACTAAAGGCTGAGTCCAAGTTCCGCATGCGCCTGCATTACTTCATCCGTGTTGCCTTGACCTTGCTGCTGGCGCTGGGCGCGGCCGCGTTGTGCGTGGCGCTGCACACGCCCTTGCCGTGGATGATCGGCCCGCTGCTGTCCACCGCCCTGGTGTCCATGGGCGGCGCGCCCACCGAAAGCTGGGGGCCCCTGCGCAACGCCGGGCAATGGACCATCGGCACGGCGCTGGGCCTGTATTTCACCCCGCAAGTCACGTCGCTGGTGGCCAGCCTGTGGTGGGCGATCGCGCTGGGCATTGTCTGGGCCCTGGCGCTCGGCGTGGGTTTCGGCCGATGGTTGCAATGGCTGCATGCGCCGCGCATGCCGGGTGTGGGCCCCCAGGCGATGCGGGCGACCACTTATTTTGCCGGCGCCATTGGCGCGGCGTCCGAGATGACGCTGCTGTCGGAGCGAGTCGGCGCGCGCACCGACCTGGTCGCCGCGGCGCACAGCCTGCGCCTGCTGGTGGTGGTGCTGGCGATTCCCTTCGGCCTGCAGGCCAGCGGCCTCACGGGCATCGATACCGCGCCGGCGGGGCCGAGGATTGTCCATGTCACCGGGCTGCTGTGGCTGGCGCTGGCCACCGGGGCGGGTGCGCTGGTGATGCAGTGGCTGGGCCGCGCCAATCCGTGGTTCATGGGCGCGCTGGTGGTGGCGATGGGTTTCACCATGGCGGGCATCACACTGTCGGCGATTCCGGGCTGGCTCTCGAGCACGGCGCAACTGGTGATCGGCGTGAGCCTGGGGGTGCGTTTCACGGCTGAATTCCTGCACACCGCGCCGCGCTGGCTGGCGTCGGTGGCGTTCGGCACGGTCGTCATGATGGCGCTTTGCGCCGGGTTCGCCTGGGTGCTGTCCCTGGGCACCGGGCTGCACCCGGTCACGCTGCTGCTGGGCACGTCGCCTGGCGGCATCACGGAAATGTCGATCACCGCCAAGGTGTTGCAGCTGGGGGTGCCGGTGGTCACCGCGTTTCAGGTGTGCCGGCTGGTCGCGGTGCTGCTGCTGGCCAATCCGCTGTGGCACTGGCTCGACGCGCGCGACCGGCGAAAAAGCGGGTCGGTGCCCTGATCAATGCACCAGCACAGGATGCTGCGCCAGGCCGGTGTAGCCCTCCAGTGCGTCTTCCACCTCTTCCTGGGTCGGGGTGTTGGCCTGCCATGCGTTGATCTGCTGCTGGAACAGCTCGGCCCAGGAGCCGTCGAGGTAAACCTCCTTGCCCCGGCGTTTGTCCACGATCTCGAAACCGTGGCGCGCGAGCATCGGAACGCTCGGTTCGTCCGCGCCTTCAGCTTCCGCGTTGGCCAGAAGGTGCATGACGGCAAAGGTGTCGGAGTCGTAGAGTGTGTGCATGAGGTCATTCTCCTTTACTGCTGTCCACCATATTGCAACGTTTGTGCCAGTTTCAAGGCTGACACGGCGATCTGGCGCAAGCGGTCTAATTTTCAGGTTGAGGGGCCGGGCCACGTCGGAGCCGGCCATTCCAGGCGTTATTTGAGGCCGTCCAGCGGCTCGGTCGATCGCAGCTGCTGGTCCACGAAGTCGCCGTTGGCCTGGGTCAGGCGGATGCGCACCGGCAGGTAGTGCATCGACGGCGCGAGCCACAGGTCCAGCCGGGTGTCGAATTCGCGGCGCGGGGCGCGGGTGAATTTGAGGGTGTTGAAGTCGCCGCCGGGCAGGTTCAACCGCTCCTCGCCTTCCGCCTTGATGAGCCACGGCTCGGCTTCACGGGGACCCACCGTCTGCAAGGTGAGGCTGGTGCCGGCCGGCAGCCGTTTGGGGTCGGCCGCCAGCAGGGCGCCCAGCTGCACGAACAGGCTGAGGCGGTCCTGCGCGCCGGACAGCAGGGGCGCCTCGGGGGTGTTGGCGCTGAAGCTGACGCGCTGCCGCTCGCGATTGAAATGGGCCGCCTGTTCGCTGCGCCACTTGTCGGCATAGCGGCGCGGCGCCAGGCCTTGCGGCGTGATGTCGCCCTCGCTGGTCTGCGTGCGCGAGCCGATCAGGAAGGCGCTGATCTCCAGCCGGGCCTCGTAGCGATGGCCGTCGTGCCGCCAGAGCACCTCGGCGCGGGCGCTGTAGTCCATGTGGCGCGCCTGGCCGGTGACGTTGTAGAGCAGACGCACGGGCGGCGGCACCGTGGCGCTCAGGGTCACCCCGTTTTCCGGCGTAGGGACCGGCGCAGAGGCTGGCGCGGCTGCCGCGGAAGCCGGAACGGGGCCGGGCGGGGTGGCGGTGACCGCGCTGGTCGGTGTGCCATTGGCGCTGGACTCCGTCGCGAGTGTTGCCATTTCGCCGCCGGAAAGCGCCGGAACGGGCTCGGCGGCGTGGTGGGGCGGCGAAGTTTCGGCTGCGGGGCTTGGCCGGGCCGGCTTCGGGGCGGGAGGCGGCGCAGGACGGGGTGCGGCGGGCGCTGCCTCGGGGGCGGGCGCCGGCGCCACTGGCGTCAGCGTGCGGGTGTTGATCGTGGGCGCGCGGGCCGGCGCCTTCTCGCCCAGGTTCAGTGCGGTCGGGGCTTCCTGGAGCAGCCACAGGTGCGCGGCCACCACCATGGCGGTAAGGGCCGCCAGCGGCCGCCATGCGAGCGGCCCCGTCGCGCTCATCGGCCTGCGTACCCCAGGTCGCTGGAGAGCCGGGTGGCCGTGGCGCGCAGCGGCGCCTCCACCGCGCCGCCCCATTCGGCGTCGAAGGTGGCGGCCGAACCCAGCGCCACGATGCCCAGCGCCATGTGGCCGTCGGAGTCGAACACCGGTGCGCAAAACCCGACGACGCCGGGCAGCAGCGTGTCCACCACGCGGGCCATGCCGCGTCTGCGGACTTCCTCGAACAAGGTCTCGACCTGCGCCAGGGTGGTCGGCACATCGGTGCGGCACTGGACGTGCGGGATGTTCTGCAGGCGCCGCAGCTCTTCGCGGATCATCGGCTCGATCTTGGCCAGCGTGCGGTCGGGCGTGACGTGGGCGGCGAAACAGCGCCCCGTGGCCGAGGTCAGCAGCGGCATCACGTCGCCCAGGCGCAGGTTGACCGGCATCGCCAGCGGCGACTCCTGCCAGTGCACGATGGTCGGGCCGTGGTTGCCCCAGACGGCCAGCGCCAGGGTGTGGCCGACCTGCTCCAGCAAGCCAGGCAGGCGTTCGCGCCCCATCTGCACGGCGTCGAGCCTTGACAACGAAGCCAGCCCCAGCTTCAGGGCCGCCGGCCCCAGGTCGTAGCGCGTGGTGCCGGCGTCCTGCATCACCAGCCCCAGGCGCTGGAAGCTCACGAGGTAGCGGTGCGCCTTCGCGGCGCTCATGTCCGCGGCCGCGGCCAGGTCGCGCAGCATCAAGGGCCCGGTGGCGCGGGCCAGCACGTCGAGCAGCGCAAAGCCCACTTCCACGGACTGGATGCCGGCGCGCTCCTTGTCATGCACCGCCGCGGCGTCCTCGTCCTGAATGTCAGTGCGCTTTTCGCTCATTTGAACTAGAATCCCCGCTTGCGTTTCGTTTAGTTAAATTGGTTTACCAATACGTAATTCTCGCGCAAAATGCGCGGAACCGTATTTTTTGATGGAGACACTGCTTTCATGAAGCTCGCAACCTACAAGGACGGCTCGCGCGACGGGCAACTCGTCGTCGTCTCGCGTGACCTGACCTCCGCGCATTATGCGACCGGCATCGCCACCCAAATGCAGCAGGTGCTGGACGACTGGAACTTCCTGTCGCCCCAGTTGCAGGATCTCTACGAAACCCTGAATCAGGGCAAGGCGCGCCACGCTTTTCCGTTCGATCCCAAGCTGTGCATGGCGCCGCTGCCGCGCGCCTACCAGTGGGCTGACGGCTCGGCCTACCTGAATCACGTGGAGCTGGTGCGCCAGGCGCGCCACTCGGAAGTGCCCGCGAGCTTCTACACCGACCCGCTGATGTACCAGGGCGGCAGCGACGACTTCATCGGCCCCTGCGACCCGGTGGTCGTGCCCAGCGAGGCCTTCGGCATCGACTTCGAGGCCGAGATCGCGGTCGTCACCGGCGACGTGCCCATGAGCAGCACGCCCGAGCAGGCGCTGGACGGCATCCGCCTGGTGATGCTGGTCAACGACGTGAGCCTGCGCAACCTGATTCCGAACGAACTCGCCAAGGGCTTCGGCTTTTTCCAGAGCAAGCCCGCCACGGCTTTCAGCCCGGTGGCCGTCACGCTCGACGAGCTGGGCGACGCCTGGGACCACGGCCGAGTCAACCTCACGCTGCAAAGCAGCTGGAACGGCCGCAAGGTCGGCATGTGCGACGCCGGCCCGGAAATGACCTTCCACTTCGGCCAGCTCATCGCCCACATCGCCAAGACGCGCAACGTGCGCGCCGGCTCCATCGTCGGCAGCGGCACCGTGAGCAACAAGGGCGTGGAAGTCAAGGGCCGCACCGAATGGCCCAAGGGCTACAGCTGCATCGCCGAGAAGCGCTGCATCGAAACCATCCAGGACGGCAAGCCCAGCACCGAATTCATGAAGTACGGCGACACCATCCGCATCGAGATGAAGGGCAAGGACGGCCAGAGCATCTTTGGCGCGATCGATCAGGACATTGCCGCGCCGGCGGTGAAGTAAGCGGGCGCCCATCCGGCGCTTCTGCGCCGGCGCTGGATCAGGTGGCGTACACCGCGTCCAGCGAGCGGAAGCCCTTGACCTCGATCGGGTTGCCGAACGGGTCGAGGAAAAACATCGTCCACTGCTCGCCCGGCTGGCCTTCGAAGCGCACTTGCGGCTTGAGCACGAAAGCCGTGCCGGCCGCCTCCAGGCGCTGGGCCATCGCCTGCCAGTCCGGCAGTTCCAGGATCAGGCCGAAATGTGGCATGGGCACCAGGTGCTCGCCCACATGGCCGGTGCGCGCGGTCATGAAGGGTTCGCCCAGGTGCAGGGAAATCTGGTGGCCGAAGAAATCAAAATCGACCCAGGTGGCGGTGCTCCGGCCCTCGATGCAGCCGAGTACGCCGCCATAAAAGCGGCGCGCGGCATCCAGGTCGGTGACATTGAAAGCGAAATGAAACAGGCTGCGCATCCGGCGAAGGATAACGCAGCCCGCAGGTGCCGGGGCGCGGGGCTCCGGCGGGGGAACGGCTGATCAGGCCATGGACGGGTCGGCCGCCATGCTGTCGTATTTCTTGAAGTACTGGCGCGCCATCGCGACCAGCTGGCCGTCGCTCGGATGGTCGGTGGGCACCGAGTCCACGATGGCCTGCGCAATGCCGGCCTGGTGGCTGGCGCACCAGTCGCGGAACTGGTTGCGTGCCAGGCCGGGGCCGGCCAGCAGCACTTCGTGGGTGCCTTCCAAGGCATCGACGATGGCGGCGAAGAACGCCGTGTTGTCGTCGGCCTTGCCCTGGTGCTTGTGGTGGCTGCGTGATTTGATGCGCTGGGCTTCCATGTGTTCGCGGTCGAACATCACGACGTGGGCTTCGGATTGATCCATCCAGACGACGGCGTGAAAAGTGGTCATGAGGCAGTTCCTTGGGGCTGATGAAAAAAGGGGTTGGAGAAGGGTGAGTGCAATCGCTCAGGCGTGGTGCTTCTGCTCGTATTTTTCCTGGCAGTGAATGCAGCGTGCCGCTTCAGGCGTGGCGTGCAAACGCGCCGCGGTGATGGCGACACCGCAGTCGATGCAATCGCCATAGGTGCCCGCTTCAATGCGGGCCAGCGCTGCGTCGATGGCAGCCAGTTCGGTCATCTCGCGTTCGTCGATGGCGAACTCCAGCTCGCGCTCGGTGGCCGATTGGGCGCGGGGGTCTTCCTTGGCGCCGCCAAAGTGGTCCGCAGCGGCCTCGGCGCGACCGAGGACGCCGCCGCGCTGCTCCGCGATCTGTGCCAGCAGGCCCGTGCGCAGGCTGACCAACTGCTTCTGGTAGGGGATGGCTTGCTGCTTGTCCATGGCACTTGCTCCTTCGTTATCGATGAATTCATCATGCGCCGACGCGACGCGTGCGTCTTTGATGAATGTCAAGACCGGATGGGCTGGAGGGGCGTGCGAAAGGGGCGCCCCGGGCACGCGCTTCACAAGCGGGGAGAATCCGCTTTTTCGCCCGACGTGGCGCATTCAAAACCGAGGAGACCGCATGACCACCCCCGCCATCGACTACAGCCGCTACCAGACCCTGGCCATCACCCGCCGGGGCGTGAATGACGCCGTGATCGACATCCAGATGAAAGCCCGGAACGGCAAGCTGCCCACCGCCGGGCACGAAGGCCACTGGGAACTCAGCGAAATCTGGCGCGACATCGACAAGGACGACACGGTGCGTTGCGCCGTGCTGCGCGGCGAGGGCCTGGGCTTTTCCGGCGGCGGCGACCTGGCGCTGGTGCAGGACATGGCCAGCGACTTCGCCGTGCGCACGCGTGTCTGGAAGGAGGCGCGCGACCTGGTCTACAACGTGATCAACTGCGACAAGCCCATCGTCAGCGCCATGCACGGTCCGGCCGTGGGCGCGGGGCTGGTGGCGGGCCTGCTGGCCGACATTTCGATTGCGTCGAAGACCGCGAAGATCGTCGATGGCCACACCCGCCTGGGCGTGGCGGCGGGCGACCATGCGGCCATCGTCTGGCCCTTGCTGTGCGGCATGGCCAAGGCCAAGTACTACCTGATGCTTTGCGAGGCGATCAGCGGCGAGGAGGCCGAGCGCATCGGCCTGGTGTCGCTGGCGGTGGACGAGGACCAGCTGCTGCCCAAAGCCTACGAAGTGGCCGACAGGCTGGCGGCGGGCTCGCAGACCGCCATCCGCTGGACCAAGTACTCGCTCAACAACTGGCTGCGCCAGGCCGGCCCCACGTTCGACACCTCGCTGGCGCTTGAATTCATGGGCTTTGGCGGGCCCGATGTGCACGAGGGCGTGGCGTCGCTGCGTGAACGCCGGGCGCCGAAATACTGAACGGCGAACTCAGGCTTTTGCCTTGGCGCGCGCCAGCATCAGCTCGGTGCTGGCCTTGCGGTCCGCGTTGACCTTCTGCACGTGGGGCATGTCGCCCAGGCGTTTGAGGTACTCGCGCACCGGCAGGTCGGCCAGGTAGTCGCGGCCGTAGATGATCTTCGTGGCGCTGGCGACCAGCGGCAGGTGCACGGCGGCCGCGCAGTCGGCCAGGGTGAAGCTGTCGCCAGCGATGTAAGGTGAAAACTTGGCGAGCCGGGCGAACGCGGCAATGTTTTTCTCCAGCTGTTGCCCGGCTTTTTCCTTGGCCGCGTCGCTGAGCTTGCCGCCGAAGAAGGCCTCGGGGTAGAGGTTGCGCGCGACCAGTTCCAGATGCAGTTCGATAAAGCGCAGCAGCTCGCGCACCTTGGCGGCGGCAAACGGGTCGGCCGGCAACAGGGGGTGCTGCGGGTATTTCGCCTCGATGTACTCGAGGATCACGGTCGATTCGCACAGCGGACCCTCGTCCGTCACGAGGTAGGGCACCTTGCCCAGGGGGCTGGCGGCCGGGTCGGTCTGGCCGACCCAGGCCAGTTCTTCCTCGAACGGCACGCCCTTTTCGAGCAGGGCGAGTTTGACCTTGTTGTAGTAGTTGCTGGCAGCGAAGCCACAGAGCTTGAGCATGGCAGTGTTGTCTCCGGGATGGGGTGGTCGGGTCCGCATGCCGCGGGCGGCACGCGTCGCAAGCGTAACCGCACAGGGGCCTGGGCGGGCGTCGCGAAGTTGACGCGGGAGCGGCCCTCGACTTGCGGCAACCCGAGCTCGCGGATAATGGGACCATGCCCTCCCTGCAGTCCCTGCGAAATGCCCGCCTCATCGCCCGCCTGGTGCTGGTGTGGTTCGCGCTGGCGTTGGGCGCGGCGATCGCCTCGCCGCTGGTCAGCCCGAAGGCCATGGAGCTGGTCTGCTCGGGCTCCGGCGCAATGAAGCTGCTGGTGAAAGCCGACGACGGCAGCACCGAAATCTCTACGCATGCGCTGGATTGCCCGCTGTGCACCAGCCTGGGCGCGCCGCCGCCGGTGGCGCGCACCGACGCACCGTCCGCGCAACCGCTGGCGCATGTGCTGCGCACGATTCCCGCCGCGCGCATCGCCGCCCTCACCGGGGCACCGCTGCCGGCGCGCGGGCCGCCCGCCGCGCTCTGAACCGTCCAAGTCCCGCATTCCGCGTCGGTTTGACGCCGGAAGGCGCGGTTTCCATGGGTATTTCGGAGTTTTCATGCGAAGAAATCGCGTTGCCCTGGCCGTGGCCATGGCGTTTCCCCTTGCGTTGACCGCGCAAGCCCAGACCTTGCCGTCGTCGGCCGCCAGCGCCACTGATGCGCCCGTCAAGGCACTCGGCGTCGTCACCATCACGAGCGGCCAGCCGACCTCGCTGCCCACGCAGATTCCCACCACGATGGAGGGCGTCACGCGCGAGCAGATCGAGCAGAGCGTCAACGCCACCGACAGCGAGGACGCGCTCAAGTACTTTCCCAGCCTGCTGGTGCGCAAGCGCTACGTCGGCGACTACAACCACGCCGTGTTGTCCAGCCGCGCCTCCGGTACCGGCAACAGCGCGCGCTCGGCGGTCTATGCCGACGGCATTTTGCTGTCCAACTACCTGGGCAACGGTGTCGGTGGCCTGAGTTTTCCGCCGCGCTGGGGCCTGGTGACTCCCGAGGAGATCGAGCGCGTGGACGTGATGTACGGCCCGTTTTCGGCGGCCTACCCCGGCAACTCGGTCGGTGCCGTGGTGGACTACGTGACGCGCATGCCCACGCAGTTCGAGGCCCACGCCAAGGCCGGCTACGTGTCGCAGCCGTTCGAGCTGTACAACACCCACGCCACCTACCGTGCCTGGCAGACCAGCGCCTCGGTGGGCAACAAATCCGGGGACTGGTCGTGGTGGCTCAACTTCAACCACACCGACAGCCACGGCCAGCCGTTGACCTTCGCCACGCGGCTGCTGAGCACCGGCGTGACCGGCTCGGCCGGCGTCGCGGTGACGGGCGCGGTGCTGGACAAGGACAAGAGCGGCAACCCCTGGTACATCCTGGGCACCGGCACCGAGTACCACACGGTCCAGGACCACGTGAAGCTCAAGCTGGCCCATGAGCTGACGCCCACGGTGCGCGCGACGTACACGCTGGGCCTCTGGCAGAACACCTCGGAGGGCCGGCCGGTGTCCTATCTCCGCGATGCGGCTGGCCAGCCGGTGACCGGCGGCGTGGTCAACATCAACGGACAAAGCTTTGCCGCGCTGACGGGGGGCGACTTCGCGCTGACCCACGAGAGCCTGATGCACGCCATGCACGGCCTGTCGGTCAAGAGCCATGCCCAGGGTGTCTTCGACTGGGAAGTCGCCGCCAGCCTGTATGACTACGGCCGTGACAGCAAACGCCAGAACGCCGCCGCCAACACCCTGCCGGGGGCGGCGACCGGCGGCGCCGGCACCCTGGCCGACGGTTCGGGTACGGGCTGGGCCACCTTGGCGCTCAAGGGCATCTGGCGCCCCGAGGGCGTCAAAGGCGCGCACATCGTGGATTTCGGTTACCAGCAGGACCACTACAAGCTTCGCTACCTGACGTCGGCCATCGCCGGCAACTGGACCACGGACGCGCCCGGCGCGCTGGCCAGCAACGTCCAGGGCCACACGCAGCTGCAGAGTCTGTATGCGCAGGACGCCTGGGCCCTCGCGCCGAAATGGAAAACCGTCTTGGGCGCGCGCGCCGAGCAGTGGACCGCGTCGGACGGCCTGACCGCGTTCTCGGCCGCCAGCGCGCTGAACTTCCCGACGCGCCGGGAACGTTTCATCTCGCCCAAGGCCGCGCTGTCCTACCAGTGGGCACCCGGCACGGTGCTCAAGGCCGCCACCGGCCGGGCGGTGCGCATGCCCACCGTCGGCGAACTCTATGGCGCCACTTCCTCCACCAATTCCCAGTACATCAACGACCCGGCCCTGCGGCCCGAAAAGTCCTGGACCACCGAGCTCAGCGCTGAAAAAGACCTGGGCAACGCCTTGCTGCGCCTGACGTTCTTCAGCGAAAACGTCCGCGACTCGCTGTACTCGCAGACCACGTTCGACCCGCTGGCCAACAAGAACATCAGCCGCGTGCAGAACGTGGGCCGGATCCAGACGCAGGGCATCGAAGCCGCGTTCAACGGGGTCGATGTGTTCAAGAAAGGCCTGGACCTCAACGCCAGCGTCACGTACGCGGACTCCGTGATCAAGGCCAACGCCGGTTTTGTCAACGTGGCTGGCGACACCCTCGGTAAGCAGCAGCCCAACATCCCGAAGTGGCGGGCCACGGCGCTGGCCAGCTACCGGTTCAATGAACGCTGGACGGCTTCGCTGGGCGCGCGCTACAGCGGCCGGCAGTACCGCACACTGGACAACAGCGACACCAACGGCTTTACTTACCAGGGTGTGAGCCCCTACTTCACCACCGATGTGCGCGTGCGCTGGCAGGTCAGCAAACAGCTGACGGCCGCGTTCGGCATCGACAACCTGAACAACGACAGGTACTGGAACTTTCACCCCTATCCCCAACGCAGCTACTCGGCTGAACTCAAATTCGACCTATGAACACCTCCACGACCTCCCAATACCTGGCGGCGTTGCGCCGCACATGCCTTCTGGCCGCCTGCTTCGCGTGCGGCGCCGCCAACGCCCATATCGCGCTCGACCAGCCCACCGCCGCGGCCGGCAGCACCTACAAGGCCGTGCTGCGCGTCGGCCATGGCTGCGACGGCACGGCCACCACCGGCCTTGCGGTGCGGATTCCCGCCGGCTTCAAGGGGGCCAAGCCCCAACCCAAGCCGGGCTGGACGCTGGCGGTGCGCCGCGAAAAGCTGGCCGCGACCGAGGAGGTGGTGGAAATCCGCTGGACCGCTGCCAGCCGCGAGTCGGCGCTGCCGGACAGCCAGTTCGACGAATTCGCCCTCGCCGGCCGCCTGCCGGAGCAGGCCGGACCGCTGTGGTTCAAGGTGACGCAGACCTGCGAATCCGGCCAGATCGACTGGTCCCAGGTGCCGGCCGAAGGCACGGCGACGAAGGGCCTCAAGCAGCCGGCCGTGCTGCTGGAGGTCACGCCGGCCGGACATGAACACCACAGCCATTGAACCCCTCACGATGTCCCCAAGGAAGCTCCCATGAATCTGAAAGCATTGACCACCGCCCTGACACTGGTGACCACCCTGGCCGCGGGCCTGGCCCACGCGCAGGCGGTGGATGTCCGCGACGCCTGGGTTCGCGCGGCGGTGCCCGGCCAGAAGGCCACGGGCGCCTTCATGAAAATCACCGCAAGGGACGGCGCCCGGCTGGTCGGCAGTTCCAGCCCGGCCGCCGGCGTGACCGAGGTGCATGAAATGAAGATGGACGGCGATGTCATGAGGATGCGCGCGGTCGGCGTGCTCGATCTGCCGGCTGGCAAGACGGTGGAACTCAAGCCGGGCGGCTACCACCTCATGCTCATGGACCTCAAGGGACCGCTGGGCAAGGACAGCACCGTGCCGCTGACGCTGGTGTTCCGGGATGCGAAGGGTGTGGAGAGCCGGTTGGCGCTCCAGTTGCCGGTCGGCATGGCCGCGCCGGATCAGCACAAACACTGAGGCGCGCGGGTCGCCACTGGAGCCGGCTTGGAGTAAGCTGTAACGAGGATCAAACACAACACGGAGCAGCCCATGAGCGACACATCCAACTTTGGTTTCGGCAAGTTCGTCCCCGGTTTTGACTTCCTGCAAAACCTGGCCAAGGGCGCGACGCAGAACATCCCCCAGATGCCCAATCTCGGCAACTGGGTGGCGCCCACGCTCAATGTGGAAGAGCTGGACAAGCGCATCGACGAGCTCAAGGCGGTGCAGTTCTGGCTGGACCAGAACGCCATGGCGCTCAAGGCCACCATCCAGGCGCTGGAAGTGCAGAAGATGACGCTGGCCACGCTCAAGGGCATGAACTTCAACATGGGCGACATCGCCAACGCCTTCAAGCTCAAGGCGGCCGACACGGTGATGTCGGGCGTGCAGAAGGTCACTGAAACCGCGGCTGGGGCGGTTGGCGCGGTGTCCGGGGTCGCGTCGGGCGTGGCCTCGATGGCGTCCGATGTGGCCTCGGCGGCCACTGGCGGCTCTGCGGAAGACAAGAAAGCCGCCAAGCCCGAGGCCGAGGCCAAGGAGGCTGCGGCGCCGGCCGGCGTGGTCGATCCGATGCAGTGGTGGGGCGCGCTGACCCAGCAATTCCAGCAGATCGCCGCCAGCGCCATGAAGGATGCCGCGAAGAACACGGCCATGGACGCCACCAAGAACATGGCGGCCGGGCTGGCCAAGGAAGCGCTCAAGACCGCCACCGGCGTGGCCGGCTCCATGACCCGCGCGGCGGCCAAGACCGTGACGGGCGGCTCGGGCGCAGCCAAGGCGCCCGCCAAAAAAGCGGCCAAGAAGGCCGTTCGCAAGACCGCCGCCGCCACGAGCAAGTGACGTCCCGGCGGGCGCCGACACGCTCGCGCACGAATCCAAGGCAGGCCCTCGCATGAAGCTTTTCCCCCACGGACACGCGACGCACCCGCAGTGGCGCATGGCGGTGGGGCTGGTGCTGGCGCAGCTGCGCGCCCAGATGGCCCTGCCCGGCTACGCCAGCGCGCCCACGCTGGCGCTGCTCTATATCACCGACCATTACGCCGGCGAGGCGCAGGACATCCTCGATGCGCTGAGCGCCGAATTGCCCGAAGTGACCGACTGGGCCGGCACGGTGGGGGTGGGCATCGCCGCCAACAACGCCGAATACTTTGACGAACCCGCGCTGGCGGTGATGCTGCTCGACATCCCGGCCGACCAGTACCGCGTGTTCTCCGGCGTGGCGCCGCTGGGCCTGGGGTTCGAGGCGCACACGGCCCTGGTCCATGCCGATGGCAGCACCCCCGATGTGGCCGAGTTGATTGCCGAGATGGCCGCGCGCACCGACACGGGCTACCTGTTTGGCGGGCTCGCGTCCAGCCGCACGAAGGCGGTGCAGTTTGCGGTGGGCGGCAACGGCAACATCCAGGGCCAGGGTGCCGCGGGCGGGGTGTTCAGCGGCGGCCTCTCGGGCGTGGCCTTTGGCGAGGGCGTGCATCTGGTGTCGCGCGTGACCCAGGGTTGCCAGCCCGTCGCCCCGGTGCGCGAGATCACCAGTGTCGAAGGCAATGTGCTTCTCAGGCTCGACGGCGAACCCGCGCTCGACGTGCTGGAGCGCGACCTGGGCGTCGAGGTCAGCCAGCCGCAGGGGCCGGGGCTCAAGGCGGCGCTGGACGTGGTGCGCGCCACGCTCGCGGGCCTGAGCGAGCCGGGCAGCGACGCCGTGGGGCGCACCGGCAATTTCGGCAGCGACGTGAT
>JAHFQI010000092.1 GCA_023259355.1 Comamonadaceae bacterium
GTGTACGAAGGCATCCCGCACCTGCTGGCGCCGGTGGTCACCGACATGAAGCAGGCCGCCAACGGGCTCAACTGGTGCGTGGCTGAGATGGAGCGGCGCTACAAGCTCCTGAGCAAGCTCGGCGTGCGCAACCTGGCGGGCTACAACGCCCGGATCGATGAGGCCAAGGCGCGCGAGGAGTTCATCTACAACCCCTTCAGCCTCACGCCCGACGCGCCCGAGCCGCTGGAGCGCCTGCCGCACATCGTGGTGGTGATCGACGAACTGGCCGACCTGATGATGGTGGTGGGCAAGAAGATCGAGGAACTGATTGCACGCCTCGCGCAAAAGGCGCGTGCCGCGGGCATTCATCTGATCCTGGCCACCCAGCGCCCGAGCGTGGATGTGATCACCGGCCTCATCAAGGCCAATATCCCGACGCGCATCGCCTTCCAGGTGTCCAGCAAGATCGACAGCCGCACCATCCTGGACCAGATGGGCGCGGAGGCCCTGCTGGGCATGGGGGACATGCTCTACATGCCCTCGGGCACGGGTTACCCGGTCCGCGTGCACGGCGCCTTCGTGAGCGACGAGGAAGTGCACCGCGTCGTCAAGTACCTCAAGAGCCAGGGCGAGCCCAACTATGTCGAGGGTTTGCTCGAAGGCGGCACCGTCGATGGGGATGAGGGCGGTTTTGGCGAGGGCGGCGAGGGCACAGGCGAAAAAGACCCGATGTACGACCAGGCCGTGGAAGTGGTGCTGAAGAACCGCAAGGCCAGCATTTCGCTGGTGCAGCGCCACCTCAAGATCGGCTACAACCGCGCCGCGCGGCTGGTTGAAGACATGGAAAAAGCCGGTCTGGTCAGTGCCATGAGCGGCAGCGGCCAACGCGAGATTCTCGTGCCGACGCGCGCGGAGTGAACCGGCGGGTGTTTGCAGAGTCCTAACCGAATGAACTCATCGATCGTCCGGCGCCTTGCGCGCCCGCTTCTGGCCTTCGGCATGGCCGCCTTGACCTCGCTTGGCGCGCTGGCGTCCGGCCTGGACACCCTTGAAAATTTCGTCAAGACAGCGCATTCCGGGCGGGCCTCGTTCACCCAGGTCGTGACCTCACCACCCAAGGAGGGTGCGGCGCCGCGCAGCAAGTCCTCGAGCGGCAGTTTCGAGTTCCAGCGCCCCGGCCGCTTCCGCTTTGTTTACAAAAAACCCTTCGAGCAGAGCATCGTGGCCGATGGCCAGACGCTGTGGATGCACGACGTTGACCTGAACCAGGTCACGGCGCGCAAGCAGTCTCAGGTGCTCGGATCGACCCCGGCCGCCCTGATCGCCGCCGCCCCGGATTTGAAAGCCCTGCAGGCCGACTTCTCCCTTCAGGCCGCGCCCGACAAGGACGGCCTGCAATGGGTGCAGGCCACGCCCAAGGCTCGCGACGGCCAGTTGCAGGGCGTGCGTGTGGGCTTTCGTGTCACGGACAAGGGCAGCGAGTTGGCGGCGTTGGACATCCTGGACAGCTTTGGCCAGCGCTCGGTGCTCACGTTCACGGGCTTCGAACTCAATCCCTCATTGCCGGCCGACAACTTTTCTTTCAGGCCCCCCGCCGGCGCGGACGTGATCCGCCAATGAGCGCCGCGCCGGGCCGCCCCAAGCAAGCTCGCACCGCAGTGCGCAGCGCGAAGGTATGCCGATGAGCGCGCAGGGCCGGCACGCGTCCCAAGGTTACGCGCCTCTGGCTGAACGTCTGCGTCCGCGCACCCTGGGGGAGGTCATCGGCCAGCAGCACCTGCTGGGCGAGGGCATGGCGCTCAGGCTGGCGTTCGAATCCGGCCAGCCGCACAGCTGCATCCTCTGGGGCCCGCCGGGTGTGGGCAAAACCACCAT
This sequence comes from Comamonadaceae bacterium, assembly GCA_023259355.1. Classification (GTDB taxonomy): domain Bacteria; phylum Pseudomonadota; class Gammaproteobacteria; order Burkholderiales; family Burkholderiaceae_C; genus JAHFQI01. Next base: position 1,858 of record JAHFQI010000092.1, read on the forward strand.
CGCGCGGCTGATGGCCGACGCGTTCGATGCGCAATTCATCACCATCAGCGCCGTGCTCGGCGGCGTCAAGGACATCCGCGAGGCCGTCGAGCGCGCCGAGGCGGTGCGCGGCGGCCTTCATGCCCAGCGCACCATCGTCTTCGTGGATGAAGTCCACCGCTTCAACAAGAGCCAGCAGGACGCCTTCTTGCCGCATGTCGAAAGCGGCCTGTTCACCTTCATTGGCGCGACCACCGAAAATCCGTCCTTCGAAGTCAACTCGGCCCTGCTGTCGCGCGCGGCCGTGTACGTGCTGCAGCCGCTGGCCGAAGACGATTTGAAGCAGATTGTCAGCAAGGCCATCGCCACCGGTTCACTGCCAACGATTGAAAGCGAAGCCGTGGATCGCCTGGTCGCCTACGCCGATGGCGATGCGCGCCGCCTGCTCAATACGCTGGAAACGCTGTCCGTGGCGGCCCGAAGCGAGCAGCTTGAAGCCCTCACCGACGCCTGGCTGCTGAAGGTGCTGGGCGAGCGCCTGCGCCGCTATGACAAGGGCGGCGAGCAGTTCTACGACACGATCAGCGCCTTGCACAAATCGGTGCGCGGCTCGGACCCGGACGCGGCGCTGTACTGGTTCGTGCGCATGCTCGACGGCGGCGCCGACCCGCGCTACCTGGCGCGCCGCCTGATCCGCATGGCGAGCGAAGACATCGGCCTGGCCGATCCGCGCGCGCTGCGCCTGACGCTCGATGCGTCCGAGGTCTATGAACGCCTGGGCAGCCCCGAGGGCGAACTCGCGCTGGCGGAGTGCGTGGTTTATCTCGCCGTGGCGCCCAAGTCCAATGCGGTCTACAAGGCCTTCAACGAAGCCAAGGCCTTTGTCAAGAAAGACGGCACCCGCCCCGTGCCCATGCACCTGCGCAACGCGCCGACCCAGCTGATGAAAGACCTGGATTACGGCAAAGGCTATCGCTACGCGCACGACGAAGAGGGCGGTTTTGCCCCCGGCGAGCGCTACCTGCCCGAGGGCATGCCGCCGCCATCCTTCTACCGGCCGGTTCCACGGGGCCTGGAAATCCGCATCGCGGACAAGCTCGAGGAACTGAAGCGGCTCAACAACCAGAAGGGCTGACCCGACGCCTGCCGCTGCCGCCGGACCGCGCCGTGAAGGGTAAACCCCTGTCGGCGCCTGCGTTTCAGCCGGAGGGCCCTTGGCTACAATCGCCTCCACAAACCCGCCAATGTCTGCGCCTTGGCGGGTTTTTTGCTAGTTGGCGAGTCAGGCTCGCAAGGCCCGGTTGGCCAATGCCCCAATCGGTGGCCCGGGCGGAAAAACGGAGAACGCTTTATGGAAATCCTGCTGCAACAGATCATCAACGGTCTGGTTCTCGGCAGCATGTACGCCCTGGTGGCCCTGGGTTACACCATGGTGTACGGCATCATCAACCTCATCAACTTCGCGCATGGGGAAGTCCTGATGATCGGCGCGCTGACCAGCTGGACCATCATCGGCCTCATGCGCGAGGCCATGCCCTGGGCACCGGGCTGGCTGGTCCTGATCGTGGCCATGATCATCGCCTGCGTGGTGGCCGCGGCGTTGAATTTCGTGATCGAGAAAGTGGCCTACCGGCCGCTGCGCAACAGCCCCAAGCTGGCGCCGCTGATCACCGCCATCGGCATGTCCATCCTGCTGCAGACGCTGGCCATGATCATCTGGAAGCCGAACTACAAGTCCTACCCGACGCTGCTGCCGAGCACGCCGTTCAACATCGGCGGCGCGGTGATCACCCCGACGCAGATCATGATCCTGGGCCTCACGGCCGTGTCGCTCGCGACGCTGATGTATCTGGTCAACTACACCCGGCTGGGCCGCGCGATGCGCGCCACCGCCGAGAACCCGCGCGTCGCGGGCCTGATGGGCGTGAAGCCCGACATGGTGATTTCCGCCACCTTCGTCATCGGCGCCGTGCTGGCCACCATCGCGGGCATGATGTACGCGTCCAACTACGGCACGGTCCAGCACACCATGGGTTTCCTGCCCGGCCTCAAGGCCTTCACGGCGGCGGTGTTCGGCGGGATCGGCAACCTGGCCGGCGCGGTGGTGGGCGGCATCCTGCTGGGGCTCATCGAATCGATCGGCTCGGGCTACATCGGCGCCCTGACCGGCGGCCTGCTGGGCAGCCACTATTCCGATATTTTTGCCTTCATCGTGCTGATCATCGTGCTCACGCTACGCCCGTCCGGCCTGCTGGGCGAACGCGTGGCCGATCGCGCCTGAACGCCCGGAGCATCAAGATGAAGCCGAACCGGACTGTTGTTTTCCTCGCCGCCGCCGCGGCGCTGCTGATCCTGCCGATGGTCCTGCAGGGCTTTGGCAGCGCCTGGGTGCGTATCGCCGACATGGCGCTGCTCTATGTGCTGCTGGCGCTGGGCCTGAACATCGTGGTGGGCTACGCCGGCCTGCTCGATCTGGGCTACGTGGCGTTTTTCGCCGTGGGTGCCTACATGTACGGGCTGATGGCCTCGCCGCACCTGACCGAGGCCTTCCCGGCGCTGGCCGCGATGTTCCCCGGCGGCCTGCACATGCCGCTGTGGGTCATCATTCCCGCCGGCGCGGGGCTGGCCGGCTTGTTTGGCCTGCTGCTGGGCGCGCCGACGCTCAAGCTGCGTGGCGACTACCTCGCCATCGTGACGCTGGGCTTCGGGGAGATCATCCGTGTGTTCCTGAACAACCTGGACCACCCGATCAACATCACCAACGGCCCCAAGGGCCTGAGCCAGATCGATTCGATCAAGTTCTTCGGCCTGGACCTGGGCAAGCCGCTGAGCATGGCGGGCTTTGAGTTCGTCTCGGTTTCGCTCTACTACTACCTGTTCCTGGCGCTGGTGGTGGTGAGCGTGGTGATCAGCCACCGGCTGCAGCTGTCGCGCATCGGCCGGGCCTGGATGGCCATCCGCGAAGACGAGATTGCGGCCAAGGCCATGGGCATCAACACGCGCAACATGAAGCTGCTGGCCTTCGGCATGGGGGCCACCTTCGGCGGTGTGTCGGGCGTGATGTTCGGCGCGTTCCAGGGCTTCGTGTCGCCCGAGTCGTTCAGCTTGATGGAGTCGGTGATGATCGTCGCCATGGTGGTGCTCGGCGGCATCGGCCACCTGCCCGGCGTGATTCTGGGCGCGGTGCTGCTGTCGGCGATGCCCGAGGTGCTGCGCCATGTGGCCGGCCCGCTGCAGTCGCTGACCGACGGCCGCCTCGACGCCGCCATCCTGCGCCAACTGCTGATCGCGCTGGCCATGATCAGCATCATGCTGCTGCGTCCGCGGGGCTTGTGGCCGTCGCCGGAGCACGGCAAATCCCTGCGGGGCCAATAAGGAGCGCGACATGACCGATACCGTCCTGAAAGTCGCCGGCATTTCCAAGCGCTTCGGTGGCCTGCAGGCCCTCTCCGACGTGGGCCTCACCATCGAGCGCGGCCAGGTGTATGGCCTGATCGGCCCCAACGGCGCGGGCAAGACCACCTTCTTCAACGTGATCACCGGCCTCTACACGCCCGACAGCGGCAGCTTTGAACTTGCGGGCAAGCCCTACAAGCCGACCGCCGTGCATGAAGTGGCCAAGGCCGGCATCGCGCGGACCTTCCAGAACATCCGCCTGTTCGCGGACATGACGGCGCTGGAGAACGTGATGGTGGGCCGCCACGTCCGCACCCACTCCGGCCTGCTCGGCGCCATTTTCCGCACGGCCGGGTTCAAGGCCGAGGAGGCCGCGATCGCGGCGCGGGCGCAGGAACTGCTCGACTACGTGGGCATTGGCAACTACGCCGCCTACAAGGCGCGCACGCTGAGCTACGGCGACCAGCGGCGTCTTGAAATCGCCCGCGCGCTGGCCACCGACCCGCAGCTGATCGCGCTGGACGAACCCGCCGCCGGCATGAACGCCACGGAAAAAGGGCTGCTGCGCGAGTTGATCGACCGCATCCGCAAGGACGACCGGACGATCCTGCTGATCGAGCACGATGTGAAGCTCGTGATGGGCCTGTGCGACCGTGTGACGGTGCTCGATTACGGCAAACAGATTGCCGAGGGAACCCCGGCCGAGGTGCAGCGCAACGAAAAGGTGATCGAGGCCTATCTCGGGCGAGGCGCCGGCGGCGCGGGCGCCCTGGTGGGCGGGGGAGGGCATTGAAATGACCACGGCGCTTCTCAAAGTCAAAGGCCTGAATGTGGCCTATGGCGGCATACAGGCCGTCAAAGGGGTGGATTTCGAAGTCGGCGAGGGGGAACTGGTCTCGCTGATTGGCTCCAACGGCGCGGGCAAGACCACCACCATGAAAGCCATCACCGGCACGCTGCCGATCAACGATGGCGACATCCACTACCTCGGCAAGAGCATCCGCGGCCAGGGGCCGTGGGACCTGGTCCGGCAGGGCCTGGCCATGGTGCCCGAGGGGCGCGGCGTGTTCACCCGCATGACCATCATGGAAAACCTGCAGATGGGCGCCTACATCCGGGTGGACAAGGCGGGTATCGCGGCCGACATCGACAAGGTGTTCACCCTCTTTCCCCGCCTCAAGGAGCGCAAGGACCAGCTGGCGGGCACCTTGTCGGGCGGCGAGCAGCAGATGCTGGCCATGGGCCGCGCGCTCATGAGCCGGCCCAGGGTGCTGCTGCTCGACGAACCTTCCATGGGCCTGAGCCCCCTCATGGTAGACAAGATCTTCGAGGTCGTGCGCGATGTCCATGCCCAGGGCGTGACGGTGCTGCTGGTGGAGCAGAACGCCAGCCGCGCGCTGGCCATTGCCGACCGTGGCTACGTGATGGAGTCGGGCCTTTTGACCCTGCAGGGCCCCGCCCGGGACCTGCTCGATGACCCCAAGGTGCGCGCGGCCTACCTGGGCGAATGAGAATGAGCGACGTCCGGCCTTTCAAGATTCCGCAATCGGTGCTGGTGGTGATTCACACCCCGGCGCTCGACGTGCTGCTGATCCGCCGCGCCGATTCCGCCGAATACTGGCAGTCGGTCACCGGCAGCAAGGACCGCGAAGACGAGGACTTTCGCGATACCGCGATCCGCGAAGTGTTCGAGGAAACCGGCATCGACTGCGCGCCCGGCAAACCGCTGGCGGCGGGCCTGCGCGACTGGGGGCTAGAGAACATCTATGAGATCTACCCGCGCTGGCTGCACCGGTACGCGCCGGGCGTGACGCACAACACCGAGCACGTCTTCGGCCTGGAGGTGCCTGCCGGCACGCCGGTGAGCTTGAGTCCACGCGAGCACACGGCATTCCAGTGGCTGCCTTGCCACGCGGCGGCCGATGCATGTTTTTCTTCGTCGAATGCCGAAGCCGTGCTGATGTTGCCCCGTTTTTTGCGGTAAGGTTTGCGGTGTGAACACGCCGCATGACACGCTCCGGATCGCGACTTACAACATCCACAAGGGGGTGCAGGGCCTCGGGCCTGTCCGCCGGCTGGAAATCCACAACCTGGGGCATGCGGTGGAGCAGATGGATGCCGACATCGTCTGCCTCCAGGAAGTTCGCAAGATGCACCGGGGCGAGGAGGAGTACTTCACCCGCTGGCCCGAGGAACCCCAGGCTGAATTCCTGGCGCCCGAGGGCTACGAGGCGGTGTACCGCACCAATGCCTACACCCGGCATGGCGAGCACGGCAACGCGCTGCTCTCGCGCTGGCCGGTGGTGACGCACCAGCACGAGGACATGTCCGACCACCGTTTCGAGCAGCGGGGCCTGCTGCACGTGGAAGTGAGGGTGCAGGAGCGGACGGTGCACGTCATCGTGGTGCACCTGGGGCTGATTCCGGCCAGCCGCGTGCGCCAGGTCGCGCAGCTTGGGCGCTATATCGAGCGCGAGGTGCCTGCCGCGGCGCCTTTGGTGGTGGCCGGTGATTTCAACGACTGGGGCAACCGGATCCAGCGCGCCATGAACGCGATGGCCCTGGTGTCGGCGGACACCGTGCGCTGCCCGACCTACCCGTCGCGGCTGCCCCTCGTCCAGCTCGACCATGTCTATGCGCGCGGCCTCAGGCCGCTGGGCCTGTACGTGCCGCGCGGCAAGGCCTGGGGGCGCATGTCGGACCACCTCCCGCTGATCGCCGAATTCGGCTTCTGAACATGCCCCCCACGTTCGGCACTGCGTGTCCTCACTGCCCCCCGGGGGGCAGCAGCCCTGCTTGGGGCGGCCCGGCGCTGGGCTGATCCATGCGCAACCCCGGCGTCTTCATGCGGGATGGCCATGAAATCCAGTTGCTGCAGGGGAGCCGGGAGTATTTCCCGGTGCTGATCGACGCGGTGGATCATGCCCGTTCCGAGATTCGCATCGAGACCTACATTTTTGACTTCCACGGGGCGGGCGCCCAGGTCGCTGAATCCCTCGAACGCGCGGCGCGGCGCGGCGTCACGGTGTGGCTGGTGGTGGATGGCGTGGGGACCGGCGAGCTGCCCGAGTCCTGGCAAAAGCGGTTCGACCAGGCCGGCGTGCAATGGCGCATCTATTCGCCGCTGGGCCGGCTCGGTCTGCTGATTCCCAGCGGCTGGCGGCGGCTGCACCGCAAGCTGTGCGTGATCGACGGGCGGCTCGCGTTCTGTGGCGGCATCAACATCCTGGACGATTTTCACGACCCGCACCACGGCACCTTGAAGCATCCGCGCCTGGACTTCGCGGTGCTGGCCTCCGGGGCGCTGGTGCAGCAGGCGCAGGAGACCACGGCCCAGCTGTGGTGGCGCATCCAGGCGGTGCGCAACGTGCACGAGCACAATTTCCCGCACGCCTTCAGCCTGTTCCGCGCGGCGGGGCTGCACCTGCCCTGGACCGAGCCGGACCGCGACAGCATGCTCTACGACAGCCGGCTGATCGTGGCCAAGGCGGGGCTGCTGCTGCGCGACAACGTGCTGCACCGCGGCCAGATCGAGAAGGCCTATCGCAAGGCAATCGGCAATGCGCGCAAGGAAATCATCATCGCCAACGCCTACTTCGTGCCCGGGCGCAAGCTGCGCCAGGCGTTGATCCACGCGGCCCGGCGCGGCGTGCGGGTGCGGGTGCTGGTGCAGGGCCGTTACGAGTATTTCATGCAGTACTACGCCGCGCGCCCGGTGTATGGCGCCTTGCTGGAGGCCGGCGTGGAGATCTACGAGTACAGCGCCAGTTTCCTGCACGCCAAGGTGGCGGTGATCGATGCCGCCACGCACCGCCCCTGGGCCACGGTCGGTTCGTCCAACCTCGACCCCTTGAGCCTGCTGCTGGCCCGCGAGGCCAACGTGGTGGTGGAAGATGCGCCCTTTGCCGCCGTGCTGCGCAACCGGCTGATGCACGCCATCCGGCACGAGAGCCGGCATCTGGCCAAGTCCCACTACGTCAACCGGCCGCTGTTGCAGCGCGTGCTGGACCGCATTGCGTTCGGCCTGATGCGGCTGGCGCTCTTCGTCACCGGCAACCGCTATTGACGCGGCGCCGCCGCCATTGCGTGCCATCGTGACGCTATGAAATAAGTAGCGCGCTATGACCACTTGACGCCGGGGCCGCGCCAATAACCTCAATCATCAATCACTGGTAACATCTTTCCATGTTAATGAAGAGACCCGACGCCATGAGCCCAGCCGAAATTGACGAAGGCACGCCGGTTTCCGTGAAGATCCGCGAACGCGTCAAGGCCGCGCGCAAACGCTTCAACGCCAACGACAACATCGCCGATTTCATCCAGCCCGGCGAACTCGAGAAACTGCTGGACGAGGTCGCGGCCAAGATGGAGGGCGTGCTCGACAGCATGGTGATCGACACCGAGCGCGACCACAACACCGGCGACACCGCGCGCCGCGTCGCCAAGATGTATATCAGCGAGGTGTTCCGCGGCCGCTACGTGCACGCGCCCACCATCACCGAGTTTCCCAACGCCGAACACCTCAACGAGTTGATGATCGTTGGCCCCATCACCGTGCGCAGCGCCTGCAGCCACCATCTCTGCCCGGTCATCGGCAAGATCTGGATCGGCGTCATGCCCAACGAGCGCACCAACGTGATCGGCCTGTCCAAGTACGCGCGGCTGGCCGAGTGGATCATGGGGCGCCCGCAGATCCAGGAAGAGGCGGTCATCCAGCTGGCGGACTTGATCCAGGAAAAGACCCAGCCCGATGGCTTGGCCATCGTCATGGAGGCCAGCCATTTCTGCATGGCCTGGCGCGGCGTGAAGGACATGGACAGCAAGATGATCAACTCCGTCATGCGCGGCGCGTTCCTCAAGGACCCGACCCTGCGCCGCGAATTCCTCTCCCTCATTCCCCGCTAGGAGCCCTCATGCTTGTACGCCTGCTTTACGCCAGCCGCGCGGTGGACCCCAACCCCGAGGTCATCGACGACATCCTCGCGCAATCGCGCCAGTTCAACCCCTCGTGCGGCATCACCGGCATCCTGTGCTACGGCGGCGGCATCTTCCTGCAGGCCATCGAAGGCGGCCGCCTGGCGGTGAGCGAGCTCTACGGCCACATCCAGAAAGACCCGCGCCACAAGGACGTGGTGCTGCTGCACTACGAAGAGATCGACGAGCGCCGCTTCGGCGGCTGGACCATGGGCCAGGTCAACGCTTCGCGCATCAACACCAGCATCCTGCTCAAGTACTCCGAGCGTGCCGAACTCGATCCGTACAGCGTGTCGGGCAAGGTGTCGCTGGCGTTGCTGGAGGAACTGATGGCCACGGCGGCCATCGTCGGCCGCGCCTGACGCCGGCGCAACGCGTTTCCGAACGCCTTCGATGCCCGCCAGCGCGCTCGCCCTGGTCATCCTCGCCGGACTGATTCACGCCGCCTGGAACATCGCCGCCAAGAAAGCGGGCGGCGACGCGCGTTTTGCAACGTTCACCGGCGTTGTGATGATGGTGTTCTGGGCGCCGCTGGGGCTCTGGCTGGGCTGGCAGCAGGTGCCGGGTTGGGGCCGCACCGAGTGGGCCTTCGTCGTGGCCAGCGGCATCCTCCACCTCGTGTATTACCTCACGCTGTTGCGCGGCTACCGCAAGGCCGACCTCACGGTGGTCTACCCGCTGGCACGCGGCTCGGGGCCGCTGCTGTCGTCGCTGGTGGCGATCGCGCTGTTGGGGGAGCAGCTCTCGGCGCTCGGCGGCGTGGGCATCGCGGGCGTGGTGGCCGGCGTGTTCCTCATCGCGGGCGGCCCCGGGCTGCTGCGCGCCACCCGGCATCCCGCCGCCGATCCGGCGCAACGCCAGCGCGTGCTGCGTGGCCTGCGCTACGGCGTGCTCACCGGCGCCTTCATCGCGAGTTACACCGTGGTGGACGGTTACGCCGTCAAGGCGCTGCTGATGTCGCCCATCCTGATCGACTATTTCGGCAACTTCGTGCGCCTGGCCTTCCTGGTGCCGACGGTGCTGCGGGACCGTCCGGCTGCCGCCGTGCTGTGGCGCAGGCAGTGGAAATACGCGCTGCTGGTGGGCATCATCAGCCCCGTGTCCTACGTGCTGGTGCTCTACGCCATGCAGGTCGCGCCGCTCTCGCATGTGGCGCCGGCCCGTGAGGTGTCCATGCTGTTTGCCGCGCTGATCGGCGGGCATCTGCTTGGCGAGGGCGACCGCGGGCCGCGCCTGGCCGGTGCTGCGCTCATCGTGGCCGGTGTCATGGCGCTGGCGCTGGGGTAGGGCGATGACGGCACCCCTGCAAGCGCTGATCCTGGGCTGCGATTTCAGCAGCAGCCCCTCGCGCCGGAAGGCGATCATGCTGGCGAGCGGCACGGCGTCAAAAGGCCGGGTGCTGCTGTCGGGGCTGGCGCAATTCGACTCCCTCGACGCCTTCGCCAATTGGATCAAAGCCCCGCGCGAGCCCTGGGTCGGCGGCTTCGATCTGCCGTTCGGCCTGCCGCGCGAACTGGTCGAAACGCTGGGCTGGCCCACGGACTGGCTGGCCTGCATGCGCCACTACGCCGCGCTGGGCCGCGATGATATCCGCGACACCTTCGCGGCGTTCTGCAACGCCCGGCCCGCGGGCAGCAAGTTTGCCCACCGGGCCACCGACCGCCCGGCCGGCTCCAGCCCGAGCATGAAATGGGTCAACCCGCCCGTGGCCTTCATGTTGCACGCGGGCGTGCCGCTGCTGCTCGATGCCGGCGCGCACCTGCCGGGCCTGCATGCGGGCGACCCGGCCCGCGTCGCGCTGGAGGCCTACCCCGGCCTGCTGGCGCGCGAAGTGCTCGGCCCACGCAGCTACAAGAGCGACGACCGCGCCAAACAGACGCCCGAGCGACTGATCGCGCGCAAGGACCTCCTCACCGCACTCGAACACGGCCAGACCCGGCTGGCCTTGCGCCTCAAACTGACCCACGCCCAGCGCGATGCGCTGGCCGACGACGCCAGCGGCGACCGCCTGGACGCCGTGCTCTGCCTCATGCAGGCTGCCTGGGCGGCGCAACAGCAGGCTGACGGAAAAAGTCCGCCCGACGGCCCCGGCTGGGGCCTGCCGGCTTTCGATGGGCTGGAGGGCTGGATCGTGACGGCCTGAGAGGCCGGGCGCCAGCCCGAAAGGGCGCGCCTCAGGTCCGCACCACGCGCCCCGGGTTCATGAGGTTGTGGGGGTCCAGCGCCAGCTTGATGGCGCGCATCATGCCCAGCGCCACGGCCGATTTGTAGTGCGGCAGCTTGTCGGTTTTCAGGCTGCCCACGCCATGTTCGGCCGAGATGGAGCCTTCGAATCGCGCCACCGCGTCGTACACCAGGGTGTTCACGCGCTCTTCCTGCTCGCGCAGAAAGGCCTTGGCATCGCCGCCCTCGGGCGCCTGCACGTTGTAGTGCAGGTTGCCGTCACCCAGATGCCCGAAGTTGACCATGCGCACGCCGGGAATTTCGCGCTGCAGCAGGGCGTCGGTCTCCGCGACGAATTCCGGAATGCGCGAGACCGGGATGGAAATGTCGTGCTTGATATTCAGGCCTTCCTCGGCCTGCGCCAGCGGGATGCTTTCGCGGATGTGCCAGAGCTGGCGCGCCTGATTCAGGCTCTCGGCGACGACGGCGTCGCTCACGCAGCCCTCTTCCAGCGCGGCTTCGAGCAGGCGCTCGAACTGGGCGCGGGCGTGGGCCTCGGACTCGTGGTCGGAGTTTTCCAGCAGCACGCAATAAGGCGCGTCCTTGAACAGCGGCACGCGCAACTGCGCGAAGTGTTTGTCCACCAGGCCCAGCGCGAACTGGCCCATGACTTCAAAGCCCGTCAGGCCCGCGCCCAGGTGCCGGTGCGCCAGGCCCAGCAGCGTGACGGCAGCGTCCATCGAAGGCACGGCGGCCCAGGCGGTCAGCTGCGCGGCGGGCAGCGGGTAGAGCTTCATGGTCGCGGCGGTGATGATGCCCAGCGTGCCCTCGCTGCCAATGAACAGGTCGCGCAGGTCGTAGCCGGTGTTGTCCTTGCGCAGCCCGGAGAGGCCGTTCCAGATCTCGCCCTGCGCGGTGACGACTTCCAGCCCCAGGCACAGCTCGCGCGTGTTGCCGTAGCGCACCACCTGCGTGCCGCCGGCGTTGGTGCCCAGGTTGCCGCCGATGGTGCAGCTGCCCTCGGCGGCCAGACTCAGCGGAAACAGGTAGCCGGCTTCCTCGGCCGTCTCCTGCAGGCTTTGCAGGATGCAGCCGGCCTCCACCGTCATGGTCAGGTTGGCGCCGTCGATCGCCCGCACCGCGTTCATGCGGGTCAGGCTCAGCACCACCTGCCTGCCAGAATCGTCAGGCACCGAGCCCACGGCCAGGCCCGTGTTGCCGCCCTGCGGCACCAGGCTGATGCCCGAGGTCGCCTGGTGCTCGGCGCAGGCCTTGACGATGGCGGCGACCTCGGCGGTGCTGCCGGGGCGCACCACGGCCAGCGCCTGGCCCTGGGCGCGCTTGCGCCAGTCCTGCGTGTAGGCGCTCAGGTCGCCATCGGTGAGCACATGGGCGGCGCCGGTGATCTGGCGCAGGGTGTCAAGCAAGGGGTTCATGGCGTGGCGGCGGAGTTGGCGGCATCGGCACTGGCTTTGGCCTTGGCGTTTTTCAGGCGCAGCCGCACATGGAGTGCGCAGGCGGTGAACAGCACCAGGCACAGCAGCACTTCCAGCATCGCGAAATACGAGCCGGGCGGCCGGTCGCCGTTGGCGCGGACCGCGCCCTCGGTGAAGTACAGCCATATCATCAGGCTCAGCCAGCGGTAGGTGTACATGCGGTTCTTCAGCAGGCCGGCGAGCGGCACGCACAGCGGCAGCGCCTTGAGCGCGAGCCAGGAACCGCCCGGGCGCAGGGGGGCCAGCCACAGTTCCCAGGCGAGGCACAGCACAATCAGCGCCAGCAGGCTGGCCACGGCCAGGGTGCGCGTGTGGCGCACGGTGTTGTCTTGGGGTGTCATTGGAGTGGCATCATAGCGGCCATGCGTTCGTCCCCCTGGCTTCGGTCCCTCCTGCAGGAATTGCAGCATTTCCCGTGGAAAAACACGGCCCTGACCCTGCGCGAGCGCTTTCGCGACGACCGGCTCGGCCTGACGGCCAGCTCGCTGACTTTCACCACCACGCTGGCGCTGGTGCCGTTCTTCACGGTGGCGCTGGCCGTGTTCACGGCCTTTCCGATGTTCGGCAAGGTGCAGGACGTGCTGCAAAAATGGCTGATCGACAGCCTGGTGCCCGACAGCATTTCGCGCCAGGTGCTGGGCTACCTCACCCAGTTTTCCAGCAAGGCGAGCCGGCTCGGTTCGCTGGGCCTGGCCGTCGTGCTGACCACGGCGCTGGCGTTGATCCTGACGATCGACCGCACGCTCAACGGCATCTGGCGCGTGCGCCGGGAGCGGCCGCTGGCACAGCGGGTGCTGATCTACTGGGCGGCCATCACGCTGGGGCCGCTGCTGCTGGGCGCGAGCCTGGCGCTCACGTCCTATGCGGTGTCGGCGTCACGGGGCGTGGTCGGCGCGCTGCCGGGTGGGGTGCAGTTTTTGCTGGACGTGATCGAGTTCTTCCTGCTGGCCGCCGGTGTGACGGGGCTTTATCGCCTGGTTCCCAACACCTACGTCAAGTGGGGCCATGCGTTCGCGGGCGGGCTGTTCGTGGCGGCCGGCATCGAAATTGCCAAAAAGCTGCTCGCCGTCTACCTGGCCACGATGCCCACCTACTCGGCGGTGTACGGCGCCTTCGCCACCGTGCCGATTCTGCTGGTCTGGATTTACGTGTCCTGGGTCATCGTGCTGATGGGGGCGGTGATTGCCGCCTACCTGCCCAGCCTGCTGGCCGGCGTGGCGCGGCGCAGCAGCGGGCAGGGCTGGCATTTCCAGCTGGCGCTGGAGGTGGTGCAGGCCTTGCACCGCGTGCGCCACAGTGACCGGCGGGGCCTGGCGCTGCAGGCGCTGGCGCAGCAGTTGCGCGTCGATGCGCTGCAACTGGAGCCGGTGCTGGAGACGCTGGCCGCGCTGGACTGGATCGGCCAGCTCGACGAGCTGGAAGCCGGCACCGAGGCGCGCTACGTGCTGCTGGCCGACGCCGAGACCACGCCGCTCGCGCCGCTGGTGCAGCGGCTGCTGCTGGAATCCACGGACTCGGTGGCCAACCTGTGGGAAAACACCCGCCTCTCGTCGCTGATGCTGCGCGACGCGCTGTGAGCGGCGCGGGATGACGCGGATTCGCGCGCCCTTCGACGCCAGCCCGGCGCAGTGGCGTTGGTGGCCGCGGTGGCTGTGCTGGCTCGGCGTCGGCTGCATGGCCTTTGGGTTCACACTCGTCCAGGCCGACACATTGCGCATCGGCTCCAAACGCTTCACGGAGTCGTACATCCTGGCCGAAGTGCTGGCCCGACAGGCGGCTTCACGCGCCGCGCCGGCGCCCGTGGTGCTACAGGGCCTGGGCAACACGGCCATTGTTTACGAGGCGCTGCGCTCCGGCAGCATCGACCTGTACCCCGAGTACGCCGGCACGATCAGCCTGGAAATCCTCAAGAGCGCCAGCGCCATGAGCTTGGACGACATGCGCCGCGCGCTTGCGCCGCTGGGCCTGGGTGTGGCCATTCCGCTGGGCTTCAACGACGGCTACGCGCTGGCCATGCGGGCCGGGGAGGCCGACCGCCTGGCCCTCCGCTCGATCAGCGATCTGGCGCGCCACCCGGCGCTCAAGCTCGGCCTGTCCAACGAATTTCTCGGCCGCGCCGATGGCTGGAAAGGGCTGGCCCGGGCCTACGGCTTAAAGCAGTCGCCGACTGGCCTCGATCATGGCCTCGCCTACGGCGCGATCGCGGGCGGGCAGGTGGACGTGATCGACATCTACACCACCGACGCCCAGATCGGTCGCCTGGGCCTGCGCGTGCTGGCCGATGACCGGGCCTACTTTCCGCGCTACGACGCGCTGGTGCTGTACCGG
>JAHFQI010000093.1 GCA_023259355.1 Comamonadaceae bacterium
GCTCGAAAAACGCCGCACGCCGCTCACCGGGTCGTCATGACGATGACGTCCTGCGACGCCGGCCGCGACCGGAATCGACGCGCCCGAGCGGGCAAACAAGGACAGCTTGGACAGCGGCGTCGCGACCTGGTGCACCTGGCCGGCCTCGAAACGCTCGCCGGTGTGGAAGTCGAACCACGCCTCGGGCCCCTTGGGCAGGTAGACACTGCGTGACGTGACTCCAGCCTGCACGACCGGAGCGACCAGCAGCGCGTCGCCGAGCATGAAGTCGTCGCTGTCGGCGAAACATTGTGCGTCGTCCGGAAAGTCATAGAAAGTGGGGCGGATGATGGGCTGGTGCAGGCTGTGGGCTCGCTCGAAGAGAGACCATAGATACGGCATCAGGGTGTAGCGCAGCCGGATCGCCGCCGCCACATCAGCCGTCACCGCCGGATGCAGCCAGGGCACGTTGACAGTGCCGTCCGCCTTCCAGGAGTTCATCACCATGCGCGGATTCAGGCAACACGCCTGCACCCATCGCAAAAACAGTTCAGGGTCGGGTGTCGGGCCCGCGAAGCCGCCAACGTCATGGCCGATGTTGAACATGCCCGACAGGGACATCTGCAGGCCGGTGCGGATGTTCCAGCGCAAGGTTTCCCAGCTGGTGGTGTTGTCGCCGGTCCAGGTTTGCGCGTAGCGCTGGATCCCCGGAGAGCCGCCGCGCGTGACGGTGAAGACTTCCGCGTCGGGGCGGTGCGCGGCCTGCGCCTCAAAAGTGGCACGCGTCATCAGCAGGGGATGCAAGGGGCGTGCGCGGTGCATGGCGATGGCTTCGCCAAAACCATGGCACATGGCGCCATCGTCCATGATGGCGTATTCGTTGTTGTCGTTCCAGCCCGTATCGATGCCGTAGTCGAGCACCTGCGCCTGCAGGTTCTTTTGCCACCAGGCCACAGCGGCAGGATGGGTGAAGTCGAGGTGGGCGCCGACGCCGTCCCAGAACTGCTCCACCACGGGTTGACCGCTCTGGGCGTCGTGGATAAAACCGCCCTGTGCACGCACCTCGCCATAGGCCGGGTGGTCGTCGAGCAGGCAAGGCTTGATGTTGGCCACCACGTGCATGCCGGCCTCATGGAATCGGGCGTTCAGCGACTTCGGGTCAGGGAACTTGCCGGTATTCCAGGTGAACACATAACGGCGTTTGCCGCGCGACGAATAGCCCGAACCGTAATGGAACGACGAGCATGCGATGCCCTCGGCTTCGATGCGCGTGATGAAGGCATCGAGTTGCTTTTGCGCGTCGCTCGCGTCGGCCAGACCCATCGCCGTCTGGGCAAACCCCAGCGACCAGCGCGGCGGCAAATGGGTGCCACCGATCAGGCGCACGAACTGCGCGATCACCTCGCCGGGCGTGGCCCCCACCATGACGTAGTAGTCCAGGTCGCCGTCATCGATCTCGACGTAGCGGAACAGCTCGTGGTAGTTGTCGTGTTCACAGCCCAGGTCGAAGGTGCACGCCGACAAGGTGTCGTAATAGAGGCCCCACCACTGGCCACCAGGGGCCCGCGTCAGGACGAACGGCCAATGTTTGTACAACGGATCACCGTTTTTCGGGTCGTAGCCCAGAGAGTCCAGCGCCAGCGTGCGCAAGCGCCGGCCATGCAGGTCGAGCGGCCCGGTCTTGTCGCCCAGTCCGTAGTAGCGTTCGGCGCGGTCGCGCTGCAGATAGTGCCGGACGGCGCCGGTGCGCTGGCTGGCGAAATACGAGGAGGTCGCCCGGTCGCTGAAGAGCGCGCGCCCCTGGTCGTCCTGCCACGACAGGGTCAGCGGATCTTCCTTCACCGTCACCGAGAGTGCGCCGGTACGCAGCGT
This sequence comes from Comamonadaceae bacterium, assembly GCA_023259355.1. Lineage (GTDB taxonomy): Bacteria > Pseudomonadota > Gammaproteobacteria > Burkholderiales > Burkholderiaceae_C > JAHFQI01. Next base: position 1,852 of record JAHFQI010000093.1, read on the forward strand.
CACCTGTCCGGCCTGCTGAATCACTTGTGCGTCGGGGCCACTGAATCCACTGGCGTCGTCGCGCTGGCGCCCGGTCCAGGCGACGTCCTCGCCGGCCTTCGGCGCGATGGCCCAGGTGCGCGGCTCCCGGTAGCCGGACGCTGGTTTGTAACGCACGCGAACCATGGCCGATTCCAGCACCTGAATGCTGAAGCCGGCGCCGCCTTCGATCGACAGATCGACGCCGTGTTCGTGCGCCAGGGAGACGCGGGCGCGTCCGAAGGTCTTCATGGGTTTCTCCTATTGAATGATGGGCCCCTGGCCGGCGCTGCCTGCAGGGGTTTGGCTTACAAGCGCTGGCCGTTCTGGTCGAAGCAATGCACGTGTTCCGGCGGCACGGAAACCCTCACGGTGTCGCCGCACCGGATGGGTGTCTGTCCGTTCAGGATGATCTCGAATGGCGCGTCCGGCACCACGTGGCCGCGCAAGACACTGGTGCTGCCGAGCTGCTCGACCTGCGACACCACCATGCTCAGCGGACCGCTGTCGGAAAGCTGTGCATGCTCCGGCCTGATGCCCACCGTGTGGGTGCCCGGCTTCGCCATGGGCAGGTGCGCCACGGGCACGAAGTTCATGCGTGGGCTGCCGATGAAACCCGCCACGAACTGGTTGCAGGGCCGGTTGTACAAGTCCAGCGGCGCACCGATCTGCTCGATGCGACCGGCCCGCAACACCACGATCTTGTCGGCCATGGTCATGGCCTCGACCTGGTCGTGCGTCACGTAGATCATGGTCGCGCCCAGGCGGGCGTGCAGGTCGCGGATCTCGGCGCGCATCGAAACGCGCAACTCGGCATCGAGGTTGGACAGCGGCTCGTCGAACAGGAACAGCTTGGGCTCGCGCACGATCGATCGGCCGATGGCCACGCGCTGGCGCTGCCCGCCGGAGAGCTGGGTCGGCTTGCGCTGCAGCAGCTGGTCGAGCTTGAGCATCCTGGCGGCCGCCTGAACCTTGGTCTCGATGACCGACTTGGCCACGCCCAGGTTTTCGAGGCCGAAGGCCATGTTGTCGTACACGCTCATGTGCGGGTACAGCGCGTACGACTGGAACACCATGGAGCAACCCCGGTGCGCTGCGGCCACCTCGTTGACTCGCTGGCCATCGATGCGGATCTCGCCGCTGGTGGCGGGCTCCAGCCCGGAGATGATGCGCAACAACGTGGATTTGCCGCAGCCCGAGGGCCCGACGAAGACCACGAATTCACCATCGGAAACGGTCAGATCCACGCCGTGGATGATGGTGCTCTTGTCGAAGGTTTTGACGACGTTGGCGAGTTCGAGAGTGGCCACGGGAGAGTCCTAGAAAGAGGTCGGCGAGTTACTTGACGCCGGCGCTGGCGATGCCGGTCGCGATGTACTTCTGCAGGAAGGTAAAGACCAGGCTGATCGGAATCAGGGTGATGACCGTCATGGCCAGCAGGTAGTGCCATTGGGTGTTGAGTTCGCCCTGGAAGGCGTTGAGGGCCAGTTGCAGCGTGAAGTTTTCCGACTTCGACAGCACGATCAGTGGCCACAGGAAGTCATTCCAGCGCCACATGAACGAGAAAATGGCCAGCACCGCCATGGCGGGCGCGGCCAGCGGCAGGACAATCTTCCAGTAGATGCGCCATTCGCTGGCGTTGTCCATGCGCGCGGCCTCGATCAGCTCGTCCGGAATCGTCAGCATGTACTGGCGCAGCAGGAACACGCCGGTGGGCGTGGCGACCGCTGGCAGGATCACGCCCCACAGGTTGTCCAGCAAACCCATGCTGGAGATCACCAGGAACGCCGGCACCAGGATGATGGTGGGCGGGACCATCAAGGTCGCGATGATGAGCAGGAAAACCGTTTTCTGGCCGGTGAACCGGTACTTGGACAACGCGAACGCCGCCATGGAATTGATGAGCAGCGTGACGAGGGTGGCCACCACGGTGATGAACACGCTGTTCCACAAGTAGGTGCCGAACGCGAACTTGCCGAACAGCTCGGTGTAGTTGCCGCTGGCGAACCTGAGTTCGTTCACCGGCTTTCGGCTGTTGATGTCGACGCGGACCTCGGTTTGAGGCTGCTGCGGATCGACCATGGTGGCAACGATGCCGATGCGTCGGACCTGCGCCAGCTCGCGCGTGCGGCCTTGCTCGTCCTTGACCAGGTACAGCGGCAAGGGCTGGTCATGGCCCGGCACCGCCGCGGTCTTCTGGCTGTAGGGCAGAAAACTGGGGGGGAACTGGCTCAGCGCGCTTTCGGTCTTGAACGACGACATGACAAGCCAGAGCACCGGCCCGAACATGACCGCCAGCCCGAGCAGAAGATAGCCGTAGGAAACCCAGTCGGTCCAGTGCAAGCGGCTGCGGCCGCGGGTACGGGTGAGAAAATTCGCCATCGCTCGGTCCTTACTTCTTGGCTTTTCCGGCTTCGCTGGCCCTGGACAGCCGCAACTGCGCCAGCGTCAGCGCCATGAGGCCGGCAGCGAGGATCAGCGAGGCGGCAGCGGCCAGGCCGTACAAGTGGATCTGCTCGGCAAAACCGGTCTGGTAGATGTACTGCACGATGAAGGTGGTGGCCGATCCCGGGCCCCCGCCGGTGAGCACGAACACTTCGTCGAAGCTCTGCACGGCACGGATCATCAAGAGCACCAACACCACGATCAGGTTGGGCATGAGCAGCGGCAGCGTGATGCGCGACAACACGCGCCACGGCGGCGCGGCATCCATCTCGGCGGCCTCATACACGTCTTTCGGGATGGCCTGCAAACCCGCCAGCAGGATCAGGGTGTAGAAACCCATGTGCGCCCAGATGGACACCACCACCACCCAGAAAAAGGCCCAGTGCCTGTCCAGCAGCCAATTGATGGGTTCCGTGCCCATTGCCGTCAGGCCGGCGTTGAGCACGCCCTGGCTTTGCAGCAGCCATTTCCAGATCAGCGCCACCACCACCGGCGACAGCAGCACCGGGTAGAAGAACACGCCACGCCAGAAGCCGCGCCCGATGATCTTGCGATTCAGCACAAGGGCCGTGACCAGCGAGAAGAACAGCATCAGCACGACCTGGACCAGGCTGAACTTGACCGTGTTGAAAATCGAGCGCAGGAAGATGTCCGTGCGGCAGCTTTGCAGATCCGTGTAATCGCGGCATTCCAGCAGGGTGACGAAGTTCTCCATGCCTGTGAAGGGCCGCTGCGTGGGCAGAAGGTTCACGCCGCCGGTCACCGCATACACCAGATTGATCAGGATGGGCAGGAGCGTGAACAGGCCGATCACCAGCAGATTCGGCCCGACGAAGAGCCAGCCGATGCGCGAGGCACCGAGCCATTTCTGGCCGAGCCGGAACACCGGTTCGGCCAGGTTGAAGCAAAACCCCAGAAGGCGGGAAAACAACGACATACCGACTCTCCATCAAGCCAGCAGGCTCGCGCCCACCGGACCTGTCTGCTGGTTACTTTCCTGCCTGCTTGACCGCTTCCGCCATGTCGGCACTGATTTTGGTGACGGCTTCGTCCACGCTGATTTCACCCACGATGGCCTGGGTGACGCGGGTCACGGTGGGCAGCATGATGGCGCGGTTGTATTTGTAGCCCTGAAGCTGGTAGGCCGCCGGCGCCAAGGTCGCAGTGCCACTGGTGAACACGCCGAGTGCGGCCTGGGCCGACGGGCCGGCGCTCGGGTAGGTCACGCCCTTCCTGGCCACGCCGGCGTGGGCCGGAATGTTGTTGGTCTTGGAGGCGAATTCAGCGACGTTGGCTTCTTGCGCCATGAAATCGAGGAACTGTCCCACTTCCTTCGGCGACTTGGTCGTCTTCAGCGCCACCCAGGCGGCACCGCCGGGCATGCCGGTGCAGGCGGCCGGGCCGCAGGGATTCGGCACAGCGACCCAATCGAACGTATTGCCGATTTCCTTCTGCATGCGGTTGATCTGCCAGGAACCCGACAGGATCATCACCAGACGGCCGTTCTTGAACTCACCCACGGTATCGGCATAGCTGGAGCCGCCCGAGCCGCCCCACGCGTCCTTCAGCATGGTGCCGTCGTTGTGCCAGGCGACGAACTTGCGCACGGCGGTCTTGTAGCCGTCATCCAACACCAGGTTGCCCTTGGCATCGAGGATCTTGGCCCCATAGCTGATGGCCGGGCCCGCAAAGCGGTGGCCCGAGCGGTCCCAGGCCATGGCGGCCGGCGTCTGCGTGGCCTTGGCCACCTTGCGTGCCGCGTCGACCCACTCTTCCCAGGTCGCTTTCGGTCCGGGCATGGCGATCTTGGCTTGCTCGAACAGCGTCTTGTTGACGAACGGCCCCGTCATCGTCAACTGCGACATGAAGCCGTAGATGCCCTTGTCGCTGGCGCTGGGCCGAAGCCAGGGCAGGGTGGCGCCGAAGTTCGTTTCCCAATATTTGCGGTCTTTCACGTAGGGGCTGATGTCCAGGTAGTACTTCGACATCCCGCCCAGGTCGGTCAGGCGCGCAATATCCGGGCCTTGCCCTGCAGCCAGCTGCACCGGCAGCTGCTCCAGAATCGTCTTGAACGGGACGACGTCGAGAATCACCTTGACGCCGGCGTTTTGGGCCTCAAAACGTTTTGCCAGTGCGGCCGTGACATCGCACTCATTGCCATCCTGGTAACACATCACACGAATGTCCGCGGCGCACACCGACACCGGCAACGCAACGACGGCCGCCACGATGGCGGCCACGCCATTCCTGGAAATACGAACTTTCATGGTGAACTCCTTGTAAATAGCGAGGAAAGGAACTGGCGCGCCAGCATGCCGGCCGTGCCGGATACGTACAGGACATTGGGATTCGAATTTCATCGAAATCACCTTTTCTTTTTCGATATTATTCTTTTTAGATCATTTACCTCTAGGAGTTTTCCCTTATTAAGTTCGTTTTGATTCGATTTACAGTACTTTGACCTGATGTTCTCTTCGAAAGCCCTGTTCGCATGAACTCCAACCCCCGGCAAATCAATCTGCTCGACGCCGTGCGAGCCCGCGGTTCCATGACGGTGGAACAGTTGGCCGAGATACTGGGCGTCACCCTGCAGACCGTGCGCCGCGATGTGCAGCGCCTGGCCGAAGCCGGCCTGCTGGCACGCTTTCATGGCGGCGTGCGGGTGCCCAGTTCCACCATTGAGAACATCGCGCATCCCCAGCGGGAAAGTCTCCACGCCGAAGGCAAGGCCCGCATTGCGCGGGCCGTGGCCCGCCAGGTGCCCAACGATTGCTCGCTGATCCTGAACATTGGCACCACGACCGAAGCCATTGCCAAGGCCTTGCTGCACCACACCGGTCTGCGGGTGATCACCAACAACCTCAATGTGGCGGCCATCCTGAGCGGCAATCCGGCCTGCGAGGTCATCGTGGTGGGTGGCGTGGTGCGTGCCCGTGACCGGGGCATCGTCGGCGAGGCGGCGGTGGATTTCATCCGCCAGTTCAAGGTGGATATTGCCTTGATCGGCATCTCCGGCATCGAGTCCGACGGCACCCTGCGCGACTACGACTACCGCGAAGTCAAGGTGGCCCAGACCATCATCGAGCACGCTCGCGAGGTCTGGCTCGCCGCCGACAGCAGCAAGTTCAACCGTCCGGCGATGGTGGAGCTGGCCACCCTCGCGCAGGTCGATCGCCTGTTCACCGACGCCCCGCCGCCCGAACCTTTTCCGGCCCTGCTCGCCGACGCCCAGGTGCTTTGCGAAGTCGTATCGGCCTGACCGACCGCGCCGCCCCTCCCCTTTGCCACACACCCCATGTCCTACCTGCTCGCTCTCGACCAAGGCACGTCCAGCTCCCGCAGCATCGTGTTTGACGCCCATGGCCATGTCGTGGCCTCGGCCCAGCAAGAACTGCCGCAGATTTACCCCCAGCCGGGCTGGGTCGAACACGACCCGCAGGAAATCTGGCGCACCCAACTGGCCACGGCCCGCGAAGCCCTGGCCAGGGCCGGATTGCCAGCGCGGGCCATTCGCGCGATCGGCATCACCAACCAGCGTGAAACCACCATCGTGTGGAACCGCCGCACCGGAGCGCCGATCCACCATGCGATCGTCTGGCAGGACCGCCGTGCCGAACCGACCTGCGCCCAGTTGCGCGAGCGGGGCCTGGCCGACCTCATCCAGACCAGGACCGGCCTGCTGATCGACGCCTATTTTTCAGGCACCAAGCTCAAGTGGCTGCTCGACCATGTGCCCCAGGCGCGCCAGCAGGCCGAGCGCGGCGAGCTGGCCTTTGGCACCGTTGACAGCTGGCTGATGTGGCAGCTCACCGAAGGCGCCGTGCACGCGACCGATGTGAGCAATGCCTCGCGCACCATGCTGTTCAATGTCCACACCAACCAATGGGACGCCGAGTTGCTGCAGGCGCTGGACATCCCGCCAGGCTTGCTGCCCCAGGTCCTGCCGTCGAGCGCGCACTACGGCCATGTCAGCGCCGGCCTGCTGGGCCATGCGATCCCGATCGGCGGCGTGGCCGGCGACCAGCAAAGCGCGCTGTTTGGCCAGGCCTGTTTCAAGGAGGGCATGGCCAAGAACACCTACGGCACGGGCTGCTTCATGCTGATGCACACCGGCCGTAACTTCCAGATTTCGCGCAACGGCCTGCTGACCACCAGCGCGGCGCAGCCCAGCGCGCAAACCGAGTTCGCGATCGAAGGCAGCGTGTTCGTCGGCGGTGCGGTGGTCCAGTGGCTGCGCGACGGCTTGCACGCCATCCAGGCCAGCTCCGAGGTGCAGGTGCTGGCGCAAAGCGTGCCGGACTCTGGCGGCGTGATGATGGTGCCCGCCTTCACCGGTCTGGGAGCACCCTACTGGAAGCCCGACGCTCGCGGCACCATCACCGGCCTGACCCGTGGCACGACGGTGGCCCATATCGCGCGCGCCGCGCTGGAAAGTATTGCCTACCAGAGCGCGGCCCTGCTCCAGGCCATGAGCCGCGATGCCGTGGCGGCCGGCGCCGCGCCGGTCAGCGAACTGCGGGTCGATGGCGGCGCCTGCGTCAACGACCTGCTGATGCAGTTTCAAGCCGATCTGCTGGGCATTCCCGTGGTACGTCCCGCCGTGATTGAAACCACCGCGCTGGGAGCCGCTTACCTGGCCGGGCTGTCCTGCGGTGTCTATGGCAGCACCGCCGAGTTGTCGGAATTGTGGCGCGCCGAACGGCGCTTCCTGCCCACGCTGAGCGCCTCGCGGGCCCAGGAACTCATGGTGCGGTGGGAACATGCTGTGCGGCAGACGACGCTGGTGTAGAGCGCCGCTTGCCGCCCGGGCGTGGTGCGGGACGAGACTGTAGACAGGCCCTAGACTCACCGTCATGCATTCCCTGGAAATTCCCCGCGGCCCCACACGCCGGGCGTTGCTGGCAGGCGCTGGCGCGGCACTGCTGCTGGGCGCCGCCGGCTGCGCATCGACCGCCCCCACCGGCACGGCACCTCATCCCCGGCTGCGCCTGATCGGCGAAACCACGGTACCGCACCGGCTGGTGTTTCAGGGCACGGTGATCGGCGGTCTTTCGGGCCTGGATTACGACGCGGCCCGCGACCTCTGGGTGGCCCTGAGCGACGACCGCTCCGACCTGCAGCCCGCGCGCTTCTACACGCTGCGCCTGCCCGTGTCCGCCGACCGCCTCGGCCCGCCGGAATGGCAGCAGGCCGTCACGCTGCGGCAGCCCGACGGCAGTCCGTTCCCGCGCCGGCAACGCGGGGGTGCCGCCAGCGACAGTCCGAACGGGCCGGTCGCCGACCCCGAGTCCATCCGCTGGCACCCGCGCACCGGCAACTTGCTGTGGAGCAGCGAGGGCGACGGCCGGCTCGGCCAGCCGCCGTTCATCCGTGAAATGGCCACCGACGGACGGCACCTGCGCGAGTTCACGTTGCCGCCCCTGCTGGCCTTCGACCCAACCGGCCAGCGCGGGCCGCGTGACAACCTCACGCTGGAGGGTCTGGCGCCCACCCCCGACGGCAGCGGACTCTGGGCCGCCATGGAAGCGGCGCTGCTGCAGGACGGCCCGCTCCCCACGGTCAGCGCGCCCGGCAGCCCCTGCCGTTTCACGCTGTTCGACATGATCAGCGGCCAGGCCGTGCGCCAGATCGCCTACCAACCCGACGCCATTCCCCTGTTGCCCATTCCTGCGGGCGCCTTTGCCGACAACGGCGTGAGCGAAATCCTGATGCTCGACGCCCATCGCCTGCTGGTGCTGGAGCGCGCCTACAGCACCGGCGTCGGCAATTCGCTGCGCCTGTACCTCGTGGACACCCGGGACGCCACCGACACCCTGGGCCTCCCCGCGCTGCACCGAGGCAACCACCGCGCCGCCCCCAAGACCCTGCTGCTGGACTTCGCCCGCGTGGGACTGAGCCGCCTGGACAACACCGAGGGCATGGCCTGGGGCCCGCGGCTGCCGAGCGGCCACCGCACCCTGGTTTTCGCGAGCGACGACAATTTCAACCCGCGACAGGTCACGCAGTTCGTGGCCTTTGAATTCATCGAATGAACCCGGTCCCCACACCATGACGACACACATCACTTTCATCGGCGGCGGCAACATGGCCAGCGCCATCATCGGCGGGCTGCTCAAGCAGGGCATGAGCGCGAAGCAGATCGACGTGGTCGAGCCCTACACCGAGGCGCGCGACAAGCTGCGCGCCCAGTTCGGCATCGCCGCGCTCAGCGAGCCCGGCCCGGCGGTGGCCAAAGCCTCGCTCGTGGTCTGGGCCGTCAAACCCCAGACCTTCAAGGAAGCCGCGCAGCAGGCCGGCGCTCACACCCGGCATGCGCTGCACCTGAGCGTGGCCGCCGGCATCCGCAGCGACAGCATTGCCGGCTGGCTGGGCACCGAACGCATCGTCCGGGCCATGCCCAACACGCCGGCCCTGGTGGGCAAGGGCATGACCGCGCTGTTCGGCCGCCCCGCCGTCAGCGCCGAAGACCGGCTGGCCGTGGAGCAGGTGATCGCCACCACGGGGCAATCCCTGTGGGTGGACGACGAAGTCCAGCTCGACGCCGTCACCGCCCTGTCGGGCTCCGGCCCGGCCTATGTGTTCTTCTTCATCGAGGCCATGGTCCAGGCGGGCACCGAGATGGGCCTGACGCGCGAACAGGCGCACCAGCTCGCCGTGGGCACCTTCGTGGGCGCGTCCGAACTGGCGCGCGCCTCGGACGAATCGCCCGAGGTGCTGCGCCAGCGCGTGACCTCCAAGGGCGGGACGACCTACGCGGCCATCACCTCGATGGAGCAGAGCCACATGAAGGCCCATTTCATCCAGGCCCTGCAGGCGGCCCGGCACCGGGCCCGCGAACTCGGTGACGAATTCGGCGCCTGAAGGGGACCCCACCCGGCAGCGCCCGGCTACCGGAGCGTGTAGGACAGGGCCACGCCGGCAAACACGGTGAAGCCCAGCCAGTGGTTGAGCCTAAAGGCCTTGAAACAGCCATCGCGCGAGCGATCGCGGATCAGCGTGACGTGCCAGGCGACCTGCGCCAGCGCCACGACGCTGGCGATCCAGTAAACAGCGCCGGAGGCCATTGGGGCAAAGAGGCCCGCCCAGATCGCCAGGTACATCAGGTAGAACGCCGTGATCGCGGCCACATCGAAGCGGCCCAGCGTGATGGCCGAGGTTTTCATGCCGATCTTGAGGTCGTCGTCGCGGTCCACCATGGCGTATTCGGTGTCATAGGCCAGCACCCAGAACAGGTTGCCCAGCAGCAGCCCCCAGGCCAGCCCGGGCACGCGGCCGGTCACCGCCGAAAACGCCATCGGAATGCCGAAGCTGAACGCCACGCCCAGCACCGCCTGCGGCATCGAGACAAAACGCTTCGCATACGGATAGACCAGCGTGATCGCCAGCGCCGCGAAAGACCAGGCCACCGTGGCCTGGTTGGTCGTGAGCACCAGGCCGAACGCCGCCAGCGCCAGCACCGCGCCCAGGGCCAGTGCCTCCTTCACGCGCACCCGGCCGCTGGTCACCGGCCGCTGGGCCGTGCGTTTGACGTGGCGGTCGAACTCGCGGTCGGCCACGTCGTTGATGCAGCAGCCGGCGCTGCGCATGAGGATGGTGCCCAGCGTGAACACCGTCAGCAGGTGCCATCCCGGAAAGCCCCCGGCCGCGATCCACAGCGCGGCCAGCGTCGGCCACAGCAGCAGCAGCCAGCCGGCGGGCCGGTTCCAGCGGATCAGGTCCAGATAAAGACGCAGCTTGCCAGTCATCACAGTCCGATCTGGCGCAGATCGAGCCACGCGCCTTGCCGCACCGGCGGGCACCAGAAGTACGCGCCCGAGACCGGCTTGGACATGCCGAACAAGGCATCGACAATCCCGTCGTCCAGCCCCGCCATGCGCCGCATCTGCGCCTCGAACGCATCGAAGGACTTGCCGAAGGCCACGAACATCAGCCCGGCCTGCTGCCCCTGCGCCCAGGGCATCGAGCAGCGCAGGACAAAGGCCTCGGGCTTGAAGTCCTCCTGCGCCGTGCGCCTGACGTGCGCCGAAGCGGGCGCGTCGGCCAGCTCGTGGTTGTCACGCCGGCGGCGGCCCATCATGTGGTCCTGCTCCCTCGTCGTCATGGCCTCGAAGGCGTCGAAATCATGCACCCACTGCTGCACCGCCACGAAGCTGGACCCGTTCAGGCCGGCGCCCTGCCGGTGCACCAGCCCGGCTTTTTCCGCTGCGGCGCTCTGGGGGTTCTCCGTGCCGTCTTCGTAGCCCGTCAAGTCGCGGCCATGGCCGTTCGGGCCGCGCCCGTGCCGAAATGCATCGACCACGCAGTCCAGGCGCAGGGCCGGCGCCAGCAGCTTCTCCAGTTCGCGCGTGGCCAGTACCAGCTTGCCGCGGTCGGCGCCACGCAGCCAGCACCACAGCGCGGCGGGCGTGGCCGGCACTTCGACGCGAGCGCCGTCAAAGACAGGGAATTCACGAAGCCCAGGCACGGCCGTGCCCAGCGCGGCCACCAGCTCGGGCCCGAGCCCCACCACGGCGCCCAGACCGTCCGCATGGCCGGCCAGTGCGGTCAGGCAGGCGCTCAATGACGGCACCTGCGCGAGCGAGAAAAAGAGATAACGCCCTTGCGGGGGTAACGGGGCCAGGATGCCGGCCTGTGCTGACTTCGTCATGTTGGAACTTGATTCACGTGAGAGGAATTCAAACCGGAACGGGTCTTTCGACCCGTTCATGAAAGGCGCGTCACGCCCGGCAGTTCGCAGGCGTAGATCGCATTGCGCAGCGCGGCAATCGCCTCGTAGCGCGTGAAACTGCGGCGCCAGGCCAGCACCACGCGGCGCGTCGGCGGCGCGGCGCCGTGCTCATCGGTGACCGGCAGGTACTTGACGAAGGCATCTTCGTTTTTCCGGCGCTTGCGGCCGCCGTCGAGCGACGCCTCGGGCACGGACAGGCGCGGCACCAGCGTCACGCCCATGCCGGCGGCCACCATGTGCTTGATGGTCTCCAGCGACGAGCCTTCGAAGCTGCGCCGAATGCCTTCGGCATGGCTGGAATAGCGCGCGAATTCGGGGCAGACCTCCAGCACATGGTCGCGGAAACAGTGGCCGGTGCCCAGCAGCAGCATGGTCTCGCTCTTGAGCTGCTCGGCCGTCACCGATTTGAGTGTGGCCAGCGGGTGGTGGCTGGGCAGGGCGGCCATGAAAGGTTCGTCGTAAAGCGGCGCAATCGCCAGCCCGGTATCGGGAAACGGCTCGGCCAGGATCGCGCAGTCGATCTCGCCGGTGCGCAGCATCTCCAGCAGCTTGACGGTGAAGTTTTCCTGCAGCATCAGCGGCATCTGCGGCGACTGGGTGATGGCGTTGCGCACCAGATCGGGCAGCAGGTAGGGGCCGATGGTGTAGATCACGCCGAGCTTGAGCGGGCCGGCCAGCGGGTCCTTGCCGCGCCTGGCGATTTCCTTGATGCTGGCCGCCTGCTCCAGCACGCTCTGCGCCTGGCGGACGATCTCCTCGCCCAGCGGCGTCACCGTAACCTCGTTGGCGCTGCGCTCGAACAGCTTGACCTCCAACTCGTCCTCCAGCTTGCGGATCGCCACCGACAGCGTCGGCTGCGACACGAAGCAGGCTTCGGCGGCTTTGCCGAAGTGCTTTTCGCGCGCCACGGCGACGATGTATTTGAGTTCGGTGAGGGTCATGGTGGGGGCGTGTGCGTCACAGGCTCAGGCCTTCAGGAACTCGGATTTTCCTCCTAACCAGCGCGCAATGTGCCGGCGTGCCAGATCGGGGTGCCGGTCCAGCATGCGCGGTGCGAGTTCGCGTGCCCAATCGAGCAGCGCGGTGTCCGTGGCCAGGTCGGCAAAGCGCAACAGGGCCGCGCCGGACTGGCGCGCGCCGAGGAACTCGCCCGGCCCGCGGATCTCCAGGTCGCGGCGGGCGATTTCGAAACCATCGCCCGTCTCGGCCATGGCCTTGAGGCGGTCCCGCGCGGTCTCGCCCAGGCGCCCGCCCTCCGGCGCGCTGTAGAGCAGCACACAGGCCGACGCCGCCGCGCCGCGCCCGACCCGCCCGCGCAGCTGGTGCAGCTGCGACAGGCCGAAGCGCTCGGCATGTTCGATCACCATCAGCGAGGCGTTGGGCACATCCACGCCGACCTCGATCACCGTCGTGGACACCAGCACCGCCACGAGGCCCTCACTGAACAGCGCCATCACGGCTTTTTTTTCGGCCGGCGGCATGCGCGAATGCAGCAGGCCGACCATGACCCCCGGCAGCGCGAGGCCGAGTTCGGCGTGCGTGGCGGTTGCGTTGCTCAGGTCCAGCGCCTCGCTTTCCTCGATCAGCGGGCAGACCCAATACACCTGCCGCCCCTGTGCGAGTTGCCCGCGGATGCGTTCGATCACTTCCTCGCGCCGGCTGTCGGACACCACCTTGGTGACGATGGGCGTGCGCCCGGGCGGCAGTTCGTCGAGCGTGGAGACGTCCAGATCGGCGTAATAGCTCATGGCCAGGGTGCGCGGGATGGGCGTGGCCGACATCATCAGCAGGTGCGGCTCCTGCTGCGTGTCCTGCAACTTGTGACGCAAAGCCAGCCGCTGCGCGACGCCGAAGCGGTGCTGCTCGTCGATGACGGCCAGCGCGAGGTTCCTGAACTTCACCTGCTCCTGGATCACCGCGTGCGTGCCCACCACCAGCGCCGCTTCGCCGGACTCGATCAGCGCCAGCATGGCGACGCGCTCCTTCTTTTTCTGGCCGCCGGTGAGCCACGCCACCTTGACGCCCAGCGGCTCCAGCCAGCCGATCAGCTTGCGGAAATGCTGATCGGCCAGGATTTCGGTCGGCGCCATCAGCGCGCACTGCCAGCCGTCGGCGATCGCGATCGCGGCGGCCAGCGCCGCGACCACCGTCTTGCCCGAGCCCACGTCGCCCTGCAGCAGGCGGTGCATGGGCACGGGCCGAGCCAGATCCCGCGCGATCTCCTCGCCGACGCGGCGCTGCGCGCCGGTGAGCGAAAACGGCAGTGCCGCGAGCAACTGCTCGTGCAGCGGCAACCGCGTTTCGGAAGGGGTGGGTCGGAACCCTTCGGCAAGCTCGGGACCAACCGGGGCGAGCGCCGGCGCGCGCAAGCGGGCACGCTCGCGTTTGGCCGTGAGTTGCGAAAGCTGCTGTGCCAGCAGCTCCTCGGCCTTCAGCCGCTGCCAGGCAGGGTGGCTGCGGTCTTCCAGCTCGGCCATCGACGCATCGGGCGCGGGGTGGTGCAGGAAGAAAAGCGAATCCCGCAGCGTCCAGACCGGCATCCGGCCAAATGAATCAGCGGCGTCGGCCGGCAGCGTTTCCGTCAGTTCCGCCCGCGCCAGGCCGCTCGCCACGGCGCGGCGCAGATACGCCTGCGGCAGCCCGGCCACCGTGGGATACACCGGCGTGAGCGCCGTGGGCAACTCACCGCCCGCGGCGTGAAAGCCCGGGTGCATCATCGTCAGCCCGAGGAAACCGCCGCGCACCTCGCCCCGCGCCCGGATTCGGGCGCCGACGGCCAGCGCCTTCTGCTGCGACGGGTAGAAACTGAAGAACCGCAGCACACAGGTGTCCGAGCCATCGTCCACCGTCACCAGCAGCTGCCGCCGCGGCCGGTAGGTCACCTCGCAGGCAGTCACCGTGGCCTCGATCTGCACCGTGTCGCCCTCTCGCGCATCGCGCAGTTTCACGATGCGCGTTTCGTCCTCGTAACGCAGCGGCAGGTGCAAGGCCAGGTCGATGTCACGCACCAGGCCGAGCTTGCGCAGGGCTTTCTGGGGGGCGGAGAGGGCCTTGG
>JAHFQI010000094.1 GCA_023259355.1 Comamonadaceae bacterium
GCTGCCGGCGCCCATCCAGTAGTCGATGAAGTGCTCGGCCGCCTTGTCGCGGTCGCCGGCTTCGAGCGCGGCCACCGACGCCGCCACGGTGGATTGAATGCCCTCCGTCCCATTGGGCTGCGGCTGCTGCGCATCGACCAGCGCAAACAGCGTCGGCTCGTACAGCGCCAGCGCGCGCACCCGTCCCGGGTGCTGCAGGGCCGCCATGAGCGCCACGGCTGCGCCATAGGAGTGACCCACGATGACATTGGACGGGCCGGCCAGATCGAACACGGGTTCGAGCAGGCGCACCTCGTCGCTCAAGCGGATCTCGCGGTCGGACGGCCATTCCGGGCTCTTGCCCGCGCCGTAGGAGTCGGGCGCCAGCACTTTGCAGCGCGGTGCCAGCGTGTCCATCAGGCCGCGCCATTGGGCCGAACTGCTGGCGTTGGCATGGATGCAGACCACGCCGGGCCCGTCACCGGCCTGACGGATGAACGGCTGAACCTTCGAAGACGACATCGCAACTCCTTCAGACTTTGGAAACAAGCGCCGCCCTCTGCCGATGCGCCTAGCTTTTCGAGGCCTTCCAGGCCTCAGGCTTGATTTGCCGCAACATAAATCGGTCGCGCGTACGCACATACCAACCGGGACTTTCCATACGCCCCACTAGATCGAGCCGGGAAGCGTCGATGCGGCAGCGTTCGATGTCCGTAATGGCCTGATCGTCAATGTGAGCCGCCAGCACGTTCACCAGGATCAAGTGGTTTGCCCGCCCCAGCGGAATGATCTCCCGCACGCGGCATTCGAACGAGGCCGGACTGGCCGCAATGCGCGGAGGTTTGACATGCGACGACTCGTGTGTCGCCAAACCGGCTTCATCAAGTTCGCTGACCTCCGCGCCAAACGGGATCGCGGTGACGTTCATAGCGATCACGTTTGACTCCGACACCATGTTGATCACCAGCTCGCCGTTCGAGCGCAGGTTGTTAAGAGTGTCCTTGGGACCCTCAATGCCTTCCCCGATCCCCAAGCAAGCCACCGGTGGATCGCCCGAGAACGCATTAAAGAAGGAAAACGGTGCCGCATTGATGCGCCCATCATCGCTACACGTGACGACCCAGGCGATCGGACGCGGCACGATCGTCGAAGACAGCAGCTTGTAGCTCATCTTCCCGCCAATGGCTGTGCAGTTGAAGTACATGAGCGATCCCCTTAAACCGCGCCGGTGCAATTTGTCATTTCATCACCCCTGCAGATACACCACATGGCTGTGCGTGTATTCATAGAGACCATGCTTGCCATCGGCCCCGCCAATGCCCGACTTTCGCACACCTGCATGGAAACCCTGCATCGCCTCGAAGTTCTCGCGGTTGACATAGGTTTCACCGAACTGAAGTTCGCGGGTGGCCTGCAGGGCCTTGCTCAGTTTGCCAGTGTAGATCGACGACGTCAGTCCATATTCGCTGGCGTTCGCGAGCGCGATCGCCTCGTCCAGGTCATCGACCAACTGGATTGGCAAGACGGGGCCGAAGATCTCGTCGCGCATCACGTCCATGCCTGACGTGCAGTCGGCCAGCACGGTCGGCAGGTAGTGGAAGCCCTGCTTCACATCGGCCACGGCCCCGCCGGTCACCACGCGCGCGCCCTGCTGCCGGGCGCGCTCGACCATCTGGCCCACCTTGTCCAGGCCGGCACGGTTGATCAAGGGCCCCATGTCCACATCGCGCTGCGCGATCGGATCACCGTAGGTGGTTTTTTGCATGAGCTGGGCCACCTTGTCGACGAATCGGTCCGCGACGGCGCGCTCCACGTACACGCGCTCGGCGCAGTTGCAGACCTGACCGGTGTTGATGACACGCGAGTCGCGGATGGCGCGCGCCGCCAGATCCAGGTCGGCATCGGCGAGCACAATGGCCGGCGCCTTGCCACCCAGCTCCAGGTTGACCTTGGTGATGTGGGCGGCGGCGGCCGACATGATGGCGCTGCCGGTGCGCACGCTGCCGGTGAAACTCACCATGTCGACGCCCGCATGCGCCGCGAGGTGGGCTCCGACGGCCCCGGCCCCATTGACCACGTTGAAGATTCCGGCGGGCAAATCAGTCGCCGCGACGATGCGCGCGAACTCGTGGCAGTTGTTGGGAGTTTCCTCGCTGGGCTTGATCACGACGGTGTTACCGGTCACCAGGGCCGGCGCCATCTTGCGCGCGATGAGGAAGAATGGGAAATTCCAGGGCAGGATGCCGGCCACCACACCCAGCGGCTTGCGCAACATCAGGATGGTTTCCTTGGCGCGGTCGCTGGTGATCACTTCCCCTTCGATGCGGCGCGCCCATTCGGCCATGTAGTCCAGGTAGTCGGCGGTGAACGCCACCTCGACTTCGGCCAGCGCCATGACCTTGCCTTGCTCTTCCGCGATCACCTGCGCCAGGCGCTGGCTGTCCTTTCGGATGCCTTGTGCGATCTGGCGCAGGAAACCCGCGCGCTCGATCGCCGGGCGCCGGGCCCAGTCGCGCTGCGCCCGGCGGGCCGCATCGAGCGCGGTATCGATCTCTGCGGCCGATGCCACGGGAACGCGGGAGATGGCCGCGTTCGTCGCCGGGTTAAAGACCTCGATATGGTCTTGCGATGGGACGAAACGCCCGTCGATGAAGTTCTCGCAGGTGCGCACGGTGGTGGAGCTGGTCATGGATGTGTGACGTGAGGGATGGGAAGGAAAGGAGCGGCCATCAGCACAGACGGGGATTGCGCTCTTTGTAGACGCTGCGCTGGTGCCAGTACGGGTAGACCGGGTCGCGTGCGCTGGCCCGCTCAAGCTGAGCGACCTCGTCCGGTGTCAGTTCGAAATCCGAGGCCGAGAGGTTCTCGATCAGCTGGGCCTCGGTGCGCGCACCGATAACCAGGCTGGACACGGTGGGCCGTCGCAGCAACCAGTTCAATGCGATCTGGGACACGGGCCGCGAATGCGCCTGGGCGATGGCGCGCAACAGATCGATCAGGTCGAAGAACTGCTCGTCGGGCATGACGATGGCGCGCGAGCCGAGCGAGGCGATGCGGCTGCCCTCGGGCGGCGGCTGGTGACGGCCGATCTTGCCGCTGAGCATGCCGGCCGACAGCGGGCTCCACACGATGGTGCCCACCCCTTGGTCCTGGCCCAGCGGTATCAGCTCCCACTCCACATCGCGCGCGAGCAGCGAGTAATAGACCTGGTGCGCGATGTACTTCGGCCAGCCGTGTTCGCCGGCCAGCGCCATCGCCTTCATGAGCTGCCAGCCCGAGTAGTTCGAACAGCCGACGTAACGCACCTTGCCGGCGCGCACGAGTTCATCGACCGCCGCCAGCGTTTCCTCCAGCGGGGTCAGCATGTCGAAGCCATGCAGCTGCCACAGATCAATCGTCTCCACGCCCAGGCGTTGCAGGCTGGCGTTGCAGGCCTGCACCAGGTGCTGCCGCGTCGCGCCAATGTCGTCAGGCGCGTCGCTCATGCGAAAGCCAGCCTTGGTCGCGATCAGCATGCGGTCGCGCCGACCCTGAATGGTTTGACCGAGGATTTCCTCGGACAAACCTTTG
Source organism: Comamonadaceae bacterium (assembly GCA_023259355.1). GTDB lineage: Bacteria > Pseudomonadota > Gammaproteobacteria > Burkholderiales > Burkholderiaceae_C > JAHFQI01. Next base: position 3,550 of record JAHFQI010000094.1, read on the forward strand.
GAGTAAACGTCCGCGGTGTCAAAGAGCGTGACACCGGCGTCCAGCGCAATGTCAACCAGGCGCCGGGCCTGGTTCACATCGGTCTCGCCCCAGGCCTTGTAGAAGTCGCCGCCGCCGCCGAAGGTGGCGGTGCCGAGGCTGATGGCAGAGACCTTGAGGTCCGATCTTCCAACGAAACGGTATTCCATGCGATGGCCTGTGTGGGTCAGTTGGGCTTGATGTCGAGCTTCTCGATGATGGGTTTCCACCGCTTGTGCTCGCGATCAATGAAGGTCTTGAACTCCGCGGGCTTGAGCGGGAACGCCGTGCCGCCGGCGGCGACCATCGTGTCCACGACTTCCTTGTTCGCCATCACGCGACCCATGGCAGAGCTCAGCGTGTCCAGCGTCGCGCGGGGCGTGGCCGCTGGCGCGAAGATGCCGATCCACGAGGTCACTTCGGCGCTGGCGAAGCCCGCTTCGGCCAGGGTCGGGACCTCCGGCAGCGAGGCCAGGCGCGTGGGGCCCGTCACGGCCAGGGCCGTGAGCTTGCCCGACTTGATGTGCGGCGCGGTCGACGAGGCGTAGTCGAAGGCCAGCTCGATGTTGCCGCCCAGCAGGTCCGTGATCGCCGGGGAGCTTCCCTTGTAGGGCACGTGCACAAGACTGACCTTGCTTTGCGCCTGCATCAACTCCGCCGCCAGGTGCGCGACCGAGCCGGCGCCCGCGGAGCCGTAGGTCAGCTTGTCGGGATGGGCGCGCGCGCTCTCCACCATCGCGGTGAAGGTCTTGAACGGCGAATTGCCCTTGGCCACGACCACCAACGGCAGTGCCATGGTGCCGTGCACGGGCGTGAGGTCGGTGAGTGGCTTGTAGGGCAGCGCATCCTTGTACACGTAGCTGTTGACCACGATGTTGGCCAGTGTGCCGACCAGCAAGGTGTAGCCATTGGGCGCGGCCTTGGCCACCAGGCCGGCGCCGATGGAGGCACCCGCGCCGGGGCGGTTCTCCACCACCACAGGTTGTTTGAGTTCTTCGCCCAGTTTCTTCGCCACCAGACGGGCGCTGACGTCGGTGATGCCACCGGCTGGGAACGGCACGATCAGGGTCACGGGCCGGCTGGGGTAGTCCTGGGCGAACACGGCAGCCGCGCTGCACGCGGCCAGCGCGAGGATCCAGCGGCGGGCCATGCCGCCCCATGGGTTCGTCATCTGCATTGGGTCTCCTTGGAAAAGTTCAATCACACACACAAGCACATCAAGATCACGTCGCAGAAGGCGACGGCTCACCCTGTTCTTCGTTGTCCAGCACCAGGTCCCACACGGCCTGCCCGATGGGTTGAGCCCGCTCCTCCAGGATGTGAGCGACCAGGCTGGCGCAACGCCCGGTCAGCATGAGGCCGCGACCCAACATGGGGTCGAGCTGCATGTCGGCGATGACCGCGCCCATCGCGCCCGCCCCGTTGACGGCGAACGGGCGGCCCTTGGTCTCGCTCAGGACCTGCGCGAGCGCATCCATCAGGCGCCAGTGCAGTCCATAGAAGCCGTTGTCGCGCGCGAGTTCGCGGATCACCGTGGTGCGCGGATCGCCATCGACGTGCGTGCCGCTGCCAATGCCCAGCACCTGTTTCTTCGCGGCCTTCATGGCCTGGATGTAGTCGACCGCCACCTGCCGCAGCGCCACGTCATCGGCGCTGGCGTCGAGGTTCTTGCACGCATCGATCAACGACTGGGCGATGTTCTGTGTCGGCCCCAGGTACACGCTGCCGCCGCCGAGAATGCCGGCCGCGACCGCGCCTTGCAGCGCCTCTGGCGCGCCCAGGTAGGTGAGGCGCGCCGAGAGCACGCTGGGCGTGATGCCGTGCCCCGCCGCCATGACCAGGATCATGTTGATCATGGTCTTTTCTTGCGGCGTCGGAACGCGGCCCATGGCGGTCAGCAGAATCATGTCGACGAAGTCGCACTTGCCCAGGATCTGGGTGCTGAAGTCCTGGCCTCTGATGACGACGGCATTGGCCGTCACGTAGCCGATATCGGTGGTGTGCATGACAGTCAGGCTTCCAATGAAATGTTCAGAACGGCATCCAGGGCCATGACCCCGGCGCCCTGCGGCATAACCGCCAAGGGGTTGATCTCGATTTCGTCGATCTGAGGGTTCCTCATGACCATGTCGCTGATCGCGACCAAGGTGTCCACCAGCGCATCCAGATCCATCGCAGGCTTGCCGCGGAAGCCCTTGAGCAGGCGAACGCATCGGGTCTCTTCGAGCATGTCGCGAGCGCGCTCCGGGGTGAGGGGCAGCAACCGGCGGCTGACGTCCTTGAACAGCTCGATGCTGATGCCGCCCAAACCGACCGTGCACACGTGACCGAACACCGGGTCCCGGTGGACGCCGATCACGACCTCCACGAACGGCCCCGTCAGCATCTCCTCGACCAACACGCCGTCTAGCGCGTGCGTGGGCGCCGCCTGGCGCACGGCGGCCAGGATGTGGTCATGCGCCTCCATCGCCGCCTGTGCGGACTGGATGCCCAGCCGCACGCCACCCACGTCCGACTTGTGGGTGATCGTCGGGCTAACGATCTTCATGGCCACCGAGGCAGCCCCGATCTCGTCAAAGGCGCGCGCTGCAGCTTCGCGGTCGGTGACGAAGCGCGAACGCGGAACGCGAATGTTCCAGGTGTTCAGGAACGCCTTGGCCTCATGCTCACGGATCGACTTCAGCCCCTGCGGCAGGGCGCCAGGTCCCGAGCCCTCAACTGCCGACAGGGCGCCAGGAATCCAGCCCGCGTCATGGCGCGCTTTCCACGCACCGTATTCGACATAGCGTCGAACCGCATCGACGGCGCTGCCTACGGAGCGCACCGGCACCATGCCGTTGTTCACCAGCGTCGGGTAGCCCTGGCCCAGCTTGTCGCTCATCCAGACCATCACCACCGGTTTGTTGGTCTCCTTCTGCACCCGCGCAGCGCTCTTGGCCGCCGTGGTGGTGACCTCGCCGTAGTCAAACGGGATGGGGTAGATGACGGCGCCGACTTCGGGATCATCGACCACCGCCTTTAACGAGGCGTAGCCGATTTCGGCATCCGTCAGCACGACGGCCGTGGTGTCCACGGGGTTGGAGATCGCGGCGTAGTCCGGCAGTTGCGCGCGCAGTTTCGCCAGCGTCGCTTCCTCAAACTCGGCCAGCTTCAAACCGGCCGTGCCCACTTTGTCCGCCGCCAGCGCAGCGGTGCCACCGGAGTAGCAGAACACGGCCACTTTTTCCTTGCCGGTGGGCTTGCCGCGTGCCAGCAAGGCAGCGGTGTCGATCAGCTCGCTGACCTCGTCGACCTCGATAACGCCCAGTTCGCGGAACACCGCGCTGTTGACCTCAGCCGAGCCGCTGATGGCGGCCGTATGCGACTGCGCCGCCTTGACGCCGTACTCGGACTTGCCGATCTTCATCGCCACCACGGGCTTGCCGTTGCGCGCCGCGTGCTGGCAGGCTTCGAGGAAGCGCGGGCCGTTGCGCACACCTTCGAGCGTGGTGACGATGACCTTGATGTCGTCCGCCGTGGCCATGTAGTGAATGAAGTCGCTGACCTCCAGGTCCACTTCGTTGCCCGCGGAGAACCACAAACCGGTGCCGATGCCGCGCTCCATCGCCTGGATGATGGTGCGACCCATGCCACCACCCTGCGTCGCCAGGCCGATCGGGCCGGGCTTCTGGTCGAACTGGTAGGCCGGGGAAAACGTCATGCCCAGCCGCGCATTGATATTGTTCAGGCCGGGGCAGTTCGGGCCGTAGATGCGCATGCCGCTGGCACGTGCGATCGCCAGCATCTGCGCCTCGGCTTGGCGCCCTTCGTCGCCGGTCTCGCTGAAGCCAGAGGTCAGAACCATCGCGAACTTGACGCGCTTGTCGGCGCACTCCTGCAGCACCGACACCACGTTGTCGGCTTTCACCGCGATCAGCGCGAGATCCAGCTCGCCATCGATCTCGCTGACGGAGCGCACGCACGCGCGGCCATGAATCTCCGGGCGCACCGGATTGACCAGGTGCAGGCGTCCCTCGAAACTCGAATGCGTGATCAGGTTGTCGAGCGTGCGGCCGCCCACGCTCTGCGGGCGTTCGGATGCGCCAACCAGCGCGATCGAGCGCGGCAGAACCAGGTGCGACAGGTTGCTGAAATTGAGGGTGGTGCTCACGATGCGGTCTCCGGGTTGTCCTGTCGGCGCGTCATCAGATAGGTTACGGTGGACTCGATCACGGTTTCATTTCTCTGGTTGATCGTGGAACGGCGGAAGATGGTGATGCCGCGCTGCGGATTGCGCGTGTGCCGGGTTTCGATGACCTCGATGCGCACGCGGATGGTGTCGCCGATGAAGGTGGGCTTGATGAACTGGAGCTTGTTCTCCACCACGGCGACGGCAGTGTTCTCGATGAGTTGGTGCACCAGCGTACGGGTGGCGAGGCCCACACTGACCGATGCCACCAACATGCCGTGCGCGAGGCGCTGCCCGAAGAAGCTTTCTTTGGCGAACTCGCAATCCACATGAAGGCGGTTGAAGTCGCCCGTCAGGCTGGCGAAGCCGACCACGTCCGCTTCGGTGATGCTGCGCGCGGGGGTCTCGAAGCCCGTGCCCGTTGGGAGATCCTCCCAGTAAAGCCGGGAGCTGACGACCGCTTCCACGTCGCGCAAGGGGGAACGTGCGCCTTCGCTCATGACGAGAACCTGCCACCGGTGGCGAACACGGTGGTGCCGGTGATGTAGCGGGCCTGCTCGGATGCCAGGAACACGACGGTGCTGGCGATATCCGTGGGGTCGCCCAGGAAGCCCACGGGAATCTTGCTCACGGCCACTTCCTTCAGCTGTGCGTAGCTCTTGTGGCTGCGAATGCCTTCGGTCTCGACAAAACCGGGCGCCACCGCGTTCACGGTGATGCCGTTGCGCGCCTGCTCCAGCGACAGCGAACGCGTAAAGCCCACGACGGCCAGCTTGGATGCGCTGTAGCTGGTCTGACCCGGGTTGCCGAAGATGGAGCGCGAGCTCAGGTTGATCACGCGGCCCCACTTCTGCGCCTTCATGTGCGGCAGCACCGCGCGGCAGCAGTGGAACGTGCCCTTCATGTTCACGTCCATCACTAGGTCCCAGTCGCTCTCCTGCATCTTGAGCAGCGTCGCGTCGCGAGAGATGCCGGCGTTGTTCACGAGCACGTCGATACGCCCCAGCTCTGCAATCACGGCATCCACGGCCGAATTGACGCTGTCGGCATTCGTGATATCGCATTGTTGAGCCACTGCGCAACCACCGGCCGCACGAATTTCTTGCGCGACCGCCTGGGCTGCGGCGCCATCCAGGTCGATCAACGCGACAGCCGCTCCCTCCGCTGCAAACGTCAATGCCGTGACGCGTCCTATGCCTTTGCCTGCGCCCGTGATCAGGGCCACGCGATTTTTCAAACCGAAGTCCATGCCTACGCTCCTTGAGGTGGCGGTTACCCGCCTTTAAATACGATGGGTCGTATTTTTATACGGCATTTCGGATTTGTCAACATGCTGAATCGGCCAAACTGAATTGATCTTGCGGATCGCTGATATCCCGCGAAAGCGTGTGGGAGCGCGACCTGGATGGCCGGTTCATGCAACGGCGCGATGGGCTCGCCTCGTTGGAACCGGCACCTGATACCATTTATCGAGTACGAAATTTCGGAGTTCCCATGCCATCCTTTGTTCCCGCTGCTGCGCGAGCGCTTTCTCTGTTCGAGGTTTTCGCGCGTGAGAAGCGCGAGATGACCAATGTGGAACTGGCTCAATATCTGGAGCTACCGGAAAGCAGTTGCTCGGATCTCGTCAACACGCTCATCGAAATCGGGTATCTCGCTAGGTCAGTCAGAAGTCGGCGTCTGTACCCCACGGGTCGTCTCTTCAGCGTGGCGACTGAAATTGATGAAAACGTAGGTGTGACCGCGCGCCTCGCAGAGGCCTGTGAGGCACTCAGAAACAAGACCAGCGAGAGCGCACTCTGCGGGTCGTTGCACAAGGGAGTGGTGACCGTGCGCGCCTTTGCCCCGGGACACGAGGCCTTGCGCTACACCTCGGCGCGAGGCGACAGACTCAGCTTGCATGTCTCTGCGATGGGAAAGGCCGTCCTCGCCCTTATGCCTTCAGCCGAAGTTGAGCGCGAACTCACCCGCATGCCTTGGCCCAAGATGGCCTCCAACACACTGACTCATCCCGCAGACCTCATCAAGCAGGTCGCACTGTTCCGCAAGAAGGGGTGGGCGCTGGTCGAGAACGAAGGCAGCGAAGGATTGGCTTCCATGGCGATCGCCGGATACGTCAATGGCGAGCTCTTTGCGATCGCCGTGGCGGGGGCCCAAACTCGCCTCCGGATGCACCAAGCGGCCTACCTTGCAGCACTACGCGACGTGGGTGAAAGGCTGTTTGACACAGTCGCCCCCGTATCCTGAAGGTCGAATAGCACATCGCCCGTCAAGAATTGGCTAATGCGCTGCCTGCCCGTAGCAGGTGCGATCAGCAGCCACATTCGAAGACGACATCGCAACTCCTTCAGACTTTGGAAACAAGCGCCGCCGGCCGGCGCGCCTAGAACACCCCCAGCGCCAGCCCCGCCGCCAGGGCCTCGCCCAAGGCACGGCAGCGCGTGAGTTCATCCACGGGAATCTGTTTGGGCGCCAGGATGGCCTCCGGCGTCTGCGCATGCGTGCACACGATCAGCGGCTCCGCCACGGGCCTGAGCCGCCAGCCGGTGGCGATGCGCTCGATCTGCCGCGCCGCGTTCTGCCCCTCATTGCCCGCGCAGATCAGGCTGGCGTAGGGGCGGCCGTTGATGCGGTCGAGCGCAGCGTAATAGCAGCGGTCGAAGAAATCCTTGAGCTGCCCGCTGATGGCCGCCAGGTTCTCCGGCGTGGCAAAGAGGTAGCCGTCCGCCCCCAGCACATCGGCCGGCCCGGCCTGCGCGGCATGCAGCAGCCGCACGTTGACGCTGCCTTCCGCCGCCGCACCGGCGCGCGCCGCCTCGGCCATCTGGCGCGTGCCATCGGTCATCGAGTGGTAGACGATCAGCAGGGTCTTGGGCGAGGTCATGCCGCCAGCATAGCTGGGAACGCAGCTCCCGCGATGACTGCGGTCGACTTGGATAGGACTCCTTCTGAATGGCAGAAGGATGGGGCGCCTCGCGTTCAAAGGCCCGGTTGCCCTCAACATTTGACGTCATACTGCCCCACCATGCTGCCCAATCTCACCGAATCCGCCGCCGCCCTCACCGCCGAATGGGAGGCCTCCTGGAACGCGCACGACATGTCGCGCATGGCCCGGCTGCTGGCCGAGGATGCCGACTGGGTGACCGTGGGCGGCCGGCATCTGCAGGGCCGGGCGCAGGTCGAGAGCGTGCATGCGGCCCTGCACCAGGCGCAGCTGCGCTCCAGCATCTGGACCAACCGCTCCCACGCCGTTCAGCTGCTGTCCCCCGACGTGGCCCTGCTGCACCTGAACTGGTCGGTTCAGGGCGACCTCGATCCGGACGGCACGATGCGCAAGCCCCGTGACGGCGTCTTCACCTGGGTGCTCGTGGCGTCGGCCGGCGCGTGGCGCATTCGGGCCGCGCACGCGACCAATCTCACGGTGCCGTAGCGCGGTTGGCCGCGGCCCGCGCAACCTCCCGATCGCATGACCTCCCCGCCCTCCCCCATCCTGCGCCTCGCGGACATCCGCAAGAGCTACAACATCGGCACGCCGGTCGAGACCGAGGTGCTGCACGGCATCACGCTGGCGCTGCAGGAGGCCGAGTTCGTCGCGCTCAAGGGGCCGTCGGGCTCGGGCAAGAGCACGCTGCTCAACATCATCGGCCTGCTGGAGCGGCCGACCGCGGGCACGCTGGAGATTGGCGGGCAGGCAGCCCAGGCGCTGGACGACGCGGGCCTGACCGCGCTGCGCGGCGCGACCATCGGTTTCGTGTTCCAGTTCCACCACCTGCTGCCGGCCTTCACCGCGCTGGAAAACGTGCTGCTGCCGTCCATCATCGCCCACGGCACGGCGACGCCCGAGACCGAGGCCACAGCGCGCGACCTGCTGGCGCGCGTGGGGCTCAAGGGTTCGGAATACAAGCGTCCCGGCGAGCTCTCGGGCGGCATGCAGCAGCGTGTGGCGATCGCGCGCGCGCTGTCGCAGCGGCCGCGCCTGATCCTCGCCGACGAGCCCACGGGCAACCTCGACACGGTGACGGCCGACGAAGTCTTCTCGTTGCTGCGCGAGTTCAACCATGACCACGGCAGCGCCTGCCTGATCGTCACACACGACCCGCGCCTGGCCGCGCGCTGCGACCGCGTCATCGAGCTGGTGGACGGGCGGCTGGTCAGCGGTCCGCCACAGCCGCACGCCCCGTCCGCGCCCGCCTGAGCCAGGGCTTCAGCCGCCCGCACGGCGGACCGCCACCCCCCCGCACGCCCCACCCCCCGCCCCCCTGCCAAGAGGGGGGGCGCCGGCCGTGCGCCTCGCAGAATTCACCCACTGACCCACAGTGGGTGCATCCCATGGCTGCATCCGGACCCCAACCAACGACACGGAGACATCGTGCACCCAGCCCAACACACCGTCCGCGCCGCCAGCGGCCAACGCATCCATCGCCACCGCCTTTCCACCCTCGCAGCGGCGGTCGCGGCCCTCGCGGCCTCGGGGTCGGCCCTGGCGTTCGAGTTCGACACCGGCAACCCCGACCTGGCCGTGCGCTGGGACAACACGGTGCGCGCCAACTACGCGGTGCGGGTCGAGGCGCGCGATCCCAAGATCGGCAACTCGGCCCTGTCCGACGAAGGCACCTACAGCTTCGACAAGGGCGACGCCGTGGCCAAGCGCCTGGACCTGCTGACCGAGTTTGACCTGGTCTACAAGAAGAAATACGGCCTGCGCGTGAGCGGCGCGGCCTGGCACGACGGCGCCTACGGCAGCACCAGCCGCAGCAACCCCAACGCCCCGCTGTCGGGCATTCCGAGCTACGTCGGCAACCAGTACAGCCCGCTCGTCAAGCGGCTCTACGGCAAGGGCGGCGAAATTCTCGATGCCTTCGTGTTCGGCGGCACCGACATCGGCAATGTGCCGGTGCAGGCCAAGGCCGGCCGCCACACGGTGTACTGGGGCGAGTCGCTGTTCCTGGGCGGCCACATGCACAGCATCGCCTACGCGCAGAACCCGCTGGACCTGCAAAAAGGCTTCGCCACGCCGGGCGTGGAAGCCAAGGAACTGTTCCGGCCGCTCAATCAGCTGTCGGGCCAGGCGCAGGTGAGCGACACGCTGTCGCTGGCCGCGCAGTACCTGCTGCAATGGGAGCCGGCGCGGTACCCCGAAGGCGGCACCTACCTGGGCCCGGTGGACTTCGCGTTCAACGGCCCGGACCGGCAATTCCTGCCGGGGCTCGGCTTTGCCGTCAACGGCGGCACGGTCGCCCCCAGGCAGCGCGGCGAATTCGGCCTGTCGGCGCGCTGGAGTCCGGCGGCACTCGACGGCACGGTGGGCTTCTACTACCGCAACTTCGCCGACAAGCTGCCGCAGACGCTGATCACCCAGGGCGGCGCCGGCACCACCCGCTACAACTACGTCTACGCCGACAACATCGACCTGTTCGGCGTGAGCCTGGCCAAGAACATCGGCGGCGTGAGCGTCGGCGCGGAAATCTCGCAGCGCCGCAACACGCCGCTGAGCGCCCAGGTGCTGGGCGTCGCGGTCGGCTTGCCGGGCCAGGGCGACACCAAGGGCCCGCGCGGCGACACCTGGCACGCGCTGGTCAACGCCACGGGCGTGATCCCGAAGACCGCGATGTTCGACAGCGCGGCCTGGGCGGCCGAGCTGCAGTATTCGACCTGGTCCAAGGTGCGCAGCGGCGCCAACCTGTTCAACGCGGTCGGCTTCACCCCCTGCAACGGCAAGGACAAGTGGGACGGCTGCGTGACCAAGGACTACGTGGGCGCGAGTTTCGCCTTCACACCGACCTGGTTCCAGGTCTTCCCCGGCGTCGATCTGTCCGCCCCCATGGCCTATTCGATCGGGCTCAGCGGCAATGCCGCCACCGTGTTCGGCGGCAACCAGGGCCTGGGCAACTACAGCATCGGCATCTCCGCCGACGTGCGGCAGAAATACCGCTTCGACCTCAAGTACGCCGACTACGTGGGCCGCTACCGCGACAACGGCACGGCGGTGACTTCGCAAAACGGCCTGACCACGTTCCTGAAGGACCGCGGCTTCATCAGCCTGACCTTCAAAACCACTTTCTAAGGACATCACGATGAAAGCCTCTCTCACACTGCTGGCCGCGCTGCTCGCGGGTTCGGCCTCCCTGGCCGCCCACGCGGCAATCTCCGCCGACGAAGCCAAGGCCCTGGGCACCACCCTCACGCCGATCGGCGCGGAAAAAGCCGGCAACAAGGACGGCACCATCCCCGCCTGGACCGGCGGCCTGACCACGCCGCCCGCCGCCTACAAGGCCGGCGACGGCATCCGCCCCAACCCCTTCGCCGCGGAAAAGCCGCGCCTGACGGTCGATGCGAAGAACATGGCAGCGCACGCCGCGACGCTCACCGAAGGCACCAAGGCCCTGCTGCAGAAGTACCCCAGCTACCGCGTGGACGTGTACCCCACGCACCGCACCGCGGCCTTCCCGAAATTCGTCGCCGACAACACGGCGAAGAACGCGGTGCGCGCCAAGACGCAGAACGACGGCCGCTCGATGGAAGGCGCGCACGCCGGCTTCCCGTTCCCTATCCCGAAGACCGGCAATGAAGCCATGTGGAACCATCTCGTGCGCTTCAACGGCCAGGCCTATGAGGCCAAGTACCGCAACCTGAGCGTGGACGCCAGCGGCCGCGCCACACTGGCCACCGAGGGCGTGAGCACCCAGGAATACCCGTTCTGGGACACCAGCAAGACCACGGCCGACACCTTCTGGCGCATCAAGCTGGCCTACACCGGCCCGGCCCGCCGCGCCGGCGAGGCGCTGATGCTGGTGGACCCGCTGGACATCGGCAGCAAGGACCGCCGCGCCTGGGCCTACCTGCCCGGCCAGCGCCGCGTGAAGGTCGCGCCCGACCTGAGCCACGACACGCCCAACCCCGGCACCGCCGGCGCCACCACCTTCGACGACACCTTCATCTTCAACGGCTCGATGGACCGCTTCGACTTCAAGCTCGTGGGCAAGAAGGACATGCTGGTGCCCTACAACGCCTACGCGGCCGTGTACCAGGCCAAGCAGGACGAACTGCTCAAGCCCAACCACCTGAACCCCGACTTCGTGCGCTGGGAACTGCATCGCGTCTGGGTGGTCGAGGCCACGCTCAAGGAAGGCAAGCGCCACGTCTACAGCAAGCGCACCTTCTACCTCGACGAGGACTCCTGGGCCGCGCTGGCCAGCGACGAGTACGACGCGCGCGGCCAGCTCTACCGCGTGGGCTTCGCCTACATGGCGCCGAGCTACGACCTGCCGGCCCCGTACACCGACATGTTCGGCCACTACGACCTGGTCTCGCGCGTCTATTCGCTGACCGGCTTCATCGCCGAGACCGGCGGCCTGCGCCACACCAAGCCCTTGCCCGAACGCGAGTGGACCGCCGACTCGCTGGCCGGCGCCGGCGTGCGCTAAGGCGCTGAACCCTTCGGAGCACGGACCATGGATCTTCAACGGCGTTCCCTGTTGCTGGCGCTCGCCGCCGGCGGCACCGCCTGGGCGACAGCGGCGGCGCCCGACGCCGCCTGGCGCGACGTGCTGGACACGCCCGCCACGTTAAGCGCCTATGCTCCGCGCGGGCTGATCAACGGCCTGGCGCTGGCGGGCCGGCGCACCGTGGCCGTCGGCTGGCGCGGCCATGCGCTGTGGTCCGACGATGCCGGCAAAAGCTGGCAGCAGGCCAGCGTGCCGGTGGCGTCCGACCTCACGGCCGTGGCCTTCGCCGACGCCACGAACGGCTGGGCCGTGGGCCATGACGGCGTGGTGCTGCACAGCACCGACGCCGGCAAGTCCTGGACGCGGCAGCTCGACGGGCGCAGCCTGGGCGAGGTGCTGGTGAAACACTACACCGCCCTGGGCGACGCCAAGTGGCTGGCCGAGGCCCAGCGCTTCGCCGCGCAGGGCGCCGAGAACCCGTTCCTCGACGTGTGGTTCCAGGACGCGCGCACCGGCTACATCGTCGGCGCGTTCGGCCTGGTGCTGCGCACCACCGATGGCGGCGCGCAATGGGAGCCGCTGCTGCACGCCACCGACAACCCCAAGGGCCTGCATCTGTACACGGTGCGCGGCATTGCCGGCGAGCTTTACCTCGCCGGTGAACAGGGCCTGCTGCTCAAGCTCGACCCGGCGACGGGCCGCTTTCGCGCGCTGGAGCTGCCCTACAAAGGCACGCTGTTCGGCCTGGTCGGCACTGCCGGCGTGCTGGTCGCGCACGGCCTGCGCGGCAACGTGGTGCGCTCCACCGACGCCGGCCGCAGCTGGCAGAGCGTGCCCACCGGCGTGGCCGTGGGCCTCACGGCCGGCACCATCGACGCGGCAGG
>JAHFQI010000095.1 GCA_023259355.1 Comamonadaceae bacterium
CGCGCGCAGATCGATGTGCCGCTGGCCTTGCGGCGCGAGCGCTTGCGGCGCCTGCGGCATCTCATCGAGCATCACGGCAAGGACCTTTCGGCGGCCATTGAGGCGGACTTCGGCGTGCGCTCCCAGCACCTCACCGAGGTGGCGGACCTGTTCGTGCTGCGCAGCCTGATCAGCCACCTGAACACGCACCTGCCGCGCTGGATGAAACCGGTCAAGGTGGCCACGCCGGTCTACCTGAAGCCGGCCACGGCCATGATCCAGCGCCAGCCGCTCGGCGTGGTCGGCGTGATCTCGCCCTGGAACTACCCGGTGCAACTGGCCTTCGGACCCGTCGCCACGGCGCTGGCCGCAGGCAACCGGGTCATGCTCAAGCCCAGTGAGTTGACGCCGCGCACCTCCGCGCTGATGGCGGAGCTGGTGCATCGGGCGTTCGATGCCGACGAATTTTGCGTGGTCCAGGGCGATGCGACGGTGGCAGCCCGGTTCGCGGCCCTGCCGTTCGACCACCTGTTCTTCACCGGCTCCACCGCCGTGGGCCGCAAGGTGGCGGCCGAGGCCGCCAACAACCTCACGCCCACCACGCTGGAGCTGGGCGGCAAGTCGCCCTGCATCGTGGACGCCTCGTGCGACCTCAATGACGCCGCGATCAAGATCGCCCACGGCAAGTTGCTCAACGCTGGCCAGACCTGCATCGCACCCGACTACCTGCTGCTGCCGCGCGGGCGCGAGGCCGAGTTTGAAAAAGCCTTTGGCGCCGCCGTGGCCCGCCTGTTCCCGCGCATTGCCGGCAACCCGGACTACGCGAGCATCCAGAACGACCGTTATTTCGCGCAACTGCAGGCCTCGCTGGCGGACGCTGAACGGTTGGGCGCGACGCTGAAAGTGATCGATCCTCAGGGTGTGACGCCCGCGTCGGCCGACCCGGTGACCCGCCAGATGGCGCCGGTGCTCGTGTTCAACGCCGCCAGCGGCATGCGCGTCATGGAGCAGGAAATCTTTGGGCCGATCCTGCCGGTGGTGGCCTACGACACGCTGGACGAGGCCATCGGCTTCGTCAACGCCCGGCCGCGCCCGCTGGCGCTGTACTGGTTCGGCGCCGACACCACCGCGCGCGACCAGGTGCTGAACCGCACCGTGAGCGGGGGTGTCACCGTGAACGACACTCTCATGCACATTGCCCACGAAAACCTGCCCTTCGGCGGTGTGGGCGAAAGCGGTTGGGGCGCCTACCACGGCCACGCGGGCTTCCTGCGCTTCACCCACGAGAAAGGCGTGCTGACGCAGTCCCGACTGGGCATGGGCCACCTGTTCTACCCGCCGTACGGCGTGCGTTTCGAGCAGGTGATCGGGCTGCTCAAGCGTATCCTTTAACGGCAGCTCATTCCTCATGCCCATGCAGGTGGTGCGCGTCGGGCACATGCGGGTGGCTGTGGCGCTGGGGCTCGTGGTGGTGCCAGTGGCTGTGTGGCCCTGCCGGCATGGGGTCGTGGCTGTGCAGGTGATGGCCGTCGTCATGGGTGTGGGCATGTTCGTGGTCCAGCGCCGGGTGGGTGTGCGCGTGGCTGTGGGACTCGGTCAGGTGCAGCGCGACGCCGGCCCCCATCAGCGCGCCCGCGGCCCACAAGCCGCCGCTGGCGCCACGCTCGCCCAGCGCCAGCGCTGCGGCCGCGCCGACAAAGGGCGCGAAAGCAAACACCGACCCGGCTCGCGCCGCGCCAAACGCGCGTTGCGCCAGCAGGTAAAAACGCAGGCTCAGCCCGTAACCTGCCGCGCCGACGGCCAGCAGGCCCAGCGCGGGCCACACCGCCGGGCGCGGCTCTGCCGCCACCAGGGCCAGGCAGCCTGTGGCCGCGGCCCCCAGCGCGGCCTTTGCCAGCACGACCTGCCCCGGGTCCCGCTCCGCCAGGGTGCGCGACAGTGTGTTGTCCACGCCCCAGGCCGCCGTGGCCGCAGCCACGGCCAGCAGGCCCAGCATCCGCGTGGAGCCGGCGTGGCCCTGGTCCAGCACCAGCAGCACGCCACCGGCCAGCAGCAGCGCCAGCGCGGCCCGGACCCGCATGCCCAGGCTTTCGCCGTACAGCCGCCAGGCCAGCAGGGCGGTGAATACCGCTTCCAGCGTCAGCATCAGCGACGCGCTGGTGCCGCTGGTGTGTTGCAGCCCCCAGGCCAGCGCCACCGGCCCCAGCACCGCGCCAAACGCCGCCATGGCCAGCAGGCGCGGGATGTCCGAGCGAACCAGCCGCGCTTCGCGCTCGACCGGTTGGCGCAAGAACACACCCGCCGCCGCCGCACCCGCATAGAGCAGTGCCGCTGTGGTGAAGGCGCCCAGCCCCACGCCCAGGCGCTGGACCAGCGGCGTGCTGACGCCAAACAATACCGCCGCCAGCAGGGCCAGCAAGCCGCCGCGCAAGGCCGGCCGGACAATTGCGGAGGAATGGGGCGGGTTCATGGACAAGTTTTCAACCTTTGAGCCTGGCCTTCCAGGCCCGTGGTCGGGCCGGTGCCAGGCCAGCACCAAGAGGCTACACCACGGCGCGGCCGGATTCAAAGTCCGGCCTGCTCAAACCGTGCCGGCGGCCATGGCCCTTCAGGCGGCGTCCACGGCCGTTTCCATGGCGCCCGGAGGCAGCATTGTGGCCAGACGCCGATACACGCCGTCCGCCCGCTCGGGGCCCGACGCGGCCCGGATGTGGCCGACGATCAGCCGCGCCACCTCCACCATCTGGGCCACGTTGGACGCTTCCCGCAGCATGGCGCGCAGTCTGGCGCCGGTCTCCGGCTGGGCGCGTGCAAACAGGCGTTCGGCCATGTCGAACAGGTACATCCGCGCCGCCGCCGCGGAGGTGCCGTGCCGGAATTGGTCCGACGCCTCGGCGCCGGGCGGCTCCTCAGGTGGCGTGGCGGCGGTCGCGGTGGGGGTCAGGTAGCCGTTCGCCTGAAGTTCAAGCACGAGTGCACGCACGCTGCCGCCCATCAGCGTGTCGAGTTCCGCCAGGGTGCGCTCGCCGTTGGCCAGAAGGAGCACGGCCCGTTGGCGCGGGCCGAGGCTGCGCTGCCGGCTCGCGATTTCGTCCCACGCCTTGCTTGTCTTGGTCAGTTGCATCGTGCATCCCCCGCAGTGTCACAAGGGGGCAGCTTGCGGGTGTTGTGTGACGCTGTGTTGACACGATGCCAGAAGCAGGGAGCGGCCTGTCGGTGCCCTCATGAAACCTCAGAAATCGGTCACCGGCAGGCCGCTCCCTGCTTCTGTCGGGACAGTTTGGCGGATCAATGCTCGCACAGGGGCATGAAGGGCTCCGCCACCACCTGCAGCGTGACGTGGACGATGCCGAAGCGCTCGCGCAGCGTCTGGGTGGCTTCGCGCAGCAGGGCGTCGCCGGGGTAGCCGGCGGGCGCGACCAGGTGCGCGCTCAGCGCCACCTGGGTGGTGCTCATGGCCCAGACATGCAGGTCGTGCACGCGGGTGATGCCGGGCAGCGATTCCAGATAACCCCGCACGGCATGAAGGTCGATGTTCTCCGGAACCCCATCGAACAGCAAGTGCACCGACTGGCGCAGCAGGCCCCAGGTACCCAGCACGATCACGGCGGCGATCACCAGGCTCATGGCGGGGTCGATCCAGTCCCAGCCCTGCCAGAGGTACAGCGCGCCGCCGATGACCACGCCCAGTGACACCAGCGCGTCGGCCGCCATGTGCAGGAAGGCGCCCCGGATGTTCATGTCGCGTTCGCGCCCACGCATGAACAGCAGCGCCGTGGCCGTGTTGATCACGATGCCCACGCCGGCGACGGCCATGATGGTCCAGCCCTGCGTGGGCTCGGGCGAGCGCAGCCGCAGGGCCGCTTCCCAGCCCAGCGAGCCCATGGCCACCAGCAGCAGCACGGCGTTGGCCGCGGCAGCGAGGATGGAGGCACGCTGCCAGCCGTAGGTGTGGCGGGCGTCGGGTTTGAGCCGGCCCGCCAGCGCGGCGCCCCAGGCGAGCACCAGGCCGGCCACGTCGCCCAGGTTGTGCGCGGCATCGGCCAGCAGGGCCAGGGAGTTGACCTGCCAGCCGTAAAACGCCTCGATCCCGACGAAGCTGAGGTTCAGCGCGATGCCGATGGCAAAGGCACGGCTGAAGTCGGTTGGCGCGGCGTGGGTGTGCCCGTGTCTGTGGGCATGGCCGTGATGGTCATGCGCATGATGGGCTCCTTGCGGATCGTGAGGGGGGTGTGCGTGGCTCATTGGGCCGCAGTATCCACCCTGGCGCGGCGCGGTGCAGCGAGGCGCCGCGTGCCCCACAGCCATGCGGCGATGGCCAGCAGCATCAGCGTGGCGGCGGCCACGCCGGCGGTGCCGGGAACGGCCAGGCCCATGACCCGGCGCAGCCACGGCACGGCCATGACGGCGACGAGCAGCAGCAACACCGCGGCGCCCATGCGTGGCAGCCAGACGTTGCCGCTCGCGTGGCTCGCGTGGCTTGCGGCATCGGCGCTGCGCGGGCTGCGGTTGGCCAGGACCAGCAGGAACACGCCGGTGACCAGCGCCATGAAAACCGCGGTACGGGCGGCGGCCTCGCCCAAGGTCCCGGCCAAAGCCGGACCCGGTCCGCCGAGCAGCGCGCCGTAACCCGCCAGCAAAATGGCCGCCAGCCCGGCGCCCTGCAACAGGCCGTGGCCGAGGTTGGCCAACGCAAACGGGGATGCCTCGCGCGGGCGGGGCGGGCGCGTCATGAGGCCGGCCGCCTCGGGCTCGGCCTCGAACACGATGGAGCAGGCCGGGTCGATCAGCAGCTCCAGCAGCACGATGTGCACCGGCAGCAGCAAGGCCGGCCAGTGCAGCAGCACGGGAATCAGCGTAAGCGCAATCACCGGCACGTGCACGGCGAACACGAAGCGGGTCGCGTGGGTGATGTTGTCGTGGATGCGCCGGCCCTGGCGCACGGCGGCGACGATGCTGGCGAAGCTGTCGTCCAGCAGCACCAGCGCGGCGGCCTCGCGCGCCACGTCGGTGCCGCGCTCGCCCATGGCGATGCCGACGTCGGCGGCTTTCAGGGCCGGGGCGTCATTGACGCCGTCACCGGTCATGGCGACCACTTCACCGTCCTGCTGCAGCAATTGCACCAGCCGCAGTTTCTGCTCGGGCTGCAGGCGCGCGCACAGGTCCACCTGGCGCAACCGCTCGCTCAGCGTGACGTCGTCCAGCGCGGCGATGTCGGGGCCGGTCAGCACGGCAGGGCGTTCACTCAGGCCCACCTGCCGCGCAATCGTGCTCGCCGTGGTCGGGTGGTCGCCGGTCATCATGATCACGCGCACACCGGCGGCGCGGCATTCGGCGAGGGCGGCGGGCACTTCGGGGCGCGGCGGGTCCATGAACGCCACCAGGCCGAGAAATCGGAACGTGAAGTCGTGCTGGCTGACGGGCCAGGCAACAGACGTGTTCGGGGATGCGTCCGGGCCGTCGCCGTCCTCCTCAGCGCTTTCACGGCCCAGCCATGCGCCGCGCGCCACGCCGAGCACGCGCAGGCCGCGCCCGGCCATGGCATGCACGTCGCGTGAGAGGCGTGCGCGTTCCGCCGGCGGCAGGTGGCACAGGTCCATCACGGCCTCGGGCGCACCCTTGGTGGCCAGCAGGTGCCCGTTCGGACGCTCACTGGAGAAAACCAGCGTCATGGCCAGGATGTCCGGCGACAGCGCGTACTGGAACTCGGGCGACCAGTCCGCATGCACATGCTCGGTGCCGCCCAGCCAGTGTCGGCCGAAAGTCTGGATGGCTTTTTCCATCGGATCGAACGGGTCGACCGGCGTGGCCAGCATGGCAAATTCGGTCAGCTCGTGAAATGGCTCGGGCAGGCTGGCCTGACTGTCGGGGCCAAAGTGCTCGCCGCCGGCCTGGAGTTCGGCCACGCGCATGCGGTTTTGCGTCAGCGTGCCGGTCTTGTCGGTGGCCAGCACTGTGATGGCACCCAGCGCCTCGACCGCGGACATGCGGCGCGTGAGCACCCTGGCGTGCGAGATGCGCCAGGCGCCCAGCGCCAGGAACACCGTGAGGATCACCGGAATCTCCTCGGGCAGGATGGCCATGGCCAGTGCAATGCCCGAGAGCACGCTGGCCAGCAGCGAATGGCCGTCCCACAGCCAGCCGAGCAGGATTTGCGCCGTGGCCAGCGCCAGCCCGGCCACCGTGAGTTGCAGGATCAGCCGGCGCGACGACCGTTGCAGGCCCGAGGGCGGCTCCACCGTCACGGCAAGCGCCTGGCCGATGCGGCCCACGGCCGTCTCGGCGCCCGTGGCGCGCACCCGGGCCAGCCCGACGCCCTTGGTGACCACGGTGCTGGCAAAGAGATGCGGCGTGCCGTCGCCACCGGGCGTGGTTTCGTCGGCCTGGTTGGCATCGGAGGCGGCCGGGTCGGTGTCGGCCAGCGGCAGCTTGTTCACCGGCACGGCCTCGCCACTCAGCAGGGATTCGTCCACCGTGAGCTGGCCGCGCAGCAGCACGGCGTCGGCGGCCACGCGATCGCCTTCGTGCAGCACCAGCAGATCACCGCGCACCACGTCGCGCCCGGGAATGCGCTGTTCCTGCCCGTCGCGGACCACCAGCGCGCGTGGCGCCGACAGGTCACGCAGCGATTCCAGCGCGCGCTGCGTCTTGCGCTCCTGCGCCAGCGTGATGCCGATCACCACGAACACAAACGCCAGCAGCAGCGCGGCTTCGGCGCGGTCGCCCAGCAGCAGGTAGATGCCGCCGGCCGTCAGCAACATCAGAAACATCGGCTCGGTGACCACGTCCCGCACCATGTGCCAGGTGGTGCGCGGCGCGCTGCCTGGCAGCAGATTGGGGCCATCACGCGCGAGCCGGGCAGCGGCCTCCGTGGCTCCCAGGCCGGGCGGTGTCGGGGCCGGGTTATTCATCCAGGCCGGCGTCGCGCAGGCGCTGGCGCAACTGCGCCACTTCCTCGATCAGGTCGGTTGTCAGCGCGGCCAGTTCGGGCGCGGCGTCAAACGTTGTCTCCAGGCTGACCAGGCGGCGGGCGCGCACTAGGCTGGCGCTGGTGAAGCGCCAGACGCCGGGTTGGGACGGCGACACGTCGATCAGGCCGGATTCGACCCGTTCGATGACCCAGCCGGGCGGGACGCGGCAGGCGCGGGCCAGCTCGTCGAGTGTGAGGGCGGCTTCTTCGAGCAGTTCACCGACCAGGGCTTCCTGCGGGAATGGGTTTGTGTGAGGACCAGCGGTGGTGCTCATGGTTCAGCCTCCCTGTCCGGCGCGGGGGTCGAAGGCCAGTTCGCGCGCCATGGTTGCATACAGTTCTCTGGCCTTGGGCGTGTCGGCTGGCGGCAGCGCCAGTTCGAGTTCCAAGTACATGTCGCCGGCCGGGTCAGTGGCCGCTCGGGCAGGAATGCCGTGGCCCTTGAGGCGCAGCTTGCGGCCTTTTTTCCAGCCGGCAGGCACCGTGACCTGCACCCTGCTGGTGGGGGTGGCCACCTCGATCTGCGCTCCGAGGGCCGCTTCCCAGGGTGCCAGCGGCAGGTTCGCCGTGACGTCGCGGCCCTGCACGCGAAAACGGGGATGGGGTTTGAAATGGACCTCCAGAAACAGGTCGCCGGTCGGGCCGCCCCCATGGCCGGGACCGCCCTGGCCGCTCAGGCGGATCTGCTGGCCTTCGATCACGCCTTTAGGGATTTTCACGCTGAGCGTGCGTTCCTCGGTCACCACGTGGCCGGTGTCGTCGAGCCGGGCGCCGTGCAGGCTGAGGCTGCGCTCGGCGCCGTTGAAGGCGTCGAGCAGGTCCAGTTCGATCTTGGCGTGGTGGTCGGTACCGCGCAGCGGCGGCATGTCTCCCCGGTGCCCGCGTGCCGTGCCGGCGCCGTGCCTGCCATGCCGGGCCCGGCCAAAGAGTTGTTCGAAGAAGTCGCTGTAGTCCTCGCCGGTGCCCGCTGCGCCCGCACCGTCGGAGAATTCGAAGCCGGCATCCCAGTTGGGCGGCGGGCGGAAATCCCGCTGGCCCTGGTACTGGCTGCCCAGTGCGTCATAGGCGGCGCGTTTTTCGGGATCGGACAGTACGGCCTGGGCCTCGTTGATCTCGCTCATGCGGGTCTGGGCGTCGTGCTCCTTGCTGACGTCCGGGTGGTACTTGCGCGCCAGCTTCCGGTAGGCCTTCTTGATTTCGTCGGCGGTGGCGGTTTTGGCCACGCCGAGAATCTTGTAGTAGTCCTTGAATTCCATGGCGATGTCCTTTTTGAGAGCAAGGCGACGATCGGCAAAGGAGTTGTCGCGGTCGGCCAAGGTGACAGGGATGGTTTGAGTGTGCCGTTGCGACCCGGCCCGTCGCTTGATGAAGATCAAGTTCGAACCGCGGCAGTCGAGGGGCCGCATCTGCGGAATGAGGCGGCATCACGTGAAGGGGCCATGGCGGCCGCGCGGGAGAACGTCTTGTGGAAGGGGGCGAATGGATTTCAAACCCCTGGCGGCCAGGGGGCAGGCGGCGCGAGTGCCGCTGCGATGGTCGCCCGATCCATCGGGCGTCCATGGGGGCGATCGGCCCGTTGCGGGCCAGTCGCCGGCTGCGCGCCACACATCGGGGTGGCGCGCTTTTTTCGGATCAGCCGCCCTTCTTGGCGCGCTTGCCTGGGTTCTTCTTGTTGCGGGTGGCGGTGCCGCGCTCCAGGCTGCGTTTCTGGCCGCGGCCGGCCGTGATGGTCTGGCCTGCGACGGGAATGGGCTTGGGGCTGCGGACGCGGTCGGCTTCAGTTCTGATTTTTTGGGGCATGGTGACTCCGGTAAATAAAGTTGCGTAACCCGTAATTAGGCCACAGCCTGACGCCCGATCCTGGCGGTGCCACATGGCTGGGGGCGTTGTGATGGGGGCCGGCCGCAGCCGGAAACACCATTGAAAGGGGCTGGCGGCGTCCATTCAGCCCTGGAACGCACTCGGTGGCTGCCCCATGGCGGCCTTGAACATCGCGGTGAAGGCGCTGTCGCTCGCGTAGCCGCTGGCGGCCGCCACCTGGCTGACCGGCGCGCCGCGCGCCAGCATGGGCAGGGCGTGGGCGAGCACGACCTGCTGGCGCCACTGCTGGTAGCTGATGCCGAGCTGGTCGCGAAACAGGCGGGCGACGGTGCGCTCGCTGGCGCCGATGTCGCGGGCCCATTCCGCCAGCGTGGCGCGTGCGGCCGGTGCGCGCAGCACGGCCGTGCATAGGGTCCGCAGGCGCTTGTCGCCCGTGACGGGATGTGGCATGGGCACGCCCAGGGTTTCGATGTCCGCTCCTGCCATTTCATCGAGCAGCAACGCTGTCAGCGCCTGTTCGCGCGGCGTGGCCGGGGCGGCATCGCGGGCGTGGCCTGACAGGTCTGCTGGGGCAATGTCCAGCGCGGCGATCAGCTCGCGCAGCAGCGGGCTGACACGAATCACGCGGCTTGCGGTCCAGCCCTCGGGCACCAGGCTGGCGCACACGTAAAGGGTGCGCAATTGCGCCGCTTCGATGACCGTGATGGCATGCAGCGCACCGGGAGGAATCCAGACCGCGCGCGATGGCGGCACGATGTAGGTCACTTCCTGCGGCGCCTGCGCCGTGACCTGGGTGATGCCGCTGTCGCAGTAGGCCAGCTGGCCCCAGTCGTGCCGATGCGGCTCCAGATGGGCGTCCGCCGGCAGGTTTCGGGCACGCACGCGCACTGGGCGCGTTCGGGTCGGCGTGAAGGCGTCGGCATTTCCGACCGGCGTGATCTTGAGGGGCGAGCGTGGGGGCATGGCGGTATTTCGCTATTGATTGGCAGTTTAGCGATTAACGGAAATGCCCGGGCCGCTTAGCATCGTCACATGAGTTCTGCTGCCACCTCTTCCATGCCGTCCCACCCCGTTCGTCCCGTCCCCCTGCGGCAGGATGCCCTCGTCATCGGCCTGGTGGGTCTGGCGCACGCCAGCTCCCACTTCGCTCACCTGCTGCTGCCCTTGATGTTTCCGGTATTCATGAAGGAATTCGGCCTGAGTTTTGCGCAGCTGGGCTTGCTGATGTCGGTGTTTTTTGTGGTGTCCGGCACCGGGCAGGCGACATCGGGGTTCGTGGTGGACCGGATCGGCGCGCGGCCGGCGTTGTTCACCGCGTTCGCGTTCTTCATCGCGGCGTGCCTGCTGGCGTCGATTGCCACGGGCTACGGCATGCTGATGGCCGTGGCCGTGCTGGCGGGCCTGGGCAACTGCACCTTCCACCCGGTGGATTTCACGATTTTGAACCAGCGCGTGTCCACCCCGCGCCTGGGCCATGCCTTCAGTGCCCACGGGCTCACGGGCAACCTGGGCTGGGCGCTGGCACCGGTGTTTTTCGCCGGCATCAGCGCCATCTCGACTTGGCGCGTGGCCTATTTGTGCGCGGCGCTGATGTACGTGCTGATTCTGCTGGTGCTGCTGGTGCATCGGGATCAATTGCGCACCGAAGCGGTGGTCCGGCATGCGGATGCGCCGGCGGGCAGTGACCTGGCCTTCATGAAGTTGCCGGTGGTGTGGTGGTGCTTTGCCTTCTTTCTGCTGTCCACCATGACGCTGGCGGTGGTGCAGAGTTTTTCCGTCTCGATTCTCAAGGCCTTGCATGGTGTGAGCTTCGAGGCGGCCACCATGACGCTCACGGCCTACATGCTGTGCGGCGCCTTCGGCATGTTCATGGGCGGCTTCGTCGCGGCGCGCCTGCCCGCGCACAGCGACCGCGTGGTGGCGGTGTGCATGAGTGTGGGTGCGCTGTGCATGGCCCTGTGCGCGACAGGTATCTTTGGCGCCACCGGCACGATGGTGGTGCTGGCGGCCACGGGCCTGGCGGTGGGCATCGGCGGTCCGAGCCGCGACATGATGATTAAGAAAGCCACGCCCAAGGGTGCGACGGGCCGGGTCTACGGCATGGTGTATTCGGGCCTGGACGTGGGCTTCGCGATCTCCCCGGTCGTCTTTGGCGTGTTCATGGACCACGGCTGGTACAGCGCCACGCTGCTGGGCGCGGCGCTGGTGCTGCTGCTGAGCGTGGGCGTCGCGCTGGGTGTGGGGCATCGCACCAAGCCGGCGTGAGCACGAGCCCTTTGCACGTTGTCCGGCTCGTTGTGACTGCCGTGAGCCTCCGCGGGCGGCGAGGCAAAATGACGCATGACTGAAAAAATTGCGGGCCACCTTCTCGTTGAATGCCTCCTGGCCCAGGGCGTCACCCACGCGTTCGGCGTCCCGGGGGAGAGTTATCTCGCCGTGCTCGATGGCCTCCACGCCCATGCCGAGCAGATCCGCTTCGTGATCTGCCGCCAGGAAGGCGGCGCGGCGTTCATGGCCGAGGCGCAGGGCAAGCTCACGGGGCGGCCGGGCGTGTGTTTCGTCACGCGCGGGCCGGGTGCCACCAACGCGTCGATCGGCGTGCACACGGCGTTTCAGGATTCCACGCCGATGGTGCTGTTCGTCGGCGACGTTGCCAGCGACACGCGCGACCGCGAGGCGTTTCAGGAGGTCGATTACGGCAGTTTCTTCGGCCCCAGCACCAAGGGTTTTGCCAAGCGCGTCGAGCGCATCGACGACCCGCGCCGCATCCCCGAGTACGTGGCGCGCGCGTTCGCCACGGCGATGAACGGCCGCCCCGGCCCGGTCGTGCTGGTGCTGCCCGAGGACATGCTGACGCAGATGGTGGACGCCGAGCCGCTGCCGAAAGTCGAACCGGTCGAAGCCTGGAGCGACCCGGGCTCGCTGCGCCAGTTGCGCGAGATGCTGCTGCAATCCGAGCGCCCGATCGTGATTGCCGGCGGCGGGGGGTGGACGGCGCAGGCCGCGCAGGCGCTGCAGCGCTTCGCCGAGAACTGGCAACTGCCGGTGGGCAATGCCTTCCGGTTCCAGGACACTTTTGACAACCACCACCCGCTCTACGCGGGCGATGTCGGCATTGGCATCAACCCCAAACTGGCCGCGCGCATCCGTGACAGCGACCTGGTGATCGCCATCGGACCGCGCCTGGGCGAAATGACCACCAGCGGCTACACGCTGCTGGAAGTGCCGAAGCCGAAGCAGAAGCTGGTGCACATCCATGCGAGCGCCGAGGAGCTCAACCGCGTCTACCAGGCCGACATCGCCATCCTGTCCACCATGAATGCGGCCGCGCGCAGCCTGGAGGTGCTCACGGCGCCGCCAACCGTGCCGTGGGCCGCCTGGACCGCGGCCGTGCACGCCGACTACGAGGCGAACCTGGTGCCGCAGGTGCTGCCGGGCGACATCGACATGCCGGCCATCGTGGCCACGCTGCAAAAGCATCTGCCGGCCGACGCGGTGCTGACCAACGGCGCGGGCAACTTCGCGAGCTGGGTGCACCGCTTCTTCCGGCACTACGGCCTGGTTCGGGGCCACAAGACACAGCTCGGCTGCACCAATGGTGCGATGGGCTATGGGGTGCCGGCCGGCATCGCGGCCAACATCCTGACCGGACGCACGGCCTTCACCATCGCAGGCGACGGCGATTTCCTGATGAATGGACAGGAGCTGGCGACGGCGGTGCAGCACGGCGGCAAGAGCATCATCGTGCTGCTCAACAATGGCATGTACGGCACCATCCGCATGCACCAGGAGCGCGAATACCCCACGCATGTCAGCGGCTCGGCGCTGCAGAATCCGGACTTTGTGGCGTTGGCGCGGGCCTACGGCTATGCGGGTGTGCGCATCACGCGCACCGCGGAGTTCGAGCCGCAACTGATCGAGGCGCTGGCGCGCGGACAGGGCACGCTGATCGAGGTGATGCTGGACCCGGAAGTGATCACGACACGCGGCACGCTGTCGGGCATTACCCGCAATGCGCTGGAAAAGAAGTAACGGGCGGTGAACGGTTGGCGAGGGGCTCGCCAGCTGCGGAAGGTGGAAATGAAAAAGGCCGGATCAAACCGGCCTTTTTTGTGGTTGCCTGAGCTGGATTACTTCAGGTGCTTGCCAATCAGTCCAGCCATCTCGAACATCGACACTTGGGCCTTGCCGAAGATTTCCTTCAGCTTGGCGTCGGCGTTGATCAGGCGCTTGTTGACGGCGTCCTGCAGCTTGTTCTTCTTGATGTAGGTCCACAGCTTGCTGACCACCTCGGTGCGGGGCAGTGCGGTGGCACCCACCACGGCAGCCAGTGCGGCGCTCGGGGTCAGGGCCTTCATGAACGCGGCGTTGGGGGTGCGCTTGGCGGCCGCCTTCTTGGCCGGAGCGGCCTTCTTGGCGGGGGCCGCTGCCTTTGCCGGTGCCGCAGCCTTCTTGGCCGGCGCCTTGGCGGCTACTTTCTTGGCTGGTGCCGCGGCCTTTTTGGCCGGGGCGGCTTTCTTGGCGGCGGGTGCTGCTTTCTTTGCAGGTGCAGCTTTTTTCGCCGGAGCTTTCTTTGCAGTTGCCATGATTGATAGTCCTCTTCTGGAAGTTGATTAATCACCAGCGAAAACTGCTTCTCCACTGGCACGACGGATGCTACTGGAGAAAGAATGTGTTTCCAAGCGGGAAACGGCTTTTTTCACTCTGGAATGTTGCGAATCCACCTCTGAAAACGAGCTTTGTGCGGGTGGCGTGCAATCTCGTGGGTTTCAGGCGTGCCCGACGAGCCTTTGCAGGCGCATGACTGCGGGCCGTCCCGAGGTCATTGGACGCGTCCTGGAGTTCGGTATTCTTGGCGCTTTTGTTGCCCTCAAGCCCATGGAGTCCCTGCGAATGAATGCCACAGTCACACCACCCGCCTTTGCGACTTGCGACCTGTGCGACGCGAACGAGACCGACACCAGCGGCCGCTTGCGCGTGTTGCCGCCGGTGTTCCACGACTATGGCGGCGTGCGCAAGTTTTGCGGCCCCGTGGTGACGCTGCGGTGTCCGGAGGACAACTCGCGCGTGCGCGAAGCCGTCAATTCCCCCGGCTACCTGGAAACGCCGCAGGGGCGTGTGGGCCGCGTGCTCGTGGTGGACGGTGCGGGTTCGCTGCGCCGCGCACTGGTGGGGGGCAACCTCGCTGCCGCGGCGGCGCAAAACGGCTGGGCCGGCTTGGTCGTCGATGGCGCGGTGCGGGATCTGGCGGAGTTGAGTGTGGCGCAAGTCGGTATCCGTGCGTTGGCGCTCATGCCCCTGCGAACCGCCAAGCGTGACGAGGGCCAGCGCGACGTGCCGGTGCAGATTCAGGGCGTGTGGGTGCGCCCCGGCGACTGGCTCTACGCGGACGAAGACGGTATCGTGGTCAGTGCGGTGCCGCTGCACGCCGGGGCGCACTGAGCGGATGCCCTAACGCCCTTGCCGTGCGGGCAGGGTGGCCAGAACCACCCCTGCGAGCGCGATGGCCAGGGCGAGACCTTGGGCGTTGCCGAGCGGCTCGCCGAGCACCAGAATGCCCACCATCGCGGCGCTGATGGGCAACATCACGGTGAACACGCCGCCCTGCGCCGCGGGCACGACCTTCAGGCCCGTCATCCACAGCCACACGCTCCACATGCAGGCCGCCAGCGCATAGAACACCAGCAGCAGCCACATAGGCCATCGGACAGCGCCGAAGTCGAAATGCCACGCCAAGTACAAGCCCGCAGGGGTGAACAGCACTAACCCCCAGAGGTTGATCATCGACGTGACCTGTTTGGGGCCGAGCCTCTCGGTGAGGCGTTTGCCGATCACGGAATAGGCGGCTTCGCACAGCACTGCGGCGAACAGCAGCAGGTTGCCCAGCCAGACCTTGCCGCTTTCCGCATCGATGCCAGGCACTCGGTCCCCTGCATCGGGGTGTCCTGGGTCGGAAAGCGCCAGAAGACCGATGCCGAGCGCCGCGCAGGCCACGAGGCGGTTGGAAACGGAGTTCACTAGACTGGACGGCTTGCAATCAAACAGCGCCCCATCATGCATGAAGACTTCGCCCGGGCTGATCCCGGAAATGACCTGCCGATCCATGTGTTTGTCTACGGTACGCTGCGCCGCGGCGATGACAACGACATCACCCGGCTGCAGCCTGAACCGCGCTTTATCGGCCGTGCGACTGTCCACGGCACGATGTACCACCTGGGTGCCTACCCTGGTGTGGTTCTGGGCGGTGCCGGGGTGGTGTCTGGCGAGGTGTACGCCATCACGCTGGCGCTGGAGCGATTGCTTGATGAGATTGAAGCCTTGTACCCCCAGCAAACCGATGAGTACTTCAAGCGCCGGGTCCCCGTCGAGGTGCATGGCGAACGCCTGGAGTGCATCGTCTATGAGATCAACCCGAGCTACACGGTCGGCGCACGCACCATTCTGAGCGGTGACTGGGTGCGTGACCGGCACGCGTGAACATTTTGTCGTTCGGACTTTTCACAAGCGAGCACATCATTTTTGCAATATGAAAAATTGACATGCTGCGCTGCATCAATATTTCTCGATATGGGAAATTCAATTTTGCATTGAGAAACGATGATTGTAAGTCATTGATTTTGCTTGAATAAAAAAATGTCTTCTATAAGACATAAGAGCTTTAACAAGTCTTATAGAAGAGCTAAAGTAAGCCCATCGGCATCGGTTTTGCATTCAGCAGCAGATGTCGTCCTGTTTCAACTCACCTACTGGAGGTTTCCATGCCGCAAAACATCACCGAACAACTCAGCCGCGAACAGCAGGTTGCCGCCCTTGAAAAAGACTGGGCCACCAACCCCCGCTGGAAAGGCATCAAGCGCGGTTACAGCGCCGCTGACGTGGTGCGCCTGCGCGGTTCGTTCCCGATCGAGTACACGCTGGCCCAGCGCGGCGCCGAAAAGCTGTGGGATCTGGTGAACAATGAGCCCTACGTCAACTGCCTGGGCGCGCTGACCGGTGGCCAGGCCATGCAGCAGGTGAAGGCTGGCGTCAAGGCCATCTACCTGTCGGGCTGGCAAGTCGCCGCCGACAACAACAGCTACGCCTCCATGTACCCCGACCAGTCGCTGTACCCGGTGGAC
>JAHFQI010000229.1 GCA_023259355.1 Comamonadaceae bacterium
CAATTCGCGATCCTCTACGAAGATCGGTTCACGAAATCGAGCACGTAAGATAGTCAACCAGCTTCACGAAATCGGTGAAGGTTCAATGAGCCTCACACACAGAAATTCGGACAGGCCCCCCGCATCAGCTTTCACACCGCGCAGCACGCGATCGTCGGTGCACTCAACACCATGCACCTGGCGCGCGCGGGCGCCTTGCCCCAGCATTTGCAGCGCCTTCTGGATCAGGCTCACTACTTCGTGCTCCCGCCTCGACGACCTGATCGAAGCTTCCTGCGCGAGGTCAAGCGATCAACACGCAGCAAGTACCCACCAAAAAAAATGCCAGTCAGGGCTTAACTGACTGGCATTGCCCCAATGCGGGGTTTTTTGTTGTCGGCTTCGGGGCTTCGTGTCAGCCCATGTGCAAGCCACCGTTGACGGAGAAATCAGCCCCGGTGGCGTAGCCTCCCTCTTCCGAAGCCAGCCAGGCGATGATGGAGGCAATTTCGCTGGGCTCGCCCAGGCGCTTGACGGGCACGGTGGCCACGATCTTCTCCAGCACATCGGGGCGAATGGCCTTGACCATATCGGTGCCGATGTAACCCGGGCTCACGGTATTCACCGTCACGCCCTTGGTGGCCAGTTCCTGCGCCAGCGCCATGGAAAAGCCGTGCATGCCGGCCTTGGCGGCCGAATAGTTGGTCTGCCCCGCCTGGCCCTTCTCACCATTCACGCTGCTGATGTTGATGATGCGGCCCCAGCCCTTTTCCACCATGTCGGCCACCACCTGCTTGGTGACATTGAACATGCTGTTGAGGTTGGTCTCGATCACCTGGTCCCAGTCCTCGCGGGTCATCTTGAGGAACATGCGGTCGCGCGTGATACCGGCGTTGTTCACCAGCACATCGATCGAACCATGTTCGGCCTTGGTCTTGGTGAAGGCTTCCACGGTGGAATCCCAGTCGCCGACATTGCCCACCGATGCGTAAAAGGTGTAGCCCAGCGCTTTTTGCTCATCGAGCCACTTGCTGAAGTCTCGCGTGGGGCCACAGCCGGCGATGACCGTGAACCCCTCCTTGTGCAAACGCTGGCAGATGGCGGTGCCGATGCCACCCATGCCGCCGGTGACATACGCTACTTTCTGGCTCATTTGATTTCTCCTGGTTGTGATGTGCTCCGCACCCACTCTACCCAAGAATTGATACGCTGCGGTGAAGAAAAACACGGAAGCCTTCGTTTTTTCTGCAAGACTGCGCCGATCGATCCCCACCCGCGTGCTGTGCATGGCAGAAAGGGCCGCGATCCGGCACAAACCGTCCTCGCCAGACCGCGTTTCGGCATAAGCACCCCGCAGCGGCTGCCTCCGCGGGCACAGGCCTGTGCGCCCTGCCTGCGGCATCAAGCACCACCGGCAACAAAAAAGCCGCGTGGCAACGCGGCTTCTGACACGGTCTTGCATTCAAGCGGATAACTAGGCGGGAAGCCGCAGACAGTGCTCTAGCACGGCAAGGCGAACCAACGAAGTGATACGTTTGAAGGCAAAACCGTATGAAGGGGTGCCTTTGCAGGCGGCGTGCGGATGCCCTCAGCGCTCCAGCGCCAGCGACACGCCCATCCCTCCGCCAATGCACAGCGCCGCCAGGCCCTTCCGGGCGTCGCGGCGCTGCATCTCGTGCAGCAGCGTGACCAGGATGCGGCAGCCGGACGCACCAATGGGGTGGCCGATGGCAATGGCGCCACCGTTCACGTTGACCTTCGCGGGGTCGATGGCCAGTTCCTTGTTGACGGCGCAGGCTTGCGCTGCAAAGGCTTCGTTCAGCTCGAACAGGTCCACGTCGGCAGCGTTCCAGCCCGCGCGCTGCAGCGCCTTGCGCGAGGCGGGCACCGGGCCCATGCCCATGGTGGCCGGGTCGAGGCCGCTGGTGCCAAAGGCGGCAATGCGGGCCAGGGGTTTGAGGCCCAGGGCGGCAGCCTTCTTGGCGCTCATCACCACCACGGCAGCGGCGCCATCGTTGATGCCCGAGGCATTGCCCGCGGTCACGCTGCCCGCCTTGTCGAAGGCCGGACGCAGGCCCGCCAGCACTTCGGCATTGGTCTTGCGGTTCAGGTATTCGTCGGCATTGAAAAGGATGGGGTCGCCCTTCTTCTGGGCCAGGCTCACGCCAACGATTTCATCGGCAAACTTGCCTGCGTCCTGCGCGGCGGCGGCCTTTTGCTGGCTGCCCAGGGCCAGGGCGTCCTGCATGTCGCGGGTGATGCCGTAGGCCTTGGCCACGTTTTCTGCCGTGATGCCCATGTGGTACTGGTTGTACACGTCCCACAGGCCATCGACGATCATGGAGTCGACCATTTTCCAGTCGCCCATGCGCTGGCCGTCGCGCGAACCGTTGAGCACATGGGGCGAAAGGCTCATGTTTTCCTGGCCGCCGGCCACCACGATTTCGCTGTCACCCCAGGCCACAGCCTGGGCCGCCAGCATCACCGCCTTGAGGCCCGAGCCACAGACTGCATTGATGGTGAGGGCCGGTGTTTCCTTGGCCACACCGGCCTTCATCATCGCCTGGCGCGCGGGGTTCTGGCCCACGCCAGCCGTCAGCACCTGGCCCATGATGACTTCGCCGATCTGGTCGGACGCCAGCCCGGCCCGCGCGATGGCCTCGCGGATCACGATGGAGCCCAGTTCGGTGGCGGGCGTCTTGGCCAGAGCGCCACCAAATTTACCCACGGCAGTGCGGGCAGCAGAAATAATGACGATGTCTTCCATGGAAAGTCCTTTCGAAGTAAATCGGTGGGGGCGAAAGCACGCGCCCCGGAGAGTTTTCAGATTCTCGCAGCCCTTTGGAGCGGTTCGCTCAGGCCTTTTGCTTCACGTAGCGGCCAGGTGCCGGCTCGATGGCCTTGAACCGGGCGCCTTTGCCGTAGGCCTTGGGTGCCGCAACCTGTTTGCCGGCGTGGCCCTTGAGCCAGCCGGACCAGTCGGTCCACCAGCTGCCCGGGTACTCCGTGGCGCCTTCCAGCCATTGGTGGAGCGTTGCGGGCAGCTTGCCGTCGGCGCGAATCCAGTGGCTGCGCTTGCCCTTGGCGGGCGGGTTGATCACACCGGCGATATGCCCCGAGGCGCCCATCACAAAGCGCTTCTTGCCGGGCAGCACCTGGGTGGAGGCATAGGCCGCATTGATGGGCACGATATGGTCTTCGCGCGAGCCGTAGATATAGACCGGCAGCGTGAGGTTGGCCAGGTCCATCTTCTCGCCGCAGACGGTGAGCTTGCCGGGCTGGACCAGGTTGTTTTCGAGGTAGAAATTGCGCAGGTACCAGGCGTAGAACGGCCCGGGCAGGTTGGTGCTGTCGCTGTTCCAGTACAGCAGATCGAACGGTGGCGGTGTTTCGCCCTTGAGGTAGTTGCCCACCACGTAGTTCCACACCAGATCGTTGGGCCGCAGGAAGCTGAAGGTCGAGGCCAGGTCCTGCCCTTTCATGAGCCCGCCCTTGCCCATCTGCATCTCGCGGAACTTCACGAAGTTCTCGTCGATGAACACGTCCAGGATGCCGGTGTCGGTGAAGTCGATGAGCGTGGTCAAAAAGGTGGCGCTGGCCACGGGCTCATCGCCGAGCGCAGCCAGCACGGCCAGCGCATTGCTCAGGATGGTGCCGCCCACGCAAAAACCCAGGGCATTGATCTGTTCGGCACCCGTGATGTTCTGCACCACGTCGATGGCGGCCATCACGCCGTCTTCGACATAGTCATCCCAGGTCTTGTGGCCCAGGGAGTCGTCGGGGTTGCGCCAGCTCACCACAAAGGTGCGGTGGCCTTGCTCGACGGCATAGCGGATCAGCGAATTCTCGGGCTGCAGATCCAGGATGTAGAACTTGTTAATGCACGGCGGCACCAGCAAAAACGGCCGCTCGTACACCTTGGCGGTCAGCGGCTTGTATTCGATCAGCTGGAACAGTTCGTTCTCGAACACCACCGCGCCCTCGGTGGTGGCCACGTTGCGGCCCACCTCGAACAGGCTTTCGTCGGTCATCGACACATGGCCCTGGGTAATGTCGTGCAGCAGGTTCTGCATGCCTTTGGC